>NZ_JBSHMS010000010.1:126557-321731 GCF_053645575.1 Nocardia sp. NPDC055321
CGCCCTCATCGAGTCGTGGGTTCGCTCATATCAGACTTCCTTCCCCACCCCGTATTATGTTAAAAGCGCGGCCGTCTAATTCGACGGCACCGCTTTTCGTTGTCCGGAGGGCACCCGGGCCGGGTCATGGGCTCTCGCTCACCCGCGGGCGAGCGAGAGCCCGGGTATCAGCTACCCGCCTTCTCGTAGGCGTCGACCGCGCGCTGCAGGTTCTCCAGCGCCTTACCCAATTCGCCCAGATCGCCCGACCGCTGCGCGTTGCCCACGGTCGCGAGCGCGTCGTCGATCTGCTTGATGGCCGCTTCCTTACCGGGTGCCGGGGCCGTACCGCCGTTGTTGTTCGGCGGCGTGGTCCCCTGGTTGGGCGGGACGACCACCTGCCCCGGTTGATCGGTCGCCGCGCTGCCGCTGCCGGGCAGCACCTTGTCCAGGGCCTCCTTGACGGTCGCGCCCATGCCGACCTTGTCCTGGTAGCTGGCCAGCACCTTCACCAGCTGCGGGAAGGACGGCGCGTTCGAACCCGCCGAATTGCGTTCCAGATACCAGGGTTCGACGTAGAGGATGCCGCCGTCACCCACGGGCAGGGTCAGCAGATTGCCGAACCTGATCTTGTTGGTGTTGCCCGTGGTGAGCAGGTTCCTGGCCTGTGACACTTCGCCGTCGGTCGTCATCGAGGTCTGTGTCTGCCCCGGGCCCGGTGTCTGAGAGTCGTTGGGCAATCGCAGGATCGTGAGCTTGCCGTAGTTCTCCGGATCCGAGTTGGCCTGGATGTAGGCCGACAGGAACTGCCGCTTGTAGCCCACCATGGCACCGGTCAGCGTGAACTGCGGCTTACCGGTCTTGGTGTTGCCCAGCAGCACGTAGTACGGCGGCTGATGCGCACCCGCACCCGCGCCCTCCGCGGTCGGGTCGTTGGGAACCGACCAGAAGGCGTTGTTGGTGAAGAACTCTCGCGGATCGTTCACGTGGTACTTCGAGAGCATCTCGCGCTGGACCTTGAACAGATCCTCCGGGTAGCGGAAGTGCGACCGCAGCTCGTCGGAGATCGCGCTCTCGGGCTGAACGGCGTTGGGGAACACGCCCATCCAGGCCTTGAGCACCGGATCGTTCTTGTCCGTCTCGTACAGCGTGACGGTGCCGTCGTACGCGTCGACCGTGGCCTTCACCGAGTTCCGGATGTAGGACACCTCCTTGCGCGGCAGCAGCCGGCCGGTGGTCTGGTCGATGCTGTCCTCCACCACGCCGTCGAGCGAGGTGCGCTGGGAGTACGGGAAGTTGTCGAGCGTGGTGTAGGCGTCCACGATCCACTGGATGCGACCCTCGACCACCGCCGGGTAGATGTCGCCGTCCGTGGTGAGCCACGGCGCGACCTGCTCGACCCGCTCCTTCGGGCTGCGATTGAAGATGATCTTCGAATCGGGTCCGATGGCGCCGGAGAACAGGATGTTCCGCTCGGCGTACTTGGCCGCGAACGCGAACCGGTTGAACCAGTTGCCGATCGCCACGCCACCCTTGCCGGTGTAGGTGTTCTGCTCGGTGGGCGTGTCGTACTCGCGCGGCGCCTGACCGTTCGCGCCGACGATGGCGTAGTCGGCATCGGACTTGGCGATCAGCTCGCCGTAGTAGATGCGCGGCTCGTCGACCGGGATGGCCTGCTTCTCCTTCGGAATGAAGGTGTCGCTGACGGTGTCCAGATCGCCGACCTTGAACACCGGGTAGCCGTACCCGCCGCCGGACTCGCTCGCCCCGGCGGCCTGCTGAGCCTGCTTGTCCTCCTTGGGCGGAGCGGCGTTGACCTGGTTGGCCGGGGCCGCCACGAAACCGTTGCCGTGCGTGAAGACGGTGTGCTTGTTGATCCAGTCCGTCTGGTTGCCGGACAGGTTCTGCGGCACCAGTTCACGCGCGGTGACGATGAAGTCGCGCACCTCGCCGTTGATCGTGTACCGGTCGATGTCCAGCGGATCCGGGAAACCGTAGAAGTTCTGCAGCTGCTGGTTGCGCTGCACGAACGTCTGGGTCATGAGATTCGGATCGAGCAGGCGGATGTTCTTGATGGTCTCGGTGTCCGCGACCGCGACCTTCCCGCCGGGGGTGGTCGACTGTCCCACACCGCCGTACGGCACGTACTCGACCTTGTCGTCGGTGAGCCCGTACGCCTGCCTGGTGGCCTCTATGTTGCGCTCGATGTACGTGCTCTCCTTGGTGGCCGCGTTCGGGCGCACCGAGAACTGCTCCACCAGCAGCGGCCACACCGCGCCGACCAGCACCGAGGACAGCACCAGCAGCGCCGCCGCCATGGCCGGAACTCGCAGATCGCGCAGCACGATTCCGGCGAAGAACGCCAGCGCGCAGATGACCGCGATCGAGAGCAGGATCAGCTTGGCGGGCAGCACCGCGTTGATATCGGTGTACGAACCACCGGTGAACGTGGGCTCCTTGCGCTGACTCGACAGCAGCGCGTACCGGTCGAACCAGTACGCAACCGCCTTGAGCAGCACGAACATCCCGGCCAGGACCGCCAGCTGCACCCGGGCCGCAGTGCTCAGCGTGCCCTCGCGCCCGGCCAGGCGCAGCCCGCCGAAGACGTAGTGCGTCACCAGGTTCGCGAAGAACGCGATCACCACGGCGACGAACAGCCAGTTCAGGACCATGCGGTAGAACGGCAGATCGAAGGCGTAGAAGCCGACGTCCAGATTGAACTGCGGATCCCGCACCCCGAACGAACCACCGTGCAGGAACAACTGCACCGTGGCCCAGTTCCCCTGCGCCACCAGCCCGGACAGCAGGCCGATCAGCAGCGGTATGCCGATGCCGAACAGCCGGAGCCTGCTCATGACGGTCGTGCGATAGCGGGCGATGGGATCGCCCGGTCCGGCCACCGGCACGAAGACCGGGCGGGAACGATATGCCAGCAGCAGGGCGAGCCAGATGATCGCGGCCACGATCACCGTCACCGCCAGGAACAGCAGGACCCGGGTGAGCAGGACCCGGTGGTACACGCCCCGGAAACCCACCTCCCCGAACCAGAGCCAGTTCGTATAGGCGTCGGTGAGTCGAGGCCCGACCAGTAGTAGTGCCGCCAGCGCCAGAGCCGTCACCAACAGCACACGGCTGCGGCGTGACAGCGAAGGTAAGCCTGTCGGGGGGCGCATGCCCACGATGCCACTCTCCCAGGGTCCGGCGAGCCCGCGCCGGAAATACCGACCGGGGCAGCGCAGTCCGATGATGCGAGTCGGTCCCAGGGGACCTTTCGCGCCCCACTCTACGTAAATCGCCCGCCGCAGGGCCCGACACCTCACAGGACTGTCCGCGCGAAGCCGGAAAGATCGACTCTCGACGCCCGGACTGCGGCGAAACCCCGGTGTCGGGACGGGGTCGCGCGCTTGGGAGGATTGCCGGGTGAACCCTGAGCAGTGGGCCGCGTCCGCCCTGTACCGGTGTATTCGTGAGATCGCCGAATACGCCGACGGTGAAGGGTGGGATCGGCCGCCGCAGATGTTCGCGCTGGTGCCCACCGCCGATCTGGTGGCGGCCGAGCCGGCGCTGCTCGATCAGCTCGACGCCGAGGGCGCGCTGACCCCGATCGCGCAGGATCCGTTCCCGGAGGACATCTCCGGTGATCACCCGCGAGCGCTCGACGAATTCCTGGGCACCACCAGCTGGCCGATGGCGGTCGAGGGCTGTGTGCTGGTGCAGCAGATCGTGGTGCTGCCCCCGGCCGCCGAGCAGACCCTCGACGACGCGATCGCGCCGCTGCTCGCGGACCCCGACGCCGCCGACGACGCGGGCCGCCGCGCCGCGGTCGCGCATCCCGAGCGCCGCGACGCCCGGCTGTACGCCGGTGTCCTGCGCGACGGCACCTCGCTGTCACTGCTGCAGGTGCGGCCCGCCGAGGACGAGGAAGACCCGTTCGGGGATCTGGATCTGCGCACCGCGCCGAACCTCGCGCCCAATCTCATCGAGGCGCTCAAGCAGACGCTCGAGAACGAGCCCGAGGAGTAGGACGGGCGAACGGCCGCGCCCGCCGTCCGGGGACAGCGGGCGCGTCGCGTGCCGGATCAGCTGCAGCCGGCCGTTTCCCGGCCCGCGTTGATGTCGTCCAGGGATTGCACTGCGCCGGACAGGTTTTCGATCTTCACCAGGCGCAGGCCGTCGGGCGTGCGCTGGGCGGCCTCGTTGCAGTTGGCGGCGGGGACGAGGAAGGTTTCCGCCCCGGCCTCGCGCGCGGCCATCATCTTGTATTGGATGCCGCCGATCGGGCCGACCTTGCCCTCGGGGTCGATCGTGCCGGTGCCCGCGACGAACTTGCCGCCGGACAGTTCGCCCGGGGTGAGCTTGTCGATCAGCGCCAGGGTGAACATCAGGCCCGCCGACGGACCGCCGATCTCGGCCAGGTTGAAGTCGACCTGAATCGGCCCGGACGAGAATTCACCGGGCGTGATGCCCAGGTAGCCCTTGCTCGCGTCGTCGGGGCGCGCGCCCAGGGTGATCTCCGCGCTCTGTTGCACGCCGTCGCGGCGGAACACCACCGGGATCGCGGTGCCGGGCTTGGCCGCGGACACCGCCGCCACCACGTCCTTGGCGGTGGCGATGGGCTTGCCGTCCACGCTCACCAGTTCGTCGCCCTTGTGCAGCACGTCCTTGGCCGGGCCGTCCTCGGTCACCGCGCGCAGACGCACCACGGTCGGCATCTTCAAGTAATGCAGCGCCGCCAATTCGGCATTGTCTTCCGAATCCTTGAACTCCTGCTGATTGGATTCGTCGATCTTCTCGCGCGTCACTCCGGGCGGATACACCTCCGCGCGCGGAACCAGACCGTGTTCACCGTCGAGCCAGAGGCCGAAAGCCTCGAAAATATTCAGCTGATCGCGAACTGAGACGGTCGTCATGTTCAGATTGCCGGTGGTCGGATCGACCGGCACATCCCGCACCTCGACCACCTGTTTTCCGTTCACCTCACCCAAAGTGTTGAACGTCGGCCCAGGTCCGAGCGCCACGAACGGAACGGTGACGACGCTGCCTGCGATTCCCAGCACCAGAATGGGTATCAAGGCGGCGAGCAGGGTGAATATCCGACGGTTCACGCGGCCAAGGGTACTTGTCATGCACCCGATTGCCGCGCTCCGCTCGGCGGTTCGCGCCATCCGGGGCTCCAGTACCGTAGTGACTATGAGTGATTCTTCGTTCGGATTCTCGAACCGTGACGACGATCCGGAGCGCAAGCCGGGCGACGGGTCCGGTGGTTCCGGTGCGAACAATCCGTTCGGCTTCGGACCGGGTGGCTTCGACCCCTCGCAATTCGGGGGCGCGTTCGACCCCTCCAAGCCCGGCGGCGGGTTCGACCCCTCGCAGCTCGGTCAGATGCTCAGTCAGCTGGGTCAGATGTTCACCAGCATGAGCCAGCCCGGCGCGAACTCCGGGCCCGTCAACTACGACCTCGCCAAGCGCCTGGCCCGCCAGCAGCTCGGGGCCACCGTCGCCCCGATCTCCGCGGGCGCGCAGAGCGCGGTCACCGATGCCACGCACCTGGCCGAGCTCTGGCTCGACGCGGCCACCACGCTTCCGGCCGGCGCCACCCGGTCGGTGGCCTGGACCCCCAACGACTGGATCGAGGAGACGCTGCCGACCTGGAAGCGGCTGTGTGATCCGGTGGCCGAACAGGTTTCGGGCATGTGGACCGCGACGCTGCCCGCCGAGGCCCGCGAGTTCGCCGGCCCGATGATGGGCATGCTCTCGCAGATGGGCGGACTGGCCTTCGGCTCGCAGCTCGGCTCGGCCCTGGGTCAGCTGGCCAAGGAGGTGCTGACCTCCACCGATATCGGCCTGCCGCTCGGCCCGGACGGCACCTCGGCGCTGCTGCCCACCGCCATCGCTGAATTCAGCGCCGGGCTCGAGCAGCCCGAGAGCGAGATCCTGGTCTTCCTGGCCGCGCGCGAAGCTGCGCATCAGCGTCTGTTCGCCCACGTGCCGTGGCTGCGCCAGCAGGTGCTGGGCGCGGTGGAGGACTACGCGCGCGGTATCAAGATGGACTTCTCGGCCATCGAGCAGGCCGCGGCCGGGCTCGATCCGATGACCCTGGCGCAGGATCCGTCGAAGCTGGAGGAACTGCTCGCGCAGGGCACCTTCGAGCCGCAGACGACCCCGGAACAGAAGGCCGCGCTCGAACGGCTGGAAACCCTGCTCGCCCTCATCGAGGGCTGGGTCGAGACCGTCGTGACCGACGCGGTCGGCGACCGGCTGCCCGGTGCGGGCGCGCTCGCGGAGACCCTGCGCCGGCGCCGCGCCACCGGCGGGCCCGCCGAGCAGACCTTCGCGACCCTGGTCGGGCTGGAACTGCGCCCGCGCAAGGTGCGCGAGGCGGCCGCGCTGTGGCGGCGGCTGACCACCGACGCGGGCGTGGACAAGCGCGACGGGGTGTGGGCGCATCCGGACCTGCTGCCCGATTCCAGCGATCTGGATTCCCCGGCCGGGTTCATCGACACCATCCTGGGCGGCGGCACAACGGCTTTCGACGATCCGCTGGCTCAGTTGGCGGCGACCGAGGCGCGGGAGAAGGCCGAGCGCGAGGGGCGCGGGGACAAGCCGGAGGCCGGGACGGCGGACGACGGCAAGACCGACGGTGGCAAGACCGACGGCGATGAGCCGGAAGGTAATTCGCCGGGCGCTGCCTGACGGCGGACGCGCGGGTCGGTAGCGCGGGCGCGCCGCCGATCCGTCGACGACGCGGGTCGCTCGTGAGCGACACGGCCTGTGGATAACGCGGGCAAGCCCGATCGTGAAGTTGTGGACAACCCGGGAAAGCGCTGGTGATCAAGCGTTTCCCCGGGTTTTCGCGTTTCGCGGGGCGCGCAGACTCGGAGCCATGACCACACTCGCTCGGACCTCGGGGCCCGCATTGGATCCGCGCATCACCGTGCTGCGGCGCACCGACGGTGCGGTGCAGCTGGGCTGGGATCCCGAGCACGCGCTCGTGCTGCGCGCCCCGGGCCCGCCGCACCAGCTCTGGGAGCTGCTACGCCTGCTGGACGGCATGCACACCCGGGCGCAGATCCGTTCCGAGGCGGCGGCTTTCGGCCTGGCTCAGGAACTCACCGACGCGCTGCTAGACGAGCTGAGCGCGGCCGGGCTGCTGCACGACGCGCCGCAACCCGCGCGGCTGCGGTCGGTACGCGTGCACGGTCGCGGGCCGCTCTCGGACGCGCTACTGGCCGGGGTGCAGCGAATAGGGTTGCGGCCCAGCAGATCCCACGATGTGCACGGTGGTGGTCTACGCGACGCGCACCAGGTCGGCCAGCGTGGCGGCCCGCCCGAGCCGCCCGGCCTCGTGGTGCTCGCCGACGCGCTCGTGCCCGATCCCGCGCTGACGCAGCAGCTCGTGCGCCGCCGCATTCCGCATCTGCAGGTGCGCATCCGCGACGGGCGCGGGGTCATCGGGCCGCTGGTGCTGCCGGGTACCTCCAGCTGTCTGCGCTGCGCCGATCTGCACCGCTGTGATCGAGAGCCGCAGTGGCCGCACCTGTGCGCACAGCTGCTGGGCCGGGCCGGTTACGCCGCGCCGGCGGTGATCGCGGCCACCGCGGCGCTGGCCCTGGCGGAGATCGCGGCGATCGTGCACGGCGCGGCCGATCGCCCACCGGTGACACTGGACACGACGCTGGAGCTGGACCCGGAGATCTATCGCATCGCGCGGCGCCCGTGGCCCGCGCATCCGCGGTGCGGTTGCCGCGCGTTCCAGCCTCGCTCCCAGCCGAAATCGCAGTCCCCGACCCCGAACCGGCCGCGTGCGGCCATAGCCGGAAGGCTCGGATGTGATGGATCCCACTTACCGCTCCGACCCGCGAGAACGGTCAATTCCCATGGCGAGCCGTCTGGGACATCGGCATGATGGTGTCGTGTCAGAGATTGTGAGCAAGCGCTCCTCCCGCAATGCCAAGTTGGCCAAGATTCCGCTGGGCATCGCGGGCCGGGCCGCCGTGGGATTCGGCCGCAAACTCGCCGGGGGCGACAAATCCGAGATCAACGCCGAGCTGAATCAGAAGGCCGCCGAACAATTGTTCGCGGTACTGGGTGAGCTCAAGGGCGGCGCCATGAAATTCGGGCAGGCCCTGTCGGTCTTCGAGGCCGCGGTGCCCGAGGAGTTCGGCGAGCACTACCGCGAGGCCCTGACCAAATTGCAGGCCGCCGCGCCCCCGATGCCGACCGCCGCCGTGCATCGCCAGCTCGACCAGCAGCTGGGCACCGGCTGGCGGCAGCGCTTCAAGCACTTCGACGACGCGCCCACCGCCTCGGCCAGCATCGGCCAGGTGCACAAGGCCGTATGGTCCGACGGTCGCACCGTCGCGGTGAAGGTGCAGTACCCGGGCGCGGACGAAGCGCTGCGCTCGGACCTGAAGACCCTCAATCGCATGGCCGGCATGCTGGGCGCGCTCATCCCGGGCGCGGACGTGAAGCCGGTGCTGGCCGAGATCAGCGAGCGCACCGAGGAAGAACTCGACTACCGCATCGAAGGCGGGCATCAGCGGCAGTTCGCCAAGGCCTTCGACGGCCATCCGCGCTTCCTGGTGCCCAAGGTCGTCGCCAGTGCGCCCAAGGTCATCGTCACCGAGTGGCTGGAGAACGCCACCCCGGTCTCCAAGATCATCGCCCGGGGTATGGAGGATCCGGCCGGCACGCTGGAACTGCGCAATCGCGTCGCGGCCCAGATGGGCGAGTTCCATTTCTCGTCACCGGCCATCGCCGGTCTGCTGCACGCGGATCCGCACCCGGGCAACTTCATGGTGCTCGAAGACGGCCGGCTCGCGGTCATCGACTACGGCGCCTGCGCCCCGCTGCCCAACGGCTTTCCGCCCGAGCTGGGCCAGATGGTGGCGCTCGCGGTGGAGGAGCGCTTCGACGAACTGGTCACCCTGATGACGACCAATGGCTGGGTGATCCCCGGAAAAACGGTGACGCATCAGGAGATTCAGGACTACCTGCGCCCGTTCACCGATCCGATCAAGACCGAGACCTTCCACTTCACCCGTAAGTGGATGCAGCGCGTGGCCGGCAAGGCCACCGACATCTCCAACCAGGAAATGGTCAAAACCGCTCGCGCCCTGCAGCTCCCGGCCGAACACGTGATGATCTTCCGCGTCCTGGGCGGCTCGATCGGGATCTGCGCCCAGCTCGACGCCGAACTCCCGTTCATGAAGCTGATGCAGGACTGGGTTCCCGGCTACAAGGAATACCGCACCGCCAGCTGAAAACCCTTCAGACGCAAAACGACCCGCTTACGAAGACGTAAGCGGGTCGTATGCGTTCAACTCCCCCGGCGCTTGGGCCGATCATGCCACCGCGACCTTGCGCGGACGGCCGCGAGGCCGCTTGCGGGCGATGACGACACCCTGATCGAAGATCTCGCCGCCCCAGACACCCCAGGGCTCAGCGCGATCGATCGCGGCGGTCAGGCAGCCCTGACGGATGGGGCACTCGGCGCAGAGCGTCTTGGCCTCTTCCAGCTGGGCGGGGGACTCGGCGAACCAGAGATCGGGGTTGAGACCGTCCCGGCAGGGCAGAGTGGTGGTGACGCCCCGACGGATTCGGGGAGTGGAAGCCACGGTGTTGCGGCATGTCACGCGGTCACGGGTAACCGTGTTGGACACGTCGTGCTCCTTCAGCTCGTGCAGTGGTCGTCTTGTGGAAGACATTTGCGGTGGTCGTTCCGCGAAACCGGTGCCGGTGGCTGAGGCCGATATAAATATGGCCACGGTTTCGCGGTGTGCGATCCGTGGCCAGGGGTGTGGGGGTTGTCCCCTACCTGAGTCGACTTCGGTGTCGACTCCTGATCACGTTCGCTCGGTGGGTGTTACGGAGGCGGGCGGCCCGCAGACTAGCCGGGTTGGCGCCGGCTTCATCCGCGAAGACACCGGTGGCCGCATACGCGACTGCCGAATGCCAGCCCGCCTCGGGCTTGTCCTGATCAACGATCGTCTGCATCGCTTGGGCTTTGGTTGCAAAACCCTTGAGACCAAGATCGCCGCCGCCGGACACACGAATCCCCTGCTGCATGCCGAGGACTCCCCGGGAGGCGGACGCAACGCAGACAGCAGACGTCGCCACCAGATCGCCGGTAATCCGGACGGACAAGGTGTTCACGTAGTTGTTCATTGCTCTGCCTCCCTCCTGCACTCGAATGCCGATCAGTTACCCATGCACACCCGGGAGCCCTCCCGGTTGCATGGGAACTACCCTAGGTACATATACGCGAGCACACAACCTATTTTTGACCTGCGGTTTTATGGTCTTGCGGACAGCAAATCAGAAGCGAAGAGCCGCAACGCGGTTGGAGCGGGCGGCACGGTGCCGCGTGACGGAGATCAACACCGGCGCAAACGTGCGAATTCGGGCTCGGGCGGCGCCGGGACCGGGCCCGACGCGCATCGGGGGTACCGCGGGTTCAGTCCCGCCTTCGCTCGCGCACGATCGCGAGCACGTCGGCGCCGTAGGTTTGCAGCTTCTTCGCGCCGATGCCGGGGATGGCGACCAGCCCCCGATCATCGGTCGGGCGCTGTTCGGCGATGGCGGTCAGGGTGGTGTCGCTGAACACCACGAAATGCGGCAGGGACAGGGCGTCGGCCTTGTCCTTTCGCCATTCGTGCAGGGCCGCGAGCAGTTCGGTGTCCACGTCGGCCGGGCAGCGCGTGCAGCGGCCCAGCATGGTGGCCTGGGTGTTGAGCAGCGGTCTGCCGCAGACGCGACAGGTCGGGTGCACGCGTTTGGGGCCGCGGCGATCGGCGGCGGGCTGGGCGATGCGCGACGCCGGGGAATCGTCGGGGACCAGACCGATGAGGAAGCGGGAGCGGCGGCGCACCTTGCGCCCGCCCTCCGAACGTGCCAGCGCCCAGGACAATTGCAGGTGTTCGCGCGCGCGGGTGACGCCGACGTAGAGCAGCCGGCGTTCCTCCTCGAGCCCCGCCTCGTCCGAGACCGCGGCGTCGTGGCCGAGCACGTGCTGGATGGGCATGGTGCCGTCGGCCAGGCCGACCAGGAACACCGCGTCCCACTCGAGGCCCTTGGCCGCGTGCAGCGAAGCCAGGGTGACGCCCTGCACGGTCGGTGGGTGCCTGGCCTCGGCCCGGGCGGCGAGCTCGCGCAGCAGACCGGTCAGCTCGAGGTCGGGGTCGTGGGCCGTCAACTCCTCGGTGAGGGCGACCAGGGCCACCAGCGCGGACCAGCGTTCGCGGGCCTGCGCGCCGACGGGCTCCTCGGTGGTCAGGCCGATCCGGGCCAGGACCGCCCGGACCAGGGTCACCAGTTCGGGGCCGCGGGCGTCGGGCAGGTCGTCGCGGGCCCCGGCCTGGCGCAGGGCCTGCACGGCCTGGCGGACGTCGGGCCGGGCGAAGAACCCTTCGCCGCCGCGCACCTGGTACGCGATGCCCGCTTCGGTCAGGGCCTGCTCGTACGCCTCGGACTGGGCGTTGATGCGGAACAGCACCGCGATCCCGGCGGCGGGCACGCCCCGGCCGAGCAGGTCGGTGATGGCCTTGGCGACGGCGGCCGCTTCGGCGGGCTCGTCGTCGAATTCGGCGAAGGACGGTTCGGGACCGTCGGGGCGCTGGCCGATGAGTTGCAGGCGGGTGCCCGCGATCCGGCCGCGCGCCGCGCCGATCACGCGGTTGGCGAGCGAGACCACCTGCGGGGTGGAGCGGTAGTCGCGTTCGAGGCGGACGACGGTCGCCTCGGGGAAGCGGCGCGAGAAGTCCAGCAGGTAGGACGGACTCGCGCCGGTGAAGGAGTAGATGGTCTGGTTGGCGTCGCCGACCACTGTCAGGTCGTCGCGGTCGCCCAGCCAGGCGTCGAGGACGCGCTGCTGCAGCGGGGTGACGTCCTGGTATTCGTCGACCACGAAACTGCGGTAGCGGCCGCGGAATTCCTCGGCCACCGCGGCGTAGTCCTCGAGGGCGGCGGCGGTGTGCAGCAGCAGATCGTCGAAGTCCAGCAGCAGGCCCTCGGAGGTGGTCTTGAGCGATTCGTACGCCGCGTAGACCGCCGCCACCTTGGACGCTTCGTAGGGCGCGTCGCGTTGCAGTCGGGCGACCGCGCCCGCGTAGTCCTCGGGGGCGATGAGTGAGCCCTTGGCCCATTCGATCTCACCGGTCAGGTCGCGCAGGGTGTCGGTGTCGGTGGCCAGTCCCGAACGGCCGGCGGCCTGGGCCACCAGCGGGAACTTGCGGTCGATGAGCCGCCACGGCACGTCCCCGACGACCTGCGGCCAGAAGTATTTGAGCTGGCGCAGCGCGGCGGCGTGGAAGGTGCGGGCCTGGACCTGTCCGGCTTCGCCGCCGAGGCCGAGTGCGCGCAGCCGCCCGCGCAGCTCGCCGGCCGCGCGCGCGGTGAAGGTCACCGCGAGCACCTGGTCGGCGCGCACGTGCCCGGCCGAGACCAGGTGCGCGATGCGATGGGTGATGGTGCGCGTCTTGCCCGTTCCCGCGCCGGCCAGCACGCAGACCGGGCCGCGCGGTGCGCGTACGGCTGCCGCCTGCTCGGCGTCGAGGTCGTCGAGCCGGAGTTTGGCCTGCTGTGCGGAGGCGGCAGTCACGCGCACCATCATGACAGTGCCCGCCGACAGCGCGACGGCAGTGCCGTCCGACACCGCGCCGGCGGTGCCCGCCGGGCCGAGTCCGCGGGGGCCGCCGGACCGCGACCACCCATCCCCCACTCCACCGGAATGCGTCGGCGCAAGCCCTTTCACCAGGCCGGTCGCACACTCACCCGAGTGACATCGGAACCGCCGTCGCCCGGACCGAGCCGGGCGCCGGACTCGTTTTTGCCGACCGCGATTCGCGGTGATAGAACTCGTTCCTCTATTGCACGAACGGGGTGGGAATGAACAAGCGCGATTACTGGGGTCCCAATAGTTTTCGGGTTCGCCGCAGCAGATGGAAGGCGGCCGCGTTGCGGCCGTTCGGGATCCACACCGCGGTGTACTCCGAGATTCGGACCATCCCGTTCGAGATCGGGGACGACGGCGAGCTCGTCATGGAACCCGGCGCCCTGTTCGGACCCACCACGCCCGAGCAGAAGGCCAGGATCGACGCGCACGAGACCGGGTGGGCGGAGTTCCGTGCCGCGTTCGTCCGGACGCTGTTCACCATGCCGACGGGCAGCAAGCTGATCGTCGGCAATCTCCTCGCCGAATACGCCCGCACGCCCGGATCATTGGACCGGTACGCGTCCTTCACCGTTCTCGACGACGACATCCTCGCGGTGACCTCCTGCACTTTCGACCTCGATCACCTGCCACCGTCGAGACGCCGCGGCCTGATCGATCTGTCCATGAACGGATGGGCGCCACCCGCGCCCGAGGAAGGTATGCAGGAGTGGTTCCGCTTCGCGGACCGGGCGGCGCCCGACAGCGAACGCGCGCGGCTGGCGAGGGCGACGGAGAAGCTGTTCGTCCTCTACAGCCAGGCGTCGCTGCCGGACGAACTCGTCTTCGAGGCGCTGGTCGCGGAAACCGGTGAGCCGTTGCGGTGCCCCGAGCTGGAACTGCTGGGGATGAAGAGCGCCGGCCTCCGCGACGAGATTCCACCGCGCCGTCCGGTGCGGCAACCGGACCTGGACCTGGACGACGACGAAGACGACGAGTTCGATTGGGACGACGACGAATACGACGACGAAGACTTCTTCGACGATGATCCCCATCCGATCGTTCGAACGCTGCTGCGCGATGACGCTCATGCTGTGCGAGCCCGTCTGGGCGATGTCGACGGCCTGTCGTACCACCAGCCGATCCCGTATGTGACCTTCGCGCTGGTGGGCGTGATCGCGATGCTGTACGCGATCGGCGCCGCGCAGGCGCACAGCGTGTGGGATTCCCGCGCCTCGTGGGTGAACACCCACGCGTCGCTCTGGTTGCCGAGGGTGGCCGACGGCCAGTGGCACCGGGTGCTCACCAACGAATTCGCCCACACCCGGTGGACGGGCGCGGTGGTCGCCGCCGTACTGCTCTTCTTCGCGGGCCGTGAGCTCGAGGTGCTGATCGGCAGGTCACGTCTGCTCGCCATCCTGCTCGCCTCGACGCTGGGCAGCTCGGCCGCTCTCGTGTGGCTGATCGACTTCCCCACCCTCGGAACGATCGGCTACATCGAGGGTCTGACGGGCGCGCTCATCGTTTGTATGACAGCGATCGGCGTCTGGCGGGTACGGGTAGCGATCGCGATCGCCGCGTGCTGCGTCGCCTTCGTGTGGTGGGGGCCCTTCGATCCCGTCTTTACGGCTTCCGGTTTGGGCGGTTTCACGGCCGGCATCCTCGCCGCGATCGCCATGCTCTACCTTCCCCGGTGGCTTCGGCGCGTTTCGTGGCCGACGCTCGCCATCGGCTGGGCCGGTACCGCCGCCGTCATCATGCTCCCGTTGGCGCTGATCGGCGCGGCGGCGATATCGCACTGAACGCGCCCGTGCCCCGGCGAGCATCTTGCTCGGTGTCGCGCCGGGCACACCGGCGGCCGTGCCTACCCCGGCTCGAAGGGGGCGGGGATTAGCGTTCGAGGATGGCCGATGAGTCCGAGAGCGGGGGCGGGGCGGGGCGGCGGACCAACTGGTTGGAGTTGTTCTTCGACCTGGTGGCCGTGGCGGGGCTGGTGCAGCTCACGCATCTGCTGCGGCACGGGCCCTCGGTCGGGTACTTCGCGTTGTATCTGGTGCTCTACCTGGCATTTTGGACGGCCTGGGCGTGTATCACGCTGTACAGCGACATCGCGAACGACCGGACGCATCCGGCGCTGATGCTGGCGGCCATGCTCGGGCTCGGGGTGATGGCGGCGGCGGTCGCGGGGGTGCCCGAGCGGCACGCGACGACCTTCGCGGCGGTGTACGTGGTGTTGCGCGTCGCGACCGCGCAGGCCTGGGGGCGGGGGCTGGTCGTGGTGGACTGGCCGACCGCGCAGCTGTCCTTCGGTGTGCTGCCGTGGATCGTCTCGCTGTGGGTGGACGCGCCCTGGAAGTACTACCTGTGGGCGGCGGGGCTGGCGATCGACCTGTGGCTCATGTTCGCGATCAGCGGTGAGCGGCTGCTGGCCGAGATGCAGGACCGGCTGGACCGGCGCCTGCGGAACTCGCGGCGGTTCGAGGGCGTCAGCGCCCCGAAACTCCGTGCGGTGCACGCGAATCCCGAACATCTCGGGGAGCGCCTCGGCCTGTACGTGATCATCGTGCTCGGTGAGGGCGTCATCACGGTGATCGACGCGGTCGGCCAGGAACTGTGGACCGCCGAGATCCTGGCGCTCGGGCTGGGCGCGTTCCTCATCCTGGCCGGACTGTGGGCGCTGACGCTGATGTTCGGCCCGGTCCCCCGGCTCATGAGCGGGGTGGACGACGGCCGGGGACCGCTGCCGTGGCAGCACATCATGGCCACGCACTGCTGGGTCACCGGTGCGCTGGCCACCATCGCGGCGGGCCTGGGCCTGACGATCTCGCACGCGAACGAGCACCTGACCGCGGGCACCGGCTGGGTGCTCGGCGGCGGCGTGGCGGGCTACTTCGGGCTCGTGGGGATGAGCGGGCTGCGCAGCGGGGCGCGCTGGCAGAGCCTGTTCGCGCATCCGCTGCCGTGCATCGCGGCCGCGGTGGCGCTGGGGTGGCTGGCCCCGCACATCGGGCCGGTGGTGCTGGTCTACGGCTCGGTGCTGATCATCGCGTGGGCGCTGCTGTGGCAGGCGTACACCGACGGGAGGCTGCGCCGTGACGGCCGCGGCCCCGATCGGCCGCGCCGGGGCCCGCGCGGGGCCGCGGCATAGCCGCGCGCGCCGGCCCTGCGATCCGCATTCGGCCGGGCCGCGCGGCCCGGGGGAACACGATCGGCCGGGACCACGTTGCACATCGCGTGACTGCAACCGACCTGACCATGTACTCGACGACCTGGTGTGGCTACTGCCGCCGGCTCAAGAAGCAGCTCGACGAGTCGGGCATCACCTACACGGTGATCGACATCGAAGAGAACCCGGAGGCCGCCGAGTTCGTCGGCAGCGTCAACAACGGCAACCACGTGGTGCCCACCATCAAGTACCGCGACGGGTCCACCGCCACCAATCCCACCCTGGTTCAGGTGAAGCAGGCGCTCGCCTCGATCTCCTGACCCGGAAACACCGAAGCCGCACACCCACCTTCGCGAGTGTGCGGCTTTCGTCGTGCCCGAATCAGTCCTGGGCCGCCCAGGATTCGACGATGGTGCGGGCGATGGAGATCGAGCCGGGCAGCAGCAGGCGGGATTCGGTTGTCGCCGCGCCCCAGGCCCCGGCGGCCAGGGCCGCGCGGACCTCGGCGCGGGTGAACCAGTGCGCCTCGGCGATCTCGCCGTCGTGGAAGGTCAGTTCCTGTTCGGGGTCGGCCACTGCGGAGAAGCCCAGCATGAGCGAGCGCGGGAAGGGCCAGGGCTGGCTGCCCAGGTAGCGGATGTCGGTGACGTCGACGCCGACCTCTTCGCGCAGTTCGCGTTCGACGCAGCGTTCGAGCGACTCGCCGGTCTCGACGAATCCCGCGAGCAGCGAGAACAGGCCCTCGGGCCAGGTGTGCTGGCGGCCGAGCAGGACGCGGTCGCCGCCGTCGTGGATGAGGCAGATGACGGCCGGGTCGATGCGCGGGAATTCCTCGTGGCCGGATTCGCTGGTGCGGGACCAGCCGCCGTTCGTGGCGGCGGTCGGGGTGCCGTCGGCGGCGCTGAAGCGCGCCTTGTCGTGCCAGTTCAGCAGGGCGATGGCGGTGGAGAGCAGGCCGGTGCCGAAATCGTCGAGATCCAGGGTGGCGCCGACGGCCCGCAGGTCCGAGAGGGTGCCCTCGATGTCGTTGTCGCGCACCGCCCAGAGGTGGATGTCGCCGTCGACGCCGAGGAAGACCGCGTCGGCGGCGGGTTCGGCGGAGAGCGTGATCGCGGCCTCGAGCACGACGCTCTGCCCGTCGACGATCACCTGCCCCCGCCGGTTCATCCGCAGTAACTTCGCTTGCGCCCAGCCTTCTTTCAGGGCCTGCTCGTCACTGCGCAAGTGCTCCGCGCGATCAAGCGTCGTACGAGACAGAACCGGGACAGCATTCAGCTGAAAACCTGACACAGCTTCGACACTAGCCTCAGCGTCCGGTGTCAGGACTGCACCCTGCGGAGGTAGAGGAGTTTGTCGGCGGACTCGAGGGCGTCGACCTCCGGATCGCCGACGCGGATCAGGACGCCGTTGCGGACGACGCCGAGCACGATGTCGCGCAGATGCCGTGGGGAGCCGCCGATCTCCTCGGGTTCGGCCTCGCGTTCGGAGATGGCGAAACCGGCCTCGGGGGTGAGCAGATCCTCGATCATCTCCACCACGCTGGGGGTGGTGGTGGCGATGCCGAGCAGGCGGCCCGCGGTCTCGGAGGACACGACCACCGAGTCGGCGCCGGACTGGCGCAGCAGGTGGGTGTTCTCGGCCTCGCGGACCGCGGCGGAGATGCGGGCCTTGGGGTTGATCTCGCGGGCGGTGAGGGTGACGAGCACGGCGGTGTCGTCGCGGTTGGCGGCGACCACGATGGACGAGGCGTGCGCGACGCCGGCCAGGCGCAGCACGTCGGATTTGGTGGCCGATCCGTGCACGGTCACCAGTCCGGCGTTGGCCGCGGCCTCGAGGACCGTCGGGTCGGTGTCGACCACCACGATGTCGCCGGGCTGGGTGCCGTCGGCGAGCATGGCGTCGACCGCGGTGCGGCCCTTGGTGCCGTAGCCGACGACGACGGTGTGGTTGCGCACGGTGTGCCTCCATCGCTGAATCTTGAACGCCTGCCGGGACCGTTCGGTGAGCACCGAGAGGGTGGTGCCGACCAGGACGATGAGGAACAGGACCCGCAGCGGGGTGATGACGAGAATATTGACCAGCCGCGCGGTGGGGGTGGCCGGTGTGATGTCGCCGTAGCCGGTGGTCGAGAGCGACACCGTCGCGTAGTAGGCGCAATCGAGGAGCGACATCTTCTCGCGCGCGTTGTCGTTGTAGCCGTCGCGCCCGATGTAGACGACCATGGTCGCGGCGGCGAGCAGCAGCACGGCCAGGAGTACGCGTTTGGTCAGCGACCGCCACGGGCTGGACTCGGTGGCGGGGATGCGCAGGATGCCCACCAGCGCGAAGTCGGGGCGATCGGTGAGCCGGCCCAGACCACGTGAGTTGTCACCGAACACGCGAATCACCGGTCATTTCGGGGATGTCTTCCTGCGGCACAGGACCGGAGCGTACCCGGCGCGCATCGACTCCGTGGTGTCGAGCGGCGCGCGTCGCGACTGCCGGATCGGCGCGGGCGGGCGAGATGACCGCCCGCAGGTGGCGCGGGTGCCGAGAGCCGGGGTCGGGCGCGGTCACGATCGGGCGGGTCCGAAACCACGGCACGGAACGCGCACGGCGGCGATCCGGCGGGCCGAAACCGCTTGCGGCACTAGGACCGAGTGGGATCGGGGGGCAGCGACTCCGGGTCGGGCGGGGGCTCGAAGTCGAAGGGGAACGGTTCCTGGTCGACGGGCGGCGGCGGGGTGTCGTCCCAGTCGCGCGGCTCCTCGTCGTCGGGAAGTTCGGGTTCGGGCGGCAGTTCGGCCCGGGCGCGGCGGTCGGCGGCCGCGGCGCGCACGGCGGCGAGTTCCGCGCGTTCGGCGGCCAGCGCGGCCGCGGCGTCGAGCCGTTCGGGTGCGGCGTCGGTGATGAGGGCCGCGAGTTCGGCGGGGCCGGGCAGCTCGTCGGGGGCGATGGTGCGGCCGGTGCGGACGTAGTGGAAGGCGGCGCTGGTGCGGGCGAGCATGTCGGCTTCCGAGGCGCCGGTGCGGGCGGCTTCCAGGCGCGCCCAGGCCAGCCGGTAGACCGCGAGCTGAATGGCGACCGCGCGTTCCTCGGCCGCGGTGGGCTCGCCGCCGGTCTTCCAGTCCACGACCACCCAGGTGCCGTCGGGATTGCGGAAGACCGCGTCCATGCGGCCACGAATCACGGTGCCCGCCAACGAGGTCTCGAACGAGATCTCCACTTCGACGGCGTTGCGGTCGGCCCAGGCCGAGGCCAGGAACGCCTCCTGCAGGCGCAGCAGTCCGGCGTCGGTGTCGCCGGTGTCGGCCGCGCCGGGGAGTTCGTCGAAGGCGAGCAGGCGGCCCGCGCCGAACCAGCGCTGCAGCCAGGCGTGGAAGGCGGTGCCGCGCCGGGTGTACGGGCTGGGCGGATACGGCAGCGGACGGCGCAGGCGGGCGGCGAGCGCGGCGGGGTCACCGCGCAGATCGACCAGGGCGGTGGCGGCGAGCTGGCCGGGCAGTTCCACTTCGCGGATCGATTGTTCGGCGGCGTGATGTTCGGCGATGAGGGCGTCGACGTCGGCGCCCCAGCCTTCGGGGTCGGTGTCGTCGGGTTCGGAATCTGCTGCCGCGCCGTCGGATTCGAGGTCGTCGTCGGCGTCGGTCGCGCCGAAGTCGAAGGCGATCTGTTCGGGGCGCGCCCGCTGGTGCAGGGCGGTGAGCGCCGACTTCACCATGGCCGCACCGTGTTCCACCGACTCCCGGCGTGGGCCGAGCGGATCGCGGGGCCAGGAGGCGCTCTGCGGGTTGTCGGTGAACGGGTTCGCGGTGTCGGGCAGCGGCGGGTCGTCCCAGCGGTCGATCAGCACGGGACCTGTGGGAGCGCCCTCGGCGGCGTCGGCGCCGCGTACGAGTTCGAGCAGGAAGTCCGAGGGGCCCTTGGGTTTCGAGCCGGTCTCGCCCCAGTGGTGCGCGGAGACGAACAGCGCGCGTTCGGTGCGGGTGAGCGCGACGTAGAACAGGCGGCGGTCCTCGTCCAGCCGGCGGCGGGCCAGGGCCTTCTTGTGCGCGTCGAGGGCGCGTTCGAGGTCCGAGCGGTCGTAAATGTCGGTGAGTTCGAGGACGGGGACGCCGTCGCCCGCGTCCCGGGACTGCCGGTCGCCGCGCAGCGCGGTGGGGAGTTCGGCCAGCGCGCCCATCCAGGTGGTGGTGCCGGTGCCCGAGGGGAAGGTGCCCTCCACGATGTGCGGGACGGCGACCACCTCCCATTCCAGGCCCTTGGCGGCGTGCACGGTGAGCACCTGGACGCGGTCGTGCGCGACCTCGACTTCGCCCGGCTCCAAACCGTTCTCGACCTCTTCGGCGGCGGCGAGGAAGTCCAGGAGGCCGGTGAGCGAGGAGCGGAAGTCGGCGGAGTAGCCCGCGACCACGTCGGCGAAGGCGTCCAGGTGTTCGCGGCCCGCGGCGGCGACGGCCTTGCGGGCCTGGGTTTCCACGCCGACGCCGATGGTGCGCTCCACATCGGCGACGAGTTCGGACAGCGGCTGCCCGGTGCGTTCGCGGAGCGCCCCCAACTCCGCGCCGAGCGCGGTGATCCGCGCGAACCCCTGCGGTGAATACTGTTGCTCGTCACCGGGATCGGCGATCGCGTCGCCGAGTCCGGCGCGTTCGGCGGGTTCGGGCGCGACTTCGCGCAGGGCCTCGTCCAGGGTCGCGGTGTCGGTGATCTCGGCGGCGGGGCCGCCCGGCCGCCGGATGGACAGCTCGCGCGCACGCCGCGAGAGCGCGGCGATGTCGGCGACGCCGATCCGCCAGCGGGCGCCGGTGAGAATGCGCACCGCGGCGCTGCCCGCGGCGGGGTCGGCGATGAGCCGCAGCGTCGCGACGATATCGGCGACCTCGGGGGTGTGCAGCAGCCCGCCGAGCCCGACGATCTCGACCGGTAATCCCTGCGCCCGCAGCGCTTCCGCCAGCGGCGCGGCGTCGGCGTTGCGTCGCACCAGCACCGCGGAGGTGGGCGGCGGATCCCCGGCGTCGGCCGCCGCGACCCACTCCCCCTTGATCCGCTCGGCCAGCCATTCCCGTTCCTGCGCAACGGTTTCGGTCAGCGCGGCCGCGACCAGCCCGGCCGCCGCGCCGGGTCGCGGCCGCAGCGCGTCCACGGTGACGCCGCCGCCCTCGACGGCCTTGCGCCGCAGCGGATCCGCCACCAGGTTCGCCAGATCCAGCGCTTCGGGCGGGTTACGCCAGCTGGTCAGCAGCGGCAGGATCGGCGCGGGCACCCCCGGCTCCACGGGGAAGTCGGTCGCGAAGCGCGGCAGGTTCGCCGCCGACGCCCCACGCCAGCCGTAGATGGACTGCATGGGGTCACCCACCGCCGTAACCGCCAGCGGCTGAACGTGATTCGAACCGGGATCGACGGGCTCCCCAGACTCGTCGTCGCGGTCGGCGCGCCGCCGTCCCGGCCGACTGCCCGGCCGCACATTGGCGATCGGGGCGGTATCCGACGATCGGGTGTTCGATTGTTGCGCAACGCCATCGGAGTCGGACGTTGCGTGCGGTGCGCCGAACAGCGAGGAGAGCAGGATCCGCTGGGAGTGGCCGGTGTCCTGGTACTCGTCGAGCAGGACGAGGCGGAAGCGGGTGCGTTCGGCGGCGGACACCTCGGGGTGCAGGGCGGCCAGGCGGGCGGCGAGGGACATCTGCGCGCCGAAGTCGAGGGCGCCGCGGCGGCGGAGTTCGTCGGCGAGGCGGGCCACCAGGGGCAGCAGGGCGATGCGTTCGTGCTGGGTGTCCAGCAGGGCGAGCAGGGACTTGCTGGGGCCGCCGCGCTGGCGGGGGCCGGGCGGCAGGGTGTGGACGAGGTGTTCGAGTTCCTTGTGGGCGGTGGCCAATTGGTGCGGTTCCACCAGGTGTTCGGCGAGCTGGCCGGAGAGCGCGAGGACGGCTTCGGTGACCGACACGGGGCTGCGATCGGTGTCGAGATCGCCGTCCCAGGTGGAGACCACGCGGTAGGCCAGCTGCCAGAGCTGGGTCTGGGTGAGCAGGGTGGCGGTAGGTTCCACCGGCAGCAGCAGACCGTATTCGGTGAGCAGGCGGCCCGCGTAGGAGTGGTAGGTGCTGATCTCGGGTTCGGATCCGCCGAGCAGGGCGCGCAGGCTCCCGCCGGGGTCGATGTCGCGCAGCACGGGCGCACCCGCCAGGCGGGCCAGGCGGGTGCGAATGCGAGTGGTCAACTGCTGTGCGGCTTTTCGGGTGAAGGTCAGGCCCAGCACCTGTTCGGGTTCGACCAGCCCGTTGGCGACCATCCACACCACGCGGGCGGCCATGGTCTCGGTCTTGCCGGCCCCCGCGCCCGCCACCACCAGTGTCGGGCCGGGTGCGGCGGCGATGACCGCGGCCTGTTCGTCGGTGGGTGGGGGCAGGCCCAGGGCGTCCGCTAGTTGACGAGGAGTGACGCTCACTCGTCGGTCACCTGCCGCCCGGTGTCCTGTACCGGGCAGCTGCCCGCCACCTTGCAGTGGCGGCAGCCGTCGTTGCGCATGGCCAGATAGCTGGGGCCCTTGGAGGAGGCGGCCGCGTCGTGGATGACCCCGCGCCAGGCGTCCACGCCCTCGGCGTCGAGGGCGGGCTGTTCGCGTTCGGTGGCCGAGCCGTCGCGGGCGCTGGGTTTGGCGACGTACACCAGTCGCGCGCCGCCGGGTTCGCCGTCGCCGAGCGCGCCGCCCGCTGCGGCCACCTGGTAGGTGGCCAGCTGGGCGTGCTCCTCGGCGGCCTGTTTGGAGATCGGGGTCTTGCCGGTCTTGACGTCGACGATGACGAAGCGGCCCTGCGTGTCTCGTTCCAGCCGGTCCATGCGGCCGCTGACCCGGACCGGGAGTTCGCCGGGGCCGCGGGCGGGCAGGGTGATGTCGATCGGGACCTCGACGCCGAGGGTGGTGAGTTCGTCGCGGGTGTTGCGCAGCCAGGCCAGGAAGGTGTCGACCATGGTCTCGGTGCGCCGGTATTCCGCGCGCGAGTGCCAGTTCTCGCCGTCGCGGGCGGCGGCGGGGTCGACCTTCTTCCAGGCCTTGGCGAGCGCGATCTTGACCTGGGCCTCGGTGACCTGCCCGGCCAGCGCCTGCACCAGCGTGTGCACGAGGTTGCCCTTGAGCGCGTGCTGGTTGTCGCCGTCACCGCCGCCGTGCCGCTCGAGCGCCCAGCGCAGCGGGCAGGTCTTCAGCTGTTCCACGGTGGAGGGCGAGAGCGCGATGGACCCGTCCACCAGATCCCAGAGCGGATTGTCGGTGGACACCTCGGCGGTGCCGTACCAGTCGTCGGGGTGCGCGCCGCGCACCCCGGCCTGCGCCAGCCGGGCGAGCTGATGGGCGGCGCGGTCGCGGCGATCCCGGGTGGTCTCGGGATCGCAGGCGGCGCCGCGCAATTCGGCGATGAGGGTGTGCATGGCCAGGGCGCGCCCGGGATCGATGGCGGACGGGATCCGGCCGGGCTGCCCGGTGTCGGCGTCGGCGTCGAGTTCGGCCAGGAAGCGCGAGGGCACCAGATCCTGGTCGCCGGTGACCGATTCGACGGCGGTCACCAGGAGCGAGCGCCGCGCCCGCCCGCACGCGACGAGCAGCAGGCGCCGTTCCTCGGCGAGCATCGGGGCGGCGCGGCTCACCTTCTCGCCGGTATCGCCCACGCCGGCAAGCAGATCCACCATGTCCTCGACGCCGAGCAGGGTGCCGCGCGGGCGCAGGTTGGGCCAGATGCCCTCCTGCACCGCGGCCACCGCGACGGTGTCCCACTCCCGGCCCGCGGCCGCGTGCGCGCTGCAGATGGTCACCGCTTCGCCGGGATCGGTGTGCGGGGCGTTGTCCTGCGGAATCTCCTGCTGCTCCAGGTATTCCACGAAACCCTCGATGGTCGCGCGCGGCAGCCGGTCCACGTACGCGGCGGCCGCCTCGAAGAGCCCGACGACGGCGTCCAGGTCGCGGTCGGCCTGCATCCCGACCGCTCCCCCGCGCTCGGACTGCCCCACCCACCGGCGTTCGAGCGTCGAGCCACTCCACAGCCCCCACAGCGTGCCCTCGAGCCCGCCGCCGTCCCGCCGCGCCTTGCGGGCCCGCCCGAGCGCTTTGAGCACCCGGTTGAGGGGTGCGGCCTCGACCGGGGTGAGCCGGGCCGCGATGGCCTGGCTTCCCTTCCCCACCAATAGATCTCGCAGGATCTCCGCGGACGAACGATCCAGATCCGCGTAGCGATCCACGATCTCGTCCGAGTCGGTCGCGCCGGGACTCACCCGCGTGCCGGGTGCGGCAGCCGGGCCGCCCCGCTCCGCCGCCGCACCCGCGGCGTCGGCGTCGAATGCCGCGGCGGGAAGGTCCGCTCCGGGTTCCGCCGCAGCCGGATCGACCGCTGTCTCTCCCGAATCATGTTCCGGGACAGCGTTGTCGCTCCGAGCAGGCGACTGCTCGTCCACCGCCCCGGGCACGCGCTCGGGGTACCCGAGTTCCAGCACCGTGCGGCGGATGCCGCGGCGAAGGCGGCGCAGGCTGATCTGATCCGCGCCGCCCAGGGGTCCGGCGAGCAGGTCCAGGGCGTCGTCCGCGGTGAAGGCGATCGGGTGCGGATTCTGCGGCCCGGTCGGGTCGCCGGCGGCGATGGCGCGCAGTGCGAGCAGTGCCCAGGCCGCGCCGTGGCGGCGGGCCAGGGGCACTTCGGCGGGCGGCTGGCGGACCGGGACGCCCGCGGCCAGCAGCGCGCGCCGCAGCGGGGCCAGCGACAGCGGTACCGAGCGCACGACGACGGCCATGCGCGACCACGGCACCGCGTGGGTGAGGTGCGCGCGCCGCAGGTGGTCGGCGATGAGCGCGGCCTCCTTGGCGGGCGTGGTGAGCACCTGCACCTTGACCTCACCCGAAGGCGTTGCCGCCCGGTCGATGTCGGGCTCGGCGGCCGAAGGCGCGAACTCCGGGAACTCGAGGTCGAGCATGCCGTCCGCGCCGTCGCCCCGGGTCCGGACGTCATCGATGAATCGGGCGCCGGCTCCGGCGCCCCCCAGGTGATCGGGGACGGCGCGGTGGGCGGCGGCCCCGGGCAGGCGCGCGGCGATCCGGGCCGTCACGTCCTGGATCGCGGTGGCCGAACGGTGGTTGCGGCGCAGGATGATTCGGCGTTCGGCGGGTGCGCCGGGATCGAGGGCGAAGCGCGGGTCCGCGCCGCGGAAGGTGAACACCGCCTGGTCCGGGTCGGCGGCGACGACGGTGCCGGCCGCGCCCGAGCCGATGGCGCGAACCAGTTGGGCGGCAAGGGGATCCAGGTGCTGGGCGTCGTCGACGAGCAGGCAGTGCAGGCGGGCGCGTTCGGCGTTCAGCAACTCCGGATCCGCGGCCAGGGCGTCCAGCGCCGCGCCGACGAGTTCGGCGGCGTCCAGCGCGGGTGCGCTGGCCTCGGGCACGTCCATGCCCACCGCCCAGCGCAGCATCATGATCTGCTCGAATCGTTCGAAGAACCGGCCCGCGGCGACCCATTCCGCGTGCCTGTGGGTCCGGCCGAGTTCGATCAGATCCTCGGGTCCGAGGCCGCGTTCGGTGGCGCGGAGCATGAGGTCGCGCAACTGTTCAGCGAATCCGGCGGCGGGCAGCGCCGGATGCAGCCGCTCCGGCCACTGCTCGGCGCCGTCGGCGAGTTCACCGCGCAGCATCTCGCGAATGACCATGTCCTGCTCGGAACCGGTGAGCAGGCGCGGCGGCGGATTGTTGTGCTGGGCGGCGACCGTGCGCAGCAGCGCGAAGGCGTAGGAGTGCACGGTGCGCACCAGGGGGCCGCGGGTCGCACCGGGCACCCCGCCCAGCGCCGGATCCGCGCCGGCCACCCGCACGGTGATGGCGTTGCGCACCGCGGTGGCCGCGCGCTTGGAGTAGGTGAGCACCAGCACCGACTCGGGATTCGTCCCGCTCAGAATGCGTTCGGCGGCGATGTCGACCAGCAGCGAGGTCTTGCCCGTGCCGGGTCCGCCCAGGACCTGCCAGGGCCGCCAGCCGGGGTCGATTCCGGCGCTCTCGAACAGCGGGCGGATAGCGGCGTCCCACTCCCGGGGATGGGAGACTGCCTCGGCCCGGCGCACCAATTGCACCGAGCTATCCGATCGCATCACGCAGGCTATTTCAACAGACCGCCCCGACAGGTTGCGTTTGCCATGAGTTGGCCGCGCCGACGGCCGTGGTTCGACGGGCAGAATGGTCGGCGTGCTCGATCTTCATACGCATCGTTTCGGCCCCGCGACGGGTCCGGTCGTGCTCGCCCTGCACGGTTTGACCGGCCACGGACGGCGCTGGGCGGCGCTCGCGCGCGAACAGCTGCCCGAGGTGCGGTTCCTCGCGCCCGACCTGCGCGGGCACGGGCGCTCGCCCGGTACGCCGCCGTGGGATTTCGAGACGATCGTCGCGGATCTGGCGCGGCTGCTGGCCGCCGAGTCCGAGGGGCCGGTGGTCGTGCTCGGGCATTCGTTCGGCGCGGCGGTGGGCGTGCACCTGGCACATCGGCATCCCGAGCTGGTGCGCGCGCTGGTGCTGCTGGACCCGGCGATCGCCCTGGATCCGGATTTCCTGCTGCGGATCGCGGAGTCCGTGCTGGAGAACCCCGACTACGCCGATGCCGAGCAGGCCCGCTTCGACAAGCTGGAGACCGCGTGGGGCGAACTGGACCCGCGGGTGCTCGACGCGGAACTGGCCGAGCACCTGGTGCCCACCGGCGCGGGCCGGGTGGGCTGGCGGCTGACCATGCCCGCGATCATCTCGTACTGGGGCCAACTGGCCCGGGACTTCGTGCTGCCGCCCGCGCACGTGCCGACCACGGTGGTGCGGGCGACGAAGGTGCACCCGCCCTTCGTGACCCCGGAGTTCGGCGCGGCGCTGCGCGAGCACCTGGGCGAGCGGCTCACGATGCTCGAGTTCGACTGCGACCACATGGTGGCGCAGGCCCGCCCCGAGCAGACCGCGGCGCTGGTCCGGGCGGCTCTAGCCGGTCCGCCCGCCTAGAGTCGGGACATGCCCACCTCCGACGCCGACATCGAACGGGTGCGCGCCCTCGTCGCGGCCGTTCCGCCCGGCCGGGTCGCCACCTACGGCGATATCGCGGCCGCGGCCGGACTGTCCACCCCGCGCACGGTCGGCTGGATCATGCGCACCGATTCCGCCGATCTGCCGTGGCATCGCATTCTGCGCGCAAATGGCACGCCCGCACCGCATTTGGCGCATAGGCAGTTGCGCGAACTCGCGGCCGAGGGCTGCCCGATGCTCGATGACCGCGTCGACTTGCGCCGGGCGCGTCACGTCTTCGAACCGCCTGTGACCGGGGCGAATCCACTCGACTGAGGCGCGGCGCGGGGCCGCTGCCCGGCCGCGGATACGCAGAACCCGCCACACGGAGTTCCCGACGACGGCTACCGTTGAAGCATGTCCACCCGGCTGGCGTGCGTGGTGTTCGATGCGATGGAGCCCCGAAGCGTGGCCCGCTTCTGGGCCGAACTGCTCAGTTGGGAGGTCACGGTGGAGCGGCCGGATTCGGTCGATGTCGCCGCGCCCGACCCGGACGGCCTGGACGTGGCCCTGACGTTCCTACCGGCCCAGCAGGCCAAGTCGGCGAAGAATCGCATCCATCTGGATCTGGCCAGCCGATCGCTCGATCATCAACGCGTACAGGTGGATAGGGCGCTCTCGCTCGGCGCCCGCCGGCTCGACATCGGCCAGGGCGCGGTGCCGTGGGTGGTGCTCGCCGATCCCGAGGGCAACGAGTTCTGTGTCCTCGAGCCGCGCGAGCACTACGTGGACACCGGTTCGGTGGCGGCGATCGTCGTCGATACCGAGAATCCGCTGCGGCTCGCCGAGTTCTGGTCGGCGGCGGCCGGGTGGCCCGTCACCCACGACAGTGATCGCTACGCCGGAATCCGTTCGGCTACCGGCCAGGGCCCGTGGCTGGAGTTCCTGCGCACGCCCGAGGCGCAGGGTGAACGCAGCCGTCTTCATCTGGATCTCATCGCTTTCCCCTCCGATGACCCCGTCGAAGAGGCCGCCCGCCTGCGGGCCGCGGGTGCGCTCCCGATCAGTCCGAGCACCCGGCTCGTCCCGCCCGCCGCGGCGCCGGTCACCATCCTGGCCGATCCGGAGACCAACGAATTCTGCTTGCTCCCAGCCGCTTCGGAATGATCACCGCGCCGGTGCGGCGATGCGCCGGCGCATATCCCGCTCGCGCGCGAATATTCGGTCAGGCGGCGCTGTAGCGACGGCGCTCGCGCGGGGAGAGCCCGCCCCAGATACCGAAACGCTGATCGTGGGCGAGCGCGTAATCCAGGCATTCGCGCCGCACCTCGCAGGCCGAGCACACCCGTTTGGCTTCCCGGGTGGATCCGCCTTTGTCCGGAAAGAAGGCCTCCGGATCGGTTTGTGTGCACAGCGCCTGCTGATGCCAGGACGCGGGCTCCAATTCCTGCGGGCGCGAGATCGATTCGAACATTGCGTCGAAATTGGTAAAGAGCATTTTCACGACGTCCACCCTCTTCGATAGTTTTTCCGCCAGGTGCCGAAGCGAAATCAGATGCGGCCCATCATGGAGCAATCCCCACCGCCGACCGCCGTCAAACGTGCCTGTTCGCCGCTGAGGAAGATGCGCCGCGCGTGCACCGCCGCCGGGGCCGATGACCAGGGCGCGAGCGCCGTGGTGAACATGAGCTCGCACCAGGACAGCGCGGGCACGTCGCCGCCGGACAGGGTGTTGAGCATCGAGAGCTCGCTGTCGCACTCGTTCCAGGCGGCGAAGAGCCAGCCGGCGTCGAGGCGCCCGAGAAACTCGTCGGCGTCCTCCGGCGGGCCCAGCGGCGTATCGACCGCGAGGTGTACGACCGCGGTGATCGCATGGCGCATTCGGGCGTCCAATCCGGTGCCGTCGTGCAGGAGCAAACCCTCGAGCGAATCGCGCAGTCCGGCCCCCTTATCGACGTGGAAGTCGTTATGGCGAGCAGCGGTGGTGACGTCGAACATTGTGATTTCCTCCCTTGGAATTGGCGCTTGTCCCAAAAGCGCCACGGCCTGATTTAAATGGCCGCACGCCGATGTTGTCCAGTTTTGGCGGCATCTGGGGCAAACCCCTAGCAGTACTGACACTGGCCAGTGTTGGTACCGGTCGGGAAGAGTACTGAAGGGTGCCTGGCACCGAGCGGGCAAACATTAGGCCCGGAACACTTCCTGCCTTTACGGTCTGACCATGCCTTATGTGCGATCAGGTTCAGCCACAGTTCATTTCGTTGCCAGCAACATCCCGGGTCCGGCGCTTCTGCTCACCCACGGTTTTCTCATGGACGAAACGATGTTCGAACCCATGCGCGAACCTCTGGCAGCGGCCGGAATCAATCTCGTGACCGTTGACGCCCGATGCCATGGGCGTACCCAGACACCCGAGGGCGAACCCTTCACCTATTGGGATATGGCCGCCGACGTCCTCGCCGTTCTCGATGAACTGGAAATCCGCAGAGCGGTAATCGGCGGAATGAGTCAGGGCGGATTCATCGCGATGCGCGCGGCGCTGCTGGCGCCGGAGCGGGTGCGCGGGCTCGCGCTGATGTCGACCGAGGGCGATGCCTGCACGCCGGCCGAGCTCGCCTTCTACCGCACCTTCTTCGAACGCTGGTGCGGCACAGAGCCGATGGCCCCGCTGGTCGCGGAGTTGGCGCCGCAGCTGATCGGCGGCTCCGATCCGCGCCAGTGGCGGGCCTGGACCAGCCGCTGGTACGCCGCGGACCGGCGGGCGATCGCGCCGGCCGCGGACTGCCTGATGCAGCGCCGTTCGGTGCTGCACCGGCTCGACGAGATCGGCGCGCCCGCCCTGGTCGTGCGCGGCAGCCACGACGGCACCAGCACCGCGCAGAAGTCGGAACTGCTCGCCGCCGGCCTGACCGGCGCCGACGGCGTGGTCACCATTCCGGGCGCGGGACACGGCGCGGTGTGGACCCATCCGGAAGTGGTGGCGCCGTTGCTGATTCGGCTGGTCCAGCGGGCACAGGCCGAGCAGCCGCCCATGAGACCGCGGGCCAATCCGTGGTTCACCGCTCGCGGCGCGGACGGCATGAATATCGCGCAGTAGGCGCACCGGACCACCCGGCCACGGCGCGCGCCGCGTCAATCCTCTTGCGACAGACTCCGCACGTGGCCGGGGTCGAGTATTTCGCCGGTGTCCGAGCACCAGGTCGGAATGCCGAGGAAGATTTGGATCTGGGTCGGATAGGCCGCGGAGAAGACGCTGAACAACTGCACCGCGATGGCCCGGCAACGGCCGGTCGCAGCGTCGTTCAGATGCATGATCGCCCGGGGCCTGCCGTAGGCGGCGATACCCTCGTCCCACATCTCGCGGAACAGGCCGAAGCGGCCGAGTTCGGCCAGGAAATCCACCGACCACGCGGTGTCACCGGAGCTGGCGATGAGTCCGCGCAGCCAGTGCACGGTGAGTCTGACCTCGTCCTCCCACTCCAGCATCACTTCGCGGGCGCGCTCGTTTCCCAGCAGCCAGCGCAGGATATTGACATCCTGTTCCAGTCCGGGGAACGCACGGGAGTAACTGGCGTTGCAGGCCAGCACATTCCATCGGGTATCGACGTACGCGGCGAGATTGGGTTCGTGCAGATCGAGTGCGCGGCGCATGTCGTCGGTGATTTCCGCGCGCAGTTGTTGCACCGTGGGGAATTCGCTCACGCCCAGACCGGCGAGATCGAGCAGATGCCGGCGTTCGACCGCGGAGAGCTGCTCTATTCGGTCCAGATAGCGGACGAGCGCGTCCACGACCTCGCGGGTGGGATGGCCGCGATCGCCCTTCTCCAAATGGCTGATGTAGCTGGCGCTGACCCCGGCGTTGAACGCGAGTCTTTCGCGCGATACCCCCCGTGCGTCGCGCAGCTTTCGCAGCAGCAGACCGAAGGTCGGGGGTTTCAGCTCTTCGAAGTCTCTAGGCGGTTTCACGCTCAACACCACGCCGTTCCCTCTCCACAAACATTCAGCAAACCAACCTTCATCGATCCGGTAACCACCCGGTTCCGGACAGCGGGACCCGCTGTAACGCCTGTCGTGAACTGTGACGAATCGCCAGGAACGCCGTCAGCTCTGGCCTCGGATACTGCCATATGCGATTGTGCAGAAGTTCAAAACATGATCATTTCTACTATGTGTCGCAGCACTTCGCATAACGATGAAGAGATGAGCAATTGCTTAGCAAGCGAGAGAATCGGGCGCGGCGCAGGCCGGGATCGCGGTCCGGAATCGACCGGCAACTACCATCTTCAACCATGATCATCCCCACCCCCGGCGGCCCCTCGTGACGACCGTCGACGCCATCGTGCTCGCCGGCGGCCGGGCCAGCCGGATGGGCGGTGTCGACAAGCCGGCTATCGTGGTCGGCGGCCGATCCATGCTGGATGCGGCCCTGCGAGCGGTCACGGCGTGCACCCGCGTCGTGGTGGTGGGACCGCATCGTCCCGAACTCGCGCCGGAGATTCTGCAGACCCAGGAGGTGCCCGCCGGAGCCGGTCCGGTGGCGGCCGTCGCGGCCGGGATCGGCGCCCTGGCCGGGTGCGAATTCCCGGCCGGATCGATCGTCGTGCTCGCCGCGGACATGCCATTTCTCACAGCGGCCGCGGTCGACGAACTCCTGCTGCACGCAAGGGAATCCGGTAGCGACGCGGTCTTCGCGGCCGACGCCGCGGGGCGCCCGCAATACCTGGTCGGCGTGTGGCGGCGCGCCGCGCTGCTGGCGGCACTGCGCGAGCTCGAATCGCCGGTCAACCGGCCGATGAAGGCGCTGGTGCCGGTCGACACCGTCACGGTCCAGCTGTCCGGCATCGAGGATTGCGACACCCCCGACGACGTCCAGCAGGCCCGGGCGGCCGCGGGCCGCGCCGCGACCCCACTGACCCTGGACGAGGCGCGGGACACCCTGCGCCGGAACATCTCCCGGCTGCCGGTGCGCGACGCCGTGATTCGCACGGCCAAGGGCGCGGCGCTGGCCGCGCCGATGCCCGCCGCCGGCGCGCTGCCCCGATTCGACGTCTCCGCCATGGACGGGTACGCGGTCAGCGGTGCGGGCCCCTGGCAGGTGCGCCGCGATATCGGTTTCGCGGGCGGGCAGCGTCCGGTGGGCCTGCTGGACGGCGAAGCGGTGCGCATCGCCACCGGCGCGCACGTTCCGGACGGAACCGGTTCGGTGGTGCGCGACGAATTCGTCACCCTGGGCCCGGACGGGCTGCTGCATCGCCTGCCGGACACCCCGATTCGCGACGACGTGCGCTATCGCGGCGAGGAATGGCAGCCCGGCGACGAGGTCGCGCCCGCGGGCGCGCCGGTCACCACCGCGCTGATCTCGGTGGCCGCCAGCGCCGAAGTGCACACGGTCGCCGTGCGCGGACCGGTACGGGCGCGAATCGTCATGACCGGGGACGAGATTCGCAGCGAGGGCCCGCTGCACGCCGGGCAGACCCGCGACTCCATCGGCCCGGTGCTGCCCGATCTGCTCGCCGCCTCCGGTGTCACCGTCGTGGACCGAGTTCATCTGCGCGACACCGCCAATGCCTTCGACGAGGTCTTCGACGCGGCGGTCGACTGCGACCTGCTGGTCATCGTGGGCGCGACCGGCGGCGGCGCGGCCGACCAGCTGCGGGCCGCGCTGGACCGGGCCCGGGCGCGCGTGCTGGTGAACCGGCTGCGGCTGCGCCCCGGCGGATCCACCGTGGTGGCCCAACTCGACACCGGCCCGGCCGTTCTCGGCCTGCCGGGCAACCCCTACGCCGCGGTGTCCACGCTGCTGGGGCTGATCTCGGCGCTGCGGGACGGGCTGACCGGCGCCACGCCCGCGCCCGCGTTCTCCGCGCCGCTGGCGAACGCCGCCGAAATAGCCGGGCCCGCACCGCGTATCGTGCCCGTCCGGCTGGGACCCGCCGGTGAGCTGATCGGTGACGTGCGCCTGCGCACCGCGCACCTGGCCAATCTGCTCGGCCGGGACGCGCTCGCGGTGGTGCCCGCCGACGCCGTGGACGGGCAAGCGGTGGAGTTCATTCCGCTGCCCCGCTGACGGATTCGGCCGCGTTCGACACGGGGCCACCGTCCCGCTGATTCGGGTGACGGTGGCCGGTTCGGGGCTCAGCCCGGCAGTCCGAGTACGGCGAGCAGGTGGCCCGGGTAGGCGCCGCTGTCCAGGCGGCCGGTCTGGGCGTACAGCCGGCGGCGCACGCCGGTGACCGGGTTGCGCAGGTGCAGCGACCAGACGTGCGGGGCGAAGGCCACCCCGCCCTCGGCCCAGACCTGGCGGAACTTCGGATACGCGCCGAGGTCGCGGATGAGATCGCTGAATCCGGCGACATTGCCCGAGCGGCCGATCAATCCGCGCAGCCAGCGCACCACCAGCCGGGCGTCGGCCTCCCAGTTCACCATGACCCGGGTGGCCAGTTCGTTGTTGAAGAACCAGTGCAGCATGTTGCCGTCGTCGACGAGCCCCGGAAACGCCTCGGCCCATCCCTCGTTCCAGGCGATGACGTTGGTGCGGCTGTCCATGAACGCCGCCGGACCCGGCCGATGCCCGGTGAGGATGCGGTGCAGGTCCGGGGTGAGGGCGGCGCGCAGCTGCTCGACGGTCGGGAACTCACCGGCGGGCAGCCCGGCCAGATCGGTGAGCTGGCGCCGGTCCGAGTCCGACAGTGGCTCCAGGCGATCCAGATACCTGGTGAGCGCCTGGACGACCTCGCGGGTCGGATTTCCGCGATCGCCCTTCTCCAAATGCGTTATGTAGCTGGCGCTCACACCGGCGTTGAAGGCCAGTCGCTCCCGCGACACTCCCCGATCATCACGCAATTTGCGGAGCAGATTCCCGAGCGTGGGGGCTTCCAGGGCGTCGTAATCACGTCCGCATGTCATATTGGCGACCACCGATCCTCCTTCATCAGCCGCCGGCAATCACCGCACCTCCCCGTTGAAGCGGGCCCCGCCGGAATTCACCCTGAAAGGGGATGTTTCCACAGTTCCGGACCGAATCGCGCACACGCGAGTTGCCCAATCTGTATCACCGAGCGCCCCCGCCGGTATCGGTGTGCGAACGCGTCCGCCCGATCATCGTGCCGCGCTGGAATTTCCGCCCATCGGACGCGTATTCCGGTGTCGTGGACGACCATTGCGTGCTGCCGCGCGAACACGCCGGGCCCCTCGTCCCCCACTATTGGGGGCTCGACGCGGTTATCCGTGAATGGCCTAATGAAACCATTTGGTCTGTATTGGAAAAGGGCCGGGCGGCCCTTCCCAACAGCGTGACTACGCGAAAGAACGGCGTAGCGCTCAGGCTCCGATCGCGAATGGCGCGGCGGCGGCAGGCGCGTCCTGCGGGCCGGACGAACGCGGGCGCGGCGTCGCCGCCGGCACCGCCGCCAGGAGTTCGCGGGTGTACTCCGCACCGGGCCGGCGAAACACCTGCTCGACCGGTCCGGTCTCGACGATGCCGCCCCGGCGCAGCACCACCACGCGGTCCGCGATCTGATTGACCACCGCCAGGTCGTGGCTGATGAACAGGCAGGCGAAGCCGTATTCGGCCCGCAGATCGGCGAACAGGTCCAGCACCTGCGCCTGCACCGACACATCGAGGGCGCTGGTCGGCTCGTCGGCGATGAGCAGGCGCGGCGCCAGGGCCAGCGCCCGCGCCAGGGCGACGCGCTGGCGCTGCCCGCCCGAAAGCTCGCCCGGGCGGCGGGTGGCGTAATCGCGGGGCAGGCGTACCGAATCCAGCAGATCACCCACTCGCGCGCGCAGCAGCGCGCCGGAGGCGGCGCGGTGCACGAGCAGGGGTTCGCCGATGGAATCCTCCAGTGTGCGGCGCGGATCCAGCGACGCGGTCACGTCCTGGTGCACCAGCGCGACGTTCTTGCGCAGCCCGCGCAACTCGCGGGCGGAGCGGCCGGTCAGCGAAACACCCTGCAGCACCACCTCCCCCGCCGTCGCGGGCACCAGTCCCAGCGCGGTGCGGCCGAGAGTGCTCTTGCCGGAACCGGATTCGCCGACCAGCCCGATCACCTCGCGGGGCGCCACCGTGAGCGAGACCCCGTCCAGCGCCCGGAAACGCTTGCGGCCGCGGCGATAGACGACGGTGAGATCGGCGACGCGCAGCACGGGTTCGGCCCGCTCGGCCGAGTCGCGGGCGTCCGCGGGCACGGCGACGGTGTCCGCCGGCGGCGCGGGCGATCGCGCCGGCCCGATCGCGATCGGCGATACGGCACCGGTCGCCGCGACCGGATCGGCTACCGGTTCGCCCGGCTCGACCGCCGCTGCCCGCTCCGGCAGCGCGGGCACCGCCGCGAGCAGGGTACGGGTGTACTCCTCGCGCGGATTCGCGAAAAGCTCGTGCACGTCCCGGGTTTCGACGACCTGCCCGGCACGCATGACGACCACGCGATCGGCGATGGCCGCGACCACGCCCAGATTGTGCGTGATGAACAGGATCGCGGTACCGGTGCGGCGCTGCAAAGCCCGCAGCAGATCCAGGATCTCGGCCTGCACGGTCACGTCCAGGGCGGTGGTGGGTTCGTCGGCGATGAGCAGGTCCGGTTCCCCGGACAGCGCCAGCGCGATGACCACGCGCTGCTTCTGACCGCCGGAGAGCTGGTGCGGATACCAGTCCACGCGCTTGTCCGGCTCGGGGATGTCGACCAGGGCGAGCAGCTCGATCGCGCGGGTCCTGGCTTCCGCCTTGCCGATCGATCGCCCGCCGGCCGCGCCCGCGGCGTGCGCGCGCAGCGCCTGGGCGATCTGGGTGCCGATCTTCTGCACCGGGTTCAGCGCGGTCTGCGGTTCCTGGAACACCATCGCGGCCCGGGTGCCGCGCAGCGCGCGCAGCTCCGAGTCGGGCGTGCCGATGATCTCGGTGTCGCCCAGCCGGATCGAGCCGGTCGCCCGGGCGCCCTCGGGCAGCAGCCCGAGCACCGCCCGCGCGGTCAGGGACTTGCCGGAGCCGGATTCGCCGACCAGCGCGACGGTTTCGCCGCGGTCCACGTGCACATGCACCCGGTCCACGACCACGCGCTCGCCGAACCGCACGGCGAGATCGCGGATCTCGAGCAGCGTGTTCGCGGTGGGACGTTGTTCGTTGTCGCTCATCCGATCCTCCGGGCGCGGCCCAATGCCTGGGCGATCAACAGGAATCCGAGGGTCAGGCCGGAGACCACGACGAGCGGGCCGACCGCGAACGCCGGATTGGCGTCGAGATTGTCGATGGACGCGGAGATGAGCGAGCCCAGCGAGGGCTCGGGCGGGCGGACGCCGATGCCGATGAAGCTCATGGCCCCCTCGATGAAGACCGCGATCGACAGCGACAGCGCCAGCTGCACCGAGACGGGCTCGATCACGTTGGGCAGCACGTGTTTGCGCAGCGTCCACCAGGTGCTCGCGCCGATCACCTCGGACGCCTCGACGTAGGGCTGCTCGCGCACGGCCAGGATGGCGGTGCGGATCTGCCTGCCGAAGATGGGGATCTCGGCGGCCACGATGACGATGATCACCGCGTGCGCGCCGGGTCCGGTGACCGCGGCCAGCGCGATGGCGAAGATGAGCGCCGGGAAGGCCAGTATCAGGTCGAAGACGCGCTGGGTGATGACATCCGCGACCGTGTTCACGCTGGCCAGCAGGCCCGCGAGCGCCCCGATGACCGCGCCGATCGGCACCGCGACCAGGGCGATGATCAGATCGATGCGGATGCCGTACAGCACCCGGGTGAAGATGTCGCGGTTGAGGTTGTCGGTGCCGAACCAGTGTTCGGAGCTGGGCCCGACCAGGTTCGCGCCCGGAATCTGTTCCAGCGGGCCGTAGTTCGTGAGCAGCCCGGCCGCGAGACCGGCGAGGGCGATGACGCCGACCAGCAGCACCCCGGCCAGGCCCTGCCCCCTGCGCAGGGCCCGCAGCAGCGGGCGCGCCGCATCCGGCCGGCGATCGGCGGTGCCGGTCGCGGGATCGAGGTCGCCCGAATCGGGTTCCGGCGCGGCGATTTTCGTGAGAGACGGTCCGGTCACGATCGGCCTCCGATGCGGATGCGGGGGTCGAGGTAGGCGTGCACGATGTCGGTGGTGAGCTGAATGGCCACGAAGACCGCCACAGAGAACAGCAGCAGCGCCTGCACCACCGGGTAGTCGCGGCGATTGATGCCCTGTTCGATGAGCTGGCCGATACCGGGCCAGGCGAAGGCGGCCTCCACCAGCACCGCGCCGCCCAGCAGCTGCCCGGTCTGGATGCCGAGCACGGTCAGCATGGTGGGCAGGGCGTTGCGCAGCGCGCCGCGGGTGACGATCTCGCGATGCGAGATGCCCAGGGCCCGTGCGGTCAGCACGTAGGGCTTGCGCAGTTCGGTGCGCAGCGACTCGGTGAGGAATCGGGTCAGGGCCGCGGTCACCGGCAGCGCCAGGCAGATTCCGGGCAGCAGCAGGTACTGCACGGCGATGTCGGGGTGGGCGATGAACCCGTCCGGGGGTACGCCGCCGGCGGGCAGGATCGGGATGGCGACCGCGAACACCAGCACCAGGAGCACGCCGGTGACGAAGACCGGCACCGCCACCGCGACCGTGTTGGCCGCGGCGACGAGGGCGTTGAGCCACTTGCGATCCCACAGCACCGAGGCGACGCTGACGGCCAGCGAGATGGTGACCGCCAGCAGCAGGGCGAACGCGGTGAGCACCAGGGTGTTGGTGAGCCCGCGCCCGACCAGATCGGCGATCTGCCCGCCGATGATGTAGGAGCGGCCGAGATCGCCGGTGAGCACATCGCTCACCCAGGTCAGGTATTGCGCCGGAATGGATTTGTCGAGCCCGAGCTGGCGGCGGATGGCCTCGATGGACTCCGGATCGGCGTCGGGCCCGGCCAGCGTGGTGGCCGGATCTCCGGGGACCAGGCGCAGCAGCAGGAAGATCAGCACCGACGCGCCGAAGAGCACCGCCACCGCCGACGGCACGCGGCGCAGCAGATACCCGGTCATGCGAGGAAGGTCTCGCGCAGATCGAGCTCGCGGCGCTTGGTCCAGTTGACCGCGTGCAGTTTCCGGGTGCTGGTGCCCTGCGGGTGGTGGACGCCGATCTCGATGAGGAACAGCGCCTCCAGCAGCTGATCGCTCAGTGCCTGGTACGCCTTGGTGGCCTCGGGGCCGGTGCCCTGCGGCAGCTTCCAGGCCGCGTCGGCCGCGGCGGTGTAGGCCGGGGACTCGAAACGCGAGGCGTTCTTGCGGGCGTTGAAGGGGTAGGCGCTGACGGTGAGCGTGGAGGGCACGAACTGCGCCCAGGAGTGATCGGTGATCCACAGGCCCGGGAACTGCGCGCCGATCAGCTGTTTGACGAAGGTGGCGTTGTCGATCGGCAGCAACTCGACCTCGACACCGACCTCGGCGAGGTTGGCCTGCACGATCTGCGCGGCGGCCTCGTACGCGGCGATGCCCGCGACGAAGGTCAGCGGCAGCTTCGGCGGCTTGGGCAGGCCGGACAGAATCTGCTTCGCCTTGGCCACGTCTCGCGCATAGCGCGTGTTGCGCCCGGCGTCGAAGGCCGGGGATCCCGTGGGCCACGGCACGTTCAGCGGGTAGCCCGCGCCGCGGTAGACCTCGGCGATGATGCGCTCGCGATCGAGCGCGTAGGCGATCACCTGGCGCAGCTTCACATCGGCGAGGGCGGGGTCGGAGACGTTCGCGCCCACGTACAGCTGCAGTTCGGCGCCCTCGTAGGCGATGACCTTGAATTCGTCGTTCTTGGCCAGGGTCTCGTTGTCGCGGTAGCTGATGGCGTCCGCGAAGTGGATCTGCCCGGACTTGAGCGCGTTGAGCTGCGCCTGGTTGTCGGCGATGACGGTGAACTCGACCCGGTCCAGGTACGGCCGCTCCGGGACGCGGTAGTCGGGGTTGCGCTCGAACACCAACTGCTGATTGGGGATTCGCGAGACGAAGCGGAACGGGCCGGTGCCGACGAGCTTCTCGCCGGTGGCGACCTGGTCGATGCTCTCGCTGTCCAGGATGGGCACGGTGTCGAGCAGGTCGAAGATGTTGCCCAGCGGATGGGCGAAGTTCAGCGTGATCCGGTACGGGTCGATGATGTCGAAGCCGGTGATGGCGGCGGCGGTGCTCTTGAGCTGCGCGGTCCACTTGGGATCGGCGTAGGTGCGCAGCGCGAACTCCACGTCCTTGGCGGTGAAGCCGCGGCCGCTGTGGAACTTCACGTCCTTGCGCAGGTCCAGGGTGATGGACTTACCGTCCGGGGCCAGCGCCCACTTCTCCGCCAGCAGCGGCTGCGGCTCCAGCTTGTCGTGCGGGTAGCGCACCAGCGATTCGTAGACCAGGCCGACCACGGCCGGGGTGGTGCCGGTGTTGGTGAGCAGGTTCGAGGGGATCAGGTCGAACTGCACGCCGTACTTCAGCGTGCCGCCGCGCACGGGCTCCGCGTTGTCGTCGCCGCCACCTTTGCTCTGGTTCACGGCCGAGGTGCAGGCCGCCAGCGCGCCGCCGCCGAAGATGGCGAGCGCGGCGATGCCGGAGTTACGCAGGAAATGACGGCGATCCAGTCCACGGGGGGACGTATTCATCTGAAGATCCTCGAGATATGAGCCGCTGGACAGGCGGCGGGGTGCGCTGAACACACCTGGGGGACTTGAGAAAACGGAGAATTACGCGCGGGGCCGGCGCGTCAGGCACAGTGCGGACAGCCCTGTGCCCGCGGGGACCGGAGCGATCCGGTGCGGGGCGCGCGGGGGTGGCCGATGTGCATGGCGGCGACGCTAACAGCGGGTCCGCACGCGATCACCGGTTGCGCGCAGCACGAATGAAACCCTGGCGAGCGGCGGTGCCCGGAACTTTGCTGGGCGGATGCCTGTTCCCCCGCATGCCCGTGGCTATGAGAACTTCGCCGGCGAGATCGGCCGCACCACCGCCGAGTCGACGCCCGAATGGGTCTACCCGCCCGCCGCCCCCGCCGGCGCGCCCAACATCATCGTGGTCCTGGTCGACGATATGGGCTTCAGCGATATCGGGCCCTTCGGCTCGGAGATCGAGACCCCCACCCTGGACCGCCTGGCCGCCACGGGCCTGCGGCTCACCAACTTTCACACCACCCCGCTGTGCTCGCCGTCCCGGGCGGCGCTGCTGACCGGAGTGAATTCCCATCGCGCGGGCTTCGGTTTCGTCGCCAACGCCGATCCGGGATATCCGGGACTGCGCCTGGAACTCGCCGACGACGTGCTCACGCTGCCGGAGATCCTGCGCGCCAACGGATATGCCACCTACGCGGTCGGAAAGTGGCATCTGGTGCGTGATGCCACGCTGCATCCGGGCTCGCATCGCGATTCCTGGCCGACCCAGCGCGGATTCGACAGGTACTACGGGTCTCTGGAGGGCCTGAACTCCTTCTACCATCCGAATCAGCTGATCTCGGACAGCTCGGCGGTCGAGGTCGAGGAATTCCCCGAGGACTACTACCTGACCGACGATTACACCGATCGCGCCATCGGCTATCTCAAGGATCTGCGCGCGCACGACGCCGACAAGCCGTTCTTCCTCTACTTCGCGCACACCGCCATGCACGGGCCGTTGCAGGCCAAGCCCGCGGATCAGGCCAAGTACCGGGGCAGATACAAGGAGGGCTGGGATCGCCTGCGGCAGAGCCGATTCGCCGAGCAGCTCGCCCAGGGCCTGTTCCCGCCCGGGACACAGCAGAAGCCGCGCAACACCGAACCGGGATACGAAGCGCAGGAGTGGGATTCGCTGACCCCGGAGCAGCAGTCGCGTTTCGAGCGGTACATGGAGGTGTACGCGGGCATGGTCGACAGCATCGACCAGAGCCTGGGGCGCATCGTGGACACCCTCGAGCAGTTCGGCGAGCTGGACAACACGATCATCGTCTTCACCTCCGACAACGGCGGCACCGCCGAGGGCGGCCCGGAGGGCACCCGCACCTACTTCGCGCAGTTCGCCCAGGTGGACGAGCCCGACTGGGAACGCGACGTGCCGCACGACGACGAACTCATCGGCACGGCCCGGCTGGGCGTGCACTATCCGCGCGGCTGGGGGCAGGCGTCCAACACCCCGTTCCGCTTCTACAAGGGGCAGACGTTCGCGGGCGGCGTGCGGGTGCCGTTCGTGCTGTCCTGGCCCAAGGGCCTGCCGCGCACCGCGGGTGACGCGGGGGTGCGCCAGGAATACACCTACGTCACCGACCTGGCTCCCACGCTGCTGGAGCTGGCCGGACTAGAACGGCCGTCGGTGCGTAACGGCTTGCCCGCCAAGGATTTCGACGGCGTCTCCGCGGTGGATGTGCTGCGCGATCCGGGCGCGGTGTCCCGGCACGTGGAGCAGTACTCGGAGATGACCGGGCATCGCGGCTTCTACCGGGACGGCTGGAAACTGCTGGCGCTGCTGGAGCCCGCGCGCGGCATCGACGATCCGCGCTGGCAACTCTTCGACGTCCGCACCGATCCCACCGAGCTGCACGATCTGTCCGAGCGGTTCCCGGAGAAGGTGGCCGAGCTGGCCGCCGCCTGGGACGAGGCCGCGTGGAACAACACGGTGTTCCCGCTGCTCACCCGTCAGGATCTGGCGCGCCGGCGGCCCGAGGAGGCCAGGCTCACCGAGCGGGTCCGCATTCTGCCCGGCACCGCGACGCTCGAGCGGTACCGCTCGCAGCGCCTGATCGCGTACCGGGACTTCACCATCGCCGCCGAACTCGCCGGCTTCGAACCGGGTGACGAGGGCGTGCTGGTCTCGCACGGCGATCCGCTCGGCGGCTACGTGCTCTACGTGGAGAACGATCGCCTGACGTTCACCTACAACGCCTACGGCCGCGAGCACACCGTGGACGCCGGTCCCATCCCGGCGGGCAGCCGCCACCTGACCGTGTCGGCGACGGTTCGGCCGCACCTGCGCTGGGACTTCTCCCTCGGGATCGACGGGGTGCAGGCGGCCGTGCTGCCGGATCAGGTGCAGTTGGTCGGGATGGCCCCGTGGACGGGCATCACCGTCGGGCTCGATGCCCGCGGCCCGGTCTCCTGGGAGCTGCGCGAACGCCGCGGTGTCTTCCGCTACACGGGCGCGCTGCGCTCGATCACCTACCTGCCGGGCGCGGTCGGTGTACCGGAGGAGACCCAGCAGGCCCTGGACTCGGAGGCCGAGTTGATCGCCGAGTAGCGACCGGCGCCGAAAAGCTCAGCCGGACAGACGAACACCCGCCGGACACATGTGTCCGGCGGGTGTTTCGCTGTCGAATCGGATCCGGCCGAGGTCCGGTCGCGTTCCGTAATTTCCGGTTCCGCGCCGTGCGGGGTTCCGCCGGGCGGGAGTGGGCTGTGCTCCCGCCCGGCCGCCGGTCAGTCCGCGAGCTGGGCCTGGAACATCCAGCGATGCTCCTCGATCTTGGCCGTGATGGAGATGAACAGGTCCTGGGTCACCGGGTCGGCGGTCTCGGTGGCGGCGATGTGGCCGCGCAGGCGCTGGGTCAGCTTGTCGAGTACCTCGACGATGGCCGATACCGCTTCGTGCGTGCGCAGGTAGCCCGCGGGCAGCTGCGGCAGTCCCTTGGCCTCGGTCACCGTGGCGGTGCGGCCGTCGGGGGAAATACCCAGGGCCGCAGCGCGTTCGGCGACGGCGTCGGAGAACTCGCGGGCGCTGTCGACGACCTCGTCGAGGTGCAGGTGCACGGTCTTGAAGTCGCGCCCGACCACGTTCCAGTGCGCCTGCTTGGCCAGCAGCGACAGATCGATGAGATCGGTCAGCGCCGACTGCAGGGCCAGGCCGACCGCCTTCTGCTCGGCCTTACCCAGCGGGCTGGTGATCGGGGTCCGGGACAGTGTGGTGGTCATATCGCACTCCTTCTGAACGATGGTCGTTTTCTGGAATGACTCCAATCTAGCCCGTGATGGGCCGGGACGCCACCGATTCGTCCCACGACTTCGGTCACCTTCTGAAGGATGTGTGATCCAGACCGCGCCGCTGTGTCGGGGACCACTGCTAGCGTGCGGAGCGAAGTACCCGGCGGGACGGAGGCCGGGCGCACAACTGCAGAGGATGTACCGGTGGAACTGGGGAAAGACCCGCGCGACGGCGAGCATACGAACGCGGGCGCGACAGCCGATCACGCGCCGGGCAGGCGCTCACCGCACGGCACGGCCGAACTGCCCGCGGTGTGGGGACAACCGGCCCCGGCGGCCGCGGCACCGCCGCCCGCGAGCGAGCAGACCCCGAATTACCCACCGACGACACCGTTTCCGGCGCTGGGCAACGCCCCGGCCGCGAGCTCGACACCGACGCAGGGCGCCTACCCACCACCGCCCGCCGGCGGCTACGACCCCATGCCGCCGTTCCCGGCGGGCGGGGACGCGGGCTACGACTATCCCCCGAATCCGCACGGCTACAACCCCTATGGGCCGTACACGCCGGTTACGGTCATGCCCTCGGCGGTGAAGGCGGCGCGGGTGATCGCCTTCCTGTTCGGCGGATTGGGCATCGCGGTGATCGTCGCGGCGACGACCCTGGGCAACGCCTACCTCGCGGGTGCGGCGGTCGGCGGCTTCTTCGCCCCCATCGTGCTGGCCGGCCTGGCGTTCGCCTACGGTTCGGGCGGCAACGGACTGCGGGTGACCTCGATCGTCTTCGCGGTCATCACCGCGTTCATGGGACTCGGCGGGGCGGCGAGCCAGTCACCGCCCGGACCGCTGGGCTTCATCGTCGGAGTGGCCCTGGTGATCCTGCTGTCCGGGCGCAACGCCTCGGCCTGGTTCAAGCGGCCCAGGGACACCACGCCCGCGGCCTGAACCGCGCACACCGGCGGCGCGGGCGGCGACGGAGCACCTCCCCGCGCCGCGCGCCGCGACCGCGTGTCCCGACCGGATGGAATGGGGATTTACGGGCGCCCCGCGCCGCGGACGCGGTTCGAATGTCTGATTCGGGATGTCACACTCCGCATTTCGTACCGCGCGCCCGGTGCCGCCGAATTCAGTGGCGATTATTCAGCAAACGCGAATACCGACGAGTAATCCACGCCACTCCGAAGCGGCGACACGGTAGCCGGGTTGGCGGAAAATCGCGTACAGGTCCCCTTCCGAAACGTGTTAACAAATGTAAACCGCCGGAGAACCAGCCGTTTCCAAAGCATCACCGTGACACCTCCGGAACCCCTGGAACGGGCCGCATTTCAGCGGTTCACCCTCGGTAACCGCAGGTCACGCGCGATCACCGGGGGTATTGCCGCTATCGCGCAGTGACCGTGAGGTTGCGGCGATCTCACAACTCACCGGTGGCCGTCGCGCACTGTGAGAACATGGTTTTGATGCCCGCAATGTCGTCCCTACAGTCGAGCCAGCAGCCCGGTTTTTCTCACTCGATGGGGGCGTCATGGCTAACTCGCATACCGGAACTTCCTCCGCGGATGCACTTCTTCGACTGGGAAAGTACTTCAATCGCGGCGAGGTTTCCGGCGATCTGCGCACCCTGCATCGGGTGGGCGGGCGCGAGGCCGACGAGTTCTATCGTGATCGCTGGTCCCACGACAAGGTGGTGCGCTCCACGCACGGTGTGAACTGCACCGGTTCGTGCTCCTGGAAGATCTACGTCAAGGACGGCGTGATCACCTGGGAATCCCAGCAGACCGACTACCCCTCGGTGGGTTCGGACAAGCCCGAGTACGAGCCCCGCGGCTGCCCGCGCGGCGCGTCGTTCTCCTGGTACACCTACTCCCCCGCGCGCATCCGCTACCCGTACGTGCGCGGCGTGCTGCTGGAGCTGTACCGCGAGGCCAAGACCCGGCTCAAGGATCCGGTGCTGGCGTGGGAGTCCATCGTCGAGGATCCCGCGAAGGCCAAGTCCTACAAGTCCGCTCGCGGTCGCGGCGGCTTCGTGCGCGCCGAATGGTGGGAGGCCGCGGAGATGGCCGCCGCCGCCCACGTGCACACCATCAAGAAGTACGGCCCGGACCGCGTCGCCGGCTTCTCCCCGATTCCGGCCATGTCCATGGTCAGCCACGCCGTCGGCGCGCGCTTCATCTCGCTGATCGGCGGCTCCATGCTGTCGTTCTACGACTGGTACGCCGACCTGCCGGTGGCCTCGCCGCAGGTCTTCGGCGATCAGACCGACGTGCCCGAGTCCGCGGACTGGTTCGACGCCGGCTACCTCATCATGTGGGGCTCCAACGTCCCGGTGACCCGAACCCCGGACGCGCACTACATGACCGAGGCCCGCTACCGCGGCCAGAAGGTCGTGGTGGTCTCCCCGGACTACGCCGACAACACCAAGTTCGCCGACGAGTGGATGCCCGCGCGCCCCGGCACCGACGCCGCGCTGGCCATGGCCATGGGCCACGTCGTGCTCAACGAGTTCTTCGTCGCCAAGCGCACCGAGCGCTTCGACAACTACATCAAGCGCTACACCGACCTGCCGTACCTCATCACCTTGGAGGACAAGGACGGTGTCGCGGTACCGGGCAAGTTCCTCACCGCCGCCGATCTCGGAGAGACCGGCGAGGGCGTGGAATTCAAGCCGGTACTGCTGGACGGCGACGGAAATCCCCAGGTGCCCAACGGATCCCTCGGCGACCGCTTCACCGAAGCGGGCAAGGGCAAATGGAACCTGGACCTCGGGGACGTCGATCCCCTCCTGACTCTGCACGGTCGCACCGACGACGCTGCGGCCGTGCAGTTCCCCCGCTTCGACGAGCCCACCGCGGGCGTCCTCACCCGCGGTGTGCCGACCACCGTCGTGGCGGGTAAGCGGGTGACGACGGTGTTCGACCTGTTGCTGGCCCAGTACGGGGTAGCGCGATCGGGGCTGCCCGGCAGCTGGCCTACCGGCTACGACGATCCCAGCGAGCCGTACACACCGGCCTGGCAGGAACAGATCACCGGCGTCCCCGCCGTACAGGCGGCGCGTATCGCCCGCGAATTCGCCGACAACGCCGATAAATCCGGCGGGCGCTCGATGATCCTCATGGGCGCGGGCACCAACCACTGGTTCCACTCGGATCAGATCTACCGCGCCTTCTTCACCCTGACGCTGCTCACCGGCTGCCAGGGCGTGAACGGCGGCGGCTGGGCGCACTACGTGGGCCAGGAGAAGTGCCGGCCGGTAACCGGCTGGGCCACACTGGCTTTCGGGCTGGACTGGCAGCGGCCGCCGCGCCAGATGCAGGGCACCGTGTTCTGGTACCTGACCAACGACCAGTGGCGCTACGACCCCTTCACCTCCGAGGCGTTCGCCTCGCCGCTGGCCAAGGGCGAGTTCGCCGGGCGCACCGCCGCCGACAACATCGCGCTCGCAACGCGTTTGGGCTGGATGCCGTCCTACCCGACGCTCAATCGCAATCCCCTGGATCTGGCCGACGAGGCCGAGGCCGCGGGCACGAGCGCGGCCGACTACGTGGTCGAGGGACTGAAGTCCGGCGAGCTGCGCTTCGCCTGCGAGGATCCCGACGCCCCGGAGAACTTCCCGCGCGTGCTCACCGTGTGGCGCGCGAACCTGCTCGGCTCCTCGGGCAAGGGCAACGAGTACTTCCACAAGCATCTGCTGGGCGCGGACTCCAACCTGCAGACCGGCGAGGCCACCGGCGTGCGGCCGCAGGAGCTGGTCTGGCGCGAGGAGGGCGCGACCGGCAAGCTGGATCTGCTGCTGTCGCTGGACTTCCGCATGACCAGCACCACCATGTACTCCGACATCGTGCTGCCCGCCGCCACCTGGTACGAGAAGCACGATCTGTCCTCCACCGACATGCACCCCTTCGTGCACGCGTTCACCCCGGCCATCTCCCCGCCGTGGGAGACCCGCACCGACTTCGACGCCTTCCACCGCATCGCGCGCGGCTTCTCCTGGCTGGCCGAGAAGCACCTCGGCGTCCGCAAGGACATCGTGGCGGTGCCGCTGCAGCACGACACCGCCGACGCGCTGGCCCAGGCCGGTGGGCGCGTGCTGGATTGGAAGAAGGGCGAATGCGAGCCCGTTCCGGGTAAGACCATGCCCAAACTCGTGGTGGTGGAACGGAACTACCCCGCCGTGGCCGAGAAGATGGCGGCGCTGGGACCGCTGGTCGAGACGCTGGGGCTCACCACCAAGGGCGTGGTCACCCATCCGACCGAGGAGGTCGAGTACCTCAGGGGCCAGAACGGAACCGTCGTTTCCGGTGTGGCACAGGGGCGTCCGTCGCTGGCCAAGGACATCCACGCCGCCGAGACGATCCTCGCGCTGTCCGGCACCACCAACGGCCGCCTCGCCGTGGAGGGCTTCGAGGATCTCGAGGAGCGCACCGGCACCCAGCTGGCGGACCTGGCGGCCGAGCACGAGGGCAAGCGCATCACCTTCGCGGACACCCAGGCCCGGCCGGTGCCCGTCATCACCTCGCCCGAATGGTCGGGCAGCGAGACCGGCGGCCGCCGCTACTCGCCCTTCACGATCAACACCGAGCGACTCAAGCCCTGGCACACCCTCACCGGGCGCCAGCACTTCTACCTCGATCACGACTGGATGATCGAACTCGGCGAACAGCTGCCGATCTACCGGCCGCCGCTGGACATGACGGCGCTGTTCAGCGAGCCCGGCATCGGCTCGGTCAACGAGCACGGCGGGGTGACGGTGCGCTACCTGACCCCGCACTCCAAGTGGTCGATCCACTCGGCGTACCAGGACAACCTGCACATGCTCACGCTCTCGCGCGGCGGTCAGGCCATCTGGATGTCGAACGTCGACGCCGCGAAGATCGGTGTGTCGGACAACGATTGGATCGAGGCCGTCAACCGCAACGGCGTGGTGGTGGCCCGGGCGATCGTGTCGCACCGCATGCCCGAGGGCACGGTGTTCATGTACCACGCCCAGGACCGCACGGTGAACGTGCCGCGCATCGAGGGGCCGCCGACCACGGCGAACGGTAAGGGCGCCAACGGTTCCAACGGCAACGGCGCCGACAAGCCCGACGACTTCAAGGGTCGCGGCAAACGCGGCGGCATTCACAATGCGCTCACCCGCATCATGATCAAGCCCTCGCATCTCATCGGTGGTTACGCCCAGCAGTCCTTCGCGCTGAACTACCACGGCCCCACCGGAAATCAGCGCGACGAAGTGACGACGATTCGTAAGCGCTCGCAGGAAGTGGAGTACTGACATGCGCGTCATGGCACAGCTCGCGATGGTCATGAACCTCGACAAGTGCATCGGCTGCCACACCTGCTCGGTCACCTGCAAGCAGGCGTGGACCAACCGCGGCGGCACCGAGTACGTCTGGTTCAACAACGTGGAAACCCGTCCCGGACAGGGCTATCCGCGCCGGTACGAGGACCAGGAGAAGTGGAAGGGCGGGTGGACCCTCAACAAGAAGGGCAAACTCACCCTCAAGTCCGGCTCGCGGATGAAGCGACTGCTCAACATCTTCGCCAACCCGGATCTGCCCACGGTGTCGGACTACTACGACCCGTGGAGCTACGACTACGAGAACCTGCTCTCGGCGCCCGCCATGGACACCAGCCCGGTGGCCAAGCCCAAGTCGCTCATCACCGGTGAGGACGCCAAGGTCACCTGGGGCGCGAACTGGGACGACTCGCTGGGCTCGGGCCCCGAGCAGGTCGCCAAGGATCCGCTGCTCGGCAAGCTGGAGGACAAGGTCAAACTCGAATTCGAGGAGACCTTCATGTTCTACCTGCCGCGCATCTGCGAGCACTGCCTCAACCCCTCGTGCGCGGCGGCGTGCCCCTCGGGCGCCATCTACAAGCGCTCCGAGGACGGCATCGTGCTCGTCGACCAGGACAAGTGCCGCGGCTGGCGGCAGTGCGTGAGCAGCTGCCCGTACAAGAAGATCTACTTCAACCACAAGACGGGCAAGGCGGAGAAGTGCACCTTCTGCTACCCGCGCGTGGAGGTCGGCATCCCGACCGTGTGCTCGGAAACCTGTGTCGGGCGACTGCGGTACATCGGCGTCATGCTGTACGACGCCGATGCCGTACAGGCCGCGTGCGAGGTCAAGGACGACAAGGATCTGTACCCCGCGCAGCTGGGCGTCTTCCTCAATCCGCATGATCCGCGCGTGATCGCCGAGGCCGAACGGGCCGGGATCTCGCCGGAATGGATTCAGGCGGCCCAGGATTCGCCGTGCTACAAGCTCATCGTCGACTACCAGATCGCACTGCCGCTGCATCCGGAATACCGCACCATGCCGATGGTCTGGTACGTGCCGCCGCTGTCGCCGGTGGTGGACGTGCTGTCCGAGACCGGGCACGACGGCGAGAACGTCGACAATCTCTTCGGCGCCATCGACGCCCTGCGGATTCCGCTGGAATACCTGGCCGAACTCTTCACCGCCGGTGAACTCGGCCCGGTGCGCTCCTCGCTGCAACGGCTCGCGGGCATGCGCTCGTTCATGCGCTCGATCAACCTCGGCCAGGAACCCGATCTCACCATTCCGGATTCGGTGGGACTCGAGCCGGAGGAGATCGAGGCCATGTACCGGCTGCTGGCCATCGCCAAATACGAGCACCGGTACGTGATTCCGCAGGGCGCGACCTCGCGGGCGCACGAACTGGATTCGCTGGCCACCGGCTGCAGCCTCGACACCGACGGCGGGCCCGGCATGACGGCCTTCGACGTGATGGCGGAGAAGTTCCACCTCACCGATACCAACGGGGCCGCGCCGGAGGAGAAGTCCACGCGGATCAACCTGCTCAACTGGGACGGCAAGAACGCCTCGGGACTGCTGCCGGGACGCAACGGCTCGAACGGCAACGGCTCGAACGGCAACGGGCACAACGGGTCCGGAGCCAACGGCAACGGCAACGGTCATGGCGCCAACGGCAACGGCGGCACCGCGAACGAGCCCGGAGCCACCCTCCCGGCGGGAGCGACCCGATGAAGCTGTTCACCCTGCGCCGCCGGCCCGCACCGGCCGTCCCCGCCGTCGAGCACGACGCCCGGCTGGCCTGGCGGCTCGGCGCACTCCCGCTGGACTACCCGAACGCCCGGGCCGATCGTCGCCTCCCGGACGGCCCCGGGGCGGCGGCCGCCGAATCCACCGGAGTCACGCCATGAACCTGCTGAAACTGCGCAGGCGGCCCGAACCCGCCGTCGAGCTCTCGGACCGCGACCGGCGACTCGTCTGGCGGCTCGGCGCGCTGCTGCTGGACTATCCGAGCGTCACCGCCCTGGAGATGATCGGCGAACTGGCCGCAGCCGTGAGCGAGCTGCCGAATTCGGTACGCGTGCACCTGGACCCGATCATCGAGCACCTGCGCGCGGGCACGCCCATCGCGCTGGCGCGGGAGTACGTCGAGACCTTCGACATGCGCCGCCGGGCCAGCCTGCACCTGAGCTACTACGCGTACGGCGACACCCGCAAGCGCGGCATGGCGCTGCTGCGGTTCAAGCACGCCTACCGGCACGCGGGCATGGAACTCGGTGACGAGGAACTGCCCGACTTCCTGCCGGTACTGCTGGAATTCGCGGCCACCGTCGACCCGGTGGGCGGCGAACGCCTGCTCGGCGAACACGTCCCCGTGCTGGAACTCCTGCGACTCTCGCTGTCCGACAGCGGATCACCGTACGCCGGCGTTCTGGCCGCCGTCACCGCGACGCTGCCGCCGGTCACCACCGCCGACCGCAGGCGCATCGCCGAACTCGCCGCACAGGGACCGCCCGAGGAAGAAGTCGGCCTGGAGCCGTTCGCCATGGACCCCCTGTCCTTCACCGGAGCGGAAGGCCGCCGATGACCAGCACCCTGTGGATGACACTGCCCTACGTCGCCTTCACCTCGTTCGTGCTGGGCCACCTGTGGCGGTATCGCAACGACCAATTCGGCTGGACCACACGGTCTTCGCAGATCTACGAATCCCGGCTGCTGCGCCTGGGCAGTCCGCTGTTCCACTTCGGCATGCTCGGCGTCTTCGGCGGACACGTGCTGGGCGTACTGATCCCGGCCTCCTGGACCGCCGCCATCGGCATCTCCGATCACCTGTACCACGTGGTCGCGGTGTCGGCGGGCACCGTCGCGGGCGTCGCGGTCATCCTCGGCATCGCCATTCTGCTCTACCGGCGCTTCACGGTCTCGGCCGTGCGGCAGGCGACCACGACCAACGACAAGTTCATGTACGCCCTGCTGGCGGGTGCGCTCATCACGGGTCTGCTCAACACCGTGGGCAGCAACCTGCTGTGGGGCACGTACAACTACCGCGAGACCGTATCGCCCTGGTTCCGCAGTCTTTTCACCGCGCATCCGCAGCCGGAACTCATGGTGGGCACACCGTGGACCTTCCAGGCGCACGGGCTCATCGTGATCACCCTCATCGGGGTCTGGCCGTACACCCGGCTCGTGCACATGTTCAGCGCGCCGGTCGGCTACCTGGTGCGACCGTACGTGGTGTACCGCAGCCGGGAGACCAACGCGGTCGACAAGCGGCGCTTCGCCCGGGCCTGGGACTCCCCGGTGATCCCGCCCGAGCGCTGAGGATCGGCGCGCTACCAGCGTGCGGCGCGGGCCAGGCGGTGTGCCTCCTCGTTGAGGGGGTGGCCGTCGTGGCCCGCTATCCATTTGGCGCTGAAGGGAATCGCGCGGCCTATCGCGCGGTGCACGTAGTCCTGGACCGCGGCGGACACGGTGAACGGGAGCGTGTTGGCGGTCCGGTTGCGCAACGCCGCGTTCACGGCCTCCACCGCCTGATCGCAGTCGGACAGTATGCGCAGGCGGCGATCCGAGAGTTCGGGCGCGAGAGCGGCTTCGCAGATGGCGATGAGCTCGGACTCGACCGAGGACTTGCCGTCCACACACTTGCCGCCGCCACTGCGGCCGTCGGCGGTCACCCAGGCGTAGCCGCCCACCGGGCCGAACCCGGAGGCGTCGGTGGCCACCGCGAGCACGCCGGGGGCGGCGGGCGATACTCGCGGCAGCGCGCCGGAGGAGACCTCGCTGATCGACTGCCGGGAGGGATGCTCGCGCACCGCCAGGCGCAGGCGATCGGCGAGCGCGCTGCCGTCGACGGTGAAGGTGAATCCCTCGCGTTCCCAGGTACTCCGGTGTTCCCACACCACCGTGCGCACCCGATCCCACAGCTCGGCGTGCTCCTCGGCGATGCGGTCGGCGGCCGCGGCGCAGCACCATTCGCGGACCGAATCGGTGGCCGCGTTCACGCGGCCGGCGACCTCGTCCTTCATGGCGATGCAGCGGCGTACCGCCGCCCGGCGTTGCACCCGCAGGTCGGCGAGTTCCTCGTAGAGTTCTGCGACCCAGGTGAGCGCGAGTTCGAAGGAGGCGCCGCGCGCCTCACGCGCCACGGCCAGGGCGGCCTCGAGATCGGCGCGCAATTCCTCCTCGATGCCCTTGAACGCGCGTTCCCAGCGCTCCACCACCGCCGGGTCGTCCGAGCCCGCGACGTGCGCGCCGGAGATGACGCGGCGGATTCGCTCGACGAAGGCGTTCTGGTCGAGCGAAAGCAGCTGTTTCCCAGCGGGACTCGTCGTATCGACGAGCCAGCCGTAGCGCACCGCCCAGGCCCACCAGTCGTGCGAGGGCAGGCGCGTGCGTTCGGGGGCCAATCCGCATTCCAGGGACGCTTCCCCGAAGGCCGCCTCGTATTCGCGCGGCAGCAGCAGCCCCACCAGCCACCCGCACACCTGCTCGAATCCCTTGGGGCCCTCGCGGCGCAGCGGATGCTCCTCCGCGCGCACCTGTGCCATGGCCGTCAGCCGCAAACTCTCGGTGCGGTGCCACATGTCGGCCAGTTCCGCGCGCTCGGCCCGGCCCGCTTCACGCAGTTTGGCCAGGCTCAAATCCCGCATGAGCAGTGTCTCGAGATAGTGCAGCGCGTCGATGCGCCGTTCCCGCATCCCCGGATCGTGCAGCGCCGCCAGCAACTCCCCCGAGGCGGTCCCCTCCACCTCCTCCCAGCACGCATCCAACATGACATCGAAATCTCTTCGTAGAGAACCGATCCGCCCTGAGTCATCCCCGCCGTGTCCCACCTCCTTGACGTTAGCGTCCGAGCACGACACTTTTCGGCGCTTACACGAAAAAGCGCGAGACGCGACGGGGGTTCACACACCGCACCGCCGTGTCCCGCGCGCCGGGATTCGCCCGGTTCTCAGGTCATGCTCTCCCGCAGCCTCTTTCGGGCGATGCGCTCGGCGAGCAGCGGAAGGAAGGCTTCCACCTTCGCTTCCCGGGCGATGTACTCGTACGCCGACTGGACCGTGGCGTCCACGGTGTCGGCGGCCACCAGCTCGGTGAATTCGGTGTTCAGGCGGGTGGTGACCCGCTGCAGGGCGACCTGAACATCGGGGCTGAGCCCCGAGGACGGGTTCGAGGCATGTGCGACAGGCGTTTCAGTCATCGCGAACTCCGGCCGATTCGATCGGTAGAGATGTGCGATGGGGCCCGCACACCCATCAGTAGAGATTGCCTCCCCCACCTTGCGCCAACACGAACGCTCGGTGAACGACTGGTGAGCCGGGCCCCGCCTACCCGAAGCTCCCGGCGCGCAGAGCGGCGGTGAACGCGTCCCAGGCTCGCGGACCGAAGGTCAACGCCGGACCGCCACGGTCCTTCGAGTCACGCACGCCTACTTCGCCACCGGGATGGAAGGCGACTTCGACGCATTCCTGACCTCCGGCACTGTGGGTGGACTTGAACCACTCGGCGCGGTCCGACTCAACGCTCAAAGCCTCACTCCCCTGCCAACTCCCCCGCCCAGATACTCGCGGTGAATGCCTCCCACTGTCCGGGCGTGAAGGTCAGGGACGGACCGGAGGGACACTTGGAGTCACGCACACCAACCTCGCCATTTGCCAGGAAGGCGACTTCGACGCAGTCCGAGCCTCCCTGACTGAAGCTGGATTTGAACCACCGAGCATGGGCCACATCATCGTTCACTCTCGTGTCTCCTCGCTATTTCTCGCACCAGGTCGCGACTCGAACGAGCGTCCAGGCTTCTCTCTTGGAGCTTCTGGAATGCCTGGCGAAACAACAGAACATCCGTTCGCTTCTCCAAGTAGGCACTACCCGCGTAGCCCTCGCAATAGACCTGGGAGGGTTCCTGCTGCCGCTTGCCAGGGGTGACACGGCCGAAATCCATGATCGTGAACGGCGGCACCGCCGCGCCGAGTGGCGCACCCGCTCGGAACGGCATCACCCGAAGGTCGATGTTGTCGTGCGTTGAGATATCGGCGACGTGCCGACACTGCGCCGACATGATGTGCGGGTCTCCCACAACCGTTCTCAGCACGCTCTCGTGGAGAACCACGAGCGTCCGTGTCGGCTCGTGGGCCCGAGTCAGCGCATGCTGCCGCTGACTTCGGATTTGAATGCGTCGGTCGAGTTCGGCTTCTGTGTGATCCCGAAAGAAGAGCCGGTCGAGAGACCGCGCATAGTCGGTGGTTTGCAGCAGTCCGTGCATTATCAGTGGTTGGAAGATCGTCAATACGGTTGCGCTGGATTCCAACCCGACGTAGACATTGGCCCACACCGGAATCAGGTCGCCGTAGCCGTGCCACCACGTCTTGGCCGGTACCTGCTCCGCGTACCCCCTCGCGACGGCCGTCGTCTCGGCAGACACGCCGTACGCCTCGCACAGCGCCAGCACGTCCGTGAGTCTGATTCTCGCGGTCTCACCCCGCTCGAGTCGGCTCAGCGTAGGCCGACTCCATTGAACCAGCGCGGCGGCCTGCTCCAAATTCATTCCGGTAGCCGAGCGTTCCTCGCGCAGCAATCTGCCCAACTGCCGACGTGGCAACGTAGTCCCCGTGTCCTCTGACTCGCCGTCCCCCATCTCCCTGTCCTCTCACCAGGTCCGACAATTCTTCTCGATCCAAGAAAAACGGTAGGCCTAAATGGGAAGTCTGCTGGGCATTCACATCAATTTCGCGAACTCGCCACTCCCGGGGTCAGAGTGTCGGTGCGCGACTCACCGTTTACCCATGACATTCACCAGCAGGCTCGACAAGGCACAGATCGCGGTACTCGAATCGCTCGACCCGGGTGGGCTTCTCACCGTCGAGAGTCTTGCGGACGCGGCAACGCTGACCGCCTGGCGGACGCGCAACGCGGTGTCCAAGCTCAGCGCGCGAGGGCTCATTCTCGGACGGATGCAGCGTGGGGTGGGGGTGTGGCAGATCACCGAGCGGGGGCGGCGGACGTTGGCCGCGCGGGGGCGGTTCTACCGGTAGACGGCGGCCCGAGGCAGGGAGGGATGCGCATGGCGGGCGTGGTCGAGTTTGTTGTCATCGGAATATGCTGTGCTGCGGTGACATTCGCCGCTTGGCTGGGTACGGCTGACACCCGGGGGCCGGCGGGCGGGGGTGTGGAGGCGCCCTCGGTTCTCGCGAACGGGCGAGAGTTTCGGCGGGTGCCGGTGGGCAACCTTCATCGATTGCGGGGGCGGCACCGAGCGTGAGGCGGTGCGTCGCGGGGAACGGCATACGCCCCCGCGACGACTCCGATCAGCTCCCGGCGAGCTTCGCCAGGTTCGGGAAATTGCTGATCTCCCAGCCGCCGTCCACCACCAGCTCGGTACCGGTGATGTAGGACGCGTCATCGGAGGCCAGGAACAGGCAGGGGGCGGTGATCTGCTCGGGGGTCGCGGCCGCGCCCAGGGGAATCCGGTCCAGGAACATCTGTTTCGCGGGCTCGTAGGCCATCACCGCCGCAACCAGCGGGGTGTCCACCAGGCCGGGCAGGACCGAGTTCACCCGGATGCGGTGGGGCGCCAACTCCAGGGCGGCGTTCTTGGAGAACATCACCACGCCCGCCTTGCCGGTGGCGTAGGGGCTGCCGCCGGGCATCGGGATGCGGCCGTCCAGGGACGAGATGTTCACGATCGCACCGCCGTTGCCGCTGTCACGCATCAGGCGAGCCTCGTGCTTGGTGCACAGGAACACGCTCTTCTGCACCAGGTCGACGGTGAAATCCCAATCGGCCTCGGCCATGTCGGTGATCGCGCCGATCCGGGATCCGCCCGCGACGTTGAACGCCGCGTCCAGGCGCCCGAAGCGTTCGGCCGCGACGCCTATCGCGGCGGCCACCTGTGCCTCGGCCGTGACGTCGGCGGTCACCGGAACGAACGCGTCGCCGAGTTCGGCCGCCTTCTTCGCCAATCCGGGCTCGTCGATGTCCAGGCCGATCACGGACGCGCCCTCGGCGACCAGGGCGGTGGCCAGGGACGAACCGATGCCGGAGGCGGCGCCGGTCACGACGGCAACCTTGCCGCCGAATCTCGCAGTACTCATTGCGCTCTCTTCCTTGGGTCCGGGCATGCGCCGAACGCACATCCGGACCGGAAACTGCTGCTGGTCAGTGGATTTCGCTGCCCGCGCGGGGACCGGATCAGCGCCGGCCCGCGCGCAGGAACCGGCCGGTGCGCCGCTCGCCCAGGTGCGGCGACTTCTCTCCGCGGCCGAACACGTACTCGCCGTTGACGAGCACCGCGGTGACGGTGGCGTCGTTGCGATTGACCATGCGGGAGAGGTTGTCGTACTCGGGCACCACGCTCTCGGCATAGGCCTCGAGCGAGTCGTCGAGCCGGGCGGGATCCACGATCACCACGTCTGCCCGGTCGCCCGCGCGCAGATGCCCGGCATCCAGGTCGTACCAGTCCGCGAGTTCACCGGTGAGGCGGTGCACGGCGTGCTCGACGGTCATGAACGGCTTGCCGTCCCGCTGGGCCCGGTGCACGCGCCCGAGCAGGCGCAACCCGAAGTTGTAGAAGGCCATGTTGCGCAGATGCGCGCCGGCGTCCGAGAAGCCCAGTTGCACACCGGGATCCGCGGCCAGCCGATCCAGTACCTCGGGACGGTGATTGGAGATGGTGGTGTGCCAGCGCACCTTGGAACCGTGCTCCACCACCAGATCCAGGAAGGCGTCCACCGGGTGCAGACCGCCCCGGTCCAGGCCCACCTGCCCGAAGGTCTTCCCGATGACGCTCGCGTCGGGGCATTCGGTGATCTCGGCGTCGAAGAAGTCGCGGTGCCACACGCGCGGGCCGTACTTCTTGTCGTAATCCTTGCGGAACCAGCGCCGGTACTCCGGATCGGCCAGCAGGTCGCGTCGCTCGTCGAGCTGGTTGGACAGGTGCAGGGCCGCCGCACCGGAACCGAACTCCTCGAAGACGGGCAGGTCGATGCCGTCGGAGTAGACCTCGAACGGAACCGGCAGATGCTGCCAGCGGAAGTTGCCGCCGAGCCGGTTCACGATCTTGGCCAGCAGCGGGAAGATGTGCACCACACCCGGAATCGCCTTGATGTCGGCGGCCGAGAGCAGACTGACCTTGAGGTTCGGCCGCCCGATACCCAGCGAACTGGCCACCATGGCGATCAGACTCTGCGGGCGCGGCACATCGGGACCGCCCTGGAGCGCCCGATTACGCTCGCGCAGAATACGATTGAGCCGCCGCCGCTCCTTGGCCGTGGCGTAGGTCGACGGCAGGGTGCGCGAACGGCACACCTCACCGTCCAGCTTGTCGAACAGCAACTGCTGCGACGACATCCCCACGAATCCGGCGTCGAGAGCCTCGGACAGCTTGTGCTCCATGGCTTTCAGTTCGGCCTCGGTGGGCCGCACATCGGGCCGGGTGGCCCGATCCAGACCCAGCTGCGCGGCGCGAATATCCGAATGCCCGATGAACGCGGCGAGATTCGCGCCCAGCGGCAGCGACTCGAGCGCCGCCACGTAGCCGTGCGCGCTCCGCCAGGTCTTGAGCCCGTCCATCGCCGCCACCACGTGCTTGCGCGGGATGGCCTCCACCCGGCCGAACAGATCGCCGGCGTCGGGACCGTCCACGTGCACGGTGGACAGCGAGCACGAGCCGAGCAGGATCGTGGTCACGCCGTGCCGCACCGACTCCGACAGCGACGGGTCCAGCAGCACCTCCACGTCGTAGTGGGTGTGGATGTCCAGCATTCCGGGCATGACCCAGTGGCCGGCGGCGTCGATGACCCGGCCGCACCCGGTCTCGTCCAGGCCGCTGCCGATATCGGCGACCCGGCCGTCACGGATGCCGATATCTCGCACGGCCGACGGCGCGCCGGTGCCGTCGAACCAGCGCCCGCCCTTGATGAGGATGTCGTACACGGTCTTTCACTCCCCCACCGACAGCTCGCGGCGCAGCACCTTGCCGGTCGCGTTGCGCGGCAACGCGTCCGAGGTGACCAGCCAGCGCGCGGGCACCTTGAAATAGGCCAGGCGCTGGGCCACGTGGTCCCGGAGTTCGTCCACGGTCACCGCGTCCGGATCGGCCACCACCACGACGGCGGCCACCTCCTGCCCGAGATCCTCGTGCGGGATGCCGATCACGGCGGATTCCTGAACCAGCGGATGCTCGTCCAGGGCGTTCTCGATCTCGGTGGGATAGACGTTCTCGCCGCCGCGCAGGATCAGATCCGAACGCCGCCCGGCCATTTGCAGCCTGCCCTCGGACAGGAAGCCGAAGTCGCCCGTGCGCAGCCAGCGGTTCTCGTCGATGCTCGCGCCGGTGGCGACGTCGTCGTTCCAGTAGCCGAGCATGACGTACGCGCTGCGGATGCAGATCTCGCCCTCGACACCGTCGGGAACCACCCTGCCCTCGGGATCGCGAATCTCCACCGCCACACCGATGATGGGCCGGCCGACCGTCTCCGGCCGCGCCGCCAGCTCGGGCGGCGTGGCCACCGTCGCGGCGGTGCCGCTCTCGGTGCAGCCGTAGCTGGTGGTCAGGGCCACCTGCGCCACGGGCAGGCGCTCGCGCAGGCGGGCCTGCAGGGCGGGCGAGGACGGCGCGGCGTTGAGCGAGAACGCCGCGAGCGAGGTGAGGTCGTACCGCTCCAGGTCCGCGTCCAGCAGGCGGCTGGCCATGGTGGGCACCGCGCCCCAGTTGGTGATGCGCTCGGATTCGATGAGCCCGAGCACCCGATCGGCCTCGAAGGACCCGGTCTGGAAGATGACGGCGTCGCCCGTGCGCAGGCGCGGGATCACCAGGTTGTGCAGGCTCGCGATGTGGAACAGCGGCGAGGTGGTCAGGAAACGGCGGCTGGTGGGCGAACCGTCCCACGGCAGGCCGCGGAAACCGGCCGCCAGGGCGTCGGTGAAACGGTGATAGTCGCTGACCGCCACCATGTTCCGGTGCGAGTGCACCACGCCCTTGGGACGTCCGGTGGTGCCGCTGGTGTACAGGATGCAGGCCGGATCGTCCTCGCCCACGGCGATTTCCGGCAGTGCGCCGGCGAATTCGGCGACCAGCGCGGGCAGATCGGTCTCCATGGTGAGCACCGGGATGCTCGCACCGCTCTCGGCGAGCAGCGCGGCCCGCTTGGCGTCGGCGATCACCACCTTCGGCTCGGTGTGCGCGAGGCCGTAGGTGATCTCCTGCGGCGCCCACCAGGCGTTGTAGCCGACCGGGATCGCGCCCAGGCGCTGTGCGGCCCAGAAGGTCAGCACCCATTCGGGGGTGTTGGCCGCCAGAATGCCGATCCGATCACCCCTGCCGACGCTGTAGCGATCGGCCAGGGCGGCGGCCAGCGCGCCCGCCGCCGCGTGATGCTCGGCGAAGGTCACCCGGGTGTCTCCGGAGACCAGGTAGTCACGGTCGCCCAGCGCCCGCGAATCGTCGAGCACCTCGAGCAGGGAGCGGCGGCGATTCCGGAACACCGGGATGGTCGCGCCGAGCACCGGCTCGGCGGTCATCTCGAACGGCCCGCCCGGTCCGGTGAGCTTCGCGGCGATCTGGGCCGCGAGTGCTTGGAGGTCAACGGCTTGCGTCATGGATCAATCCTCGGGTGGTAAGGGCGGAACTCAGCGGAAGGTGGCGTTCAGGTAGGCGTCGGCGCGGTCGGAGCCGATCAGGCCGGTGGCCATGCGATTCATGGCGTAGGCGAAGGTGATCCGGCGATCGAGGTCGTTGACGACCATCGCCCCGCCCAGACCGCCCCACCAGCACACGCGGCCGTCGGGCACCGTCGGCGCGGTCTGCGCCTGCGGCAGGCCGTAACCGATGCCGAACCGCAGCGGCAGCATGATCGCCAGGTCGATCCCGTCGGACTGCTGCTCGAAGATCAGGTCGATCGTCTTGGGCGACAGGAACTTACGCCCGCTCAGCTCGCCGCCGTTGCTGATGATCGACTGCACCCGGGCGATCGAGCGCGCGTTGCCGTGGCCGTTGACCGCGGTCTCCGCGGCCCGCCAGGCCGGGGTCCCGCATTCGGCGAAGTCGAGCAGGGGCTGGAACAGCGTCTTGAACATGACGCTGTCCTGCGGCAGCAGCGACTGATCGAACTCCGGCAGGTCCGGCGGGATCAGGGTGGCGATGCGGTCGAAATGCTCGGGGCCGGTGCCGATGTGGAAGTCCGCGCCGAGCGGTCCGGCCAATTCCTCGGCGAAGAACCTGCCGAAGCTGCGTCCGGTGATGCGCTGGATCAGCGCGCCGATCAGGTGCCCGTAGTTCATGGCGTGGTAGCCCGAGGCCGTGCCCGGCTCCCACCACGGTTCCTGGGCTGCCAGCCGGTCGGCGGCGGCCTCGTGGTCGTAGATGTCGGCGAGCTCGATCGGCGCCTCCCAGCCGGACACCCCGGAGGTGTGCGCGAGCAGCTGCCGTACTTCGATGTCGCCCTTGCCCTTGGCCGCGAACTCCGGCCAGTAGTGCGCCACCTTCTGGTACACGTCCAGCTCACCGCGATCCACCAGCACCAGCGCGCACAGCGCCGCCATGGTCTTGGTGATGGAGAAGGAGTTCACCAGCGTGTCCGCGCCCCAGCGCACGGTCCGCTCCGGATCCGCCCAGCCGCCCCACAGATCCACGACCGGTTCGCCGTCGGCCACCACGCACACCGAGGCGCCCAGCTCCGCGCCGGACTCCACCTGTTCGGCGAAAGCCTCTCGCAGAGCAGCGAATTCGTCGGAGCAATAACCCGAGATGTTGGTCATTTCCGTACCCTCTCAGACCTGCGCCGCGGCGCGCGCCGGAACCGGCAGGGCGAATCCCGTCGCGGCGGCGCGCTTGGCGCCGCGCGCCATCTCGCGCTCCAATTCCCGGACGTAGGGCTCGAATTCGGTCTGGATGGTGTGGCGCGGCGAATCGTAGTAGCGCCCGCTGCGGGCCTGCTCGTTCATGCGGATGGCCTCGTGCATCTCCACGTCCGAGGGCAGGTGGTAGTTGCCCGTGAGGTAGGCGGCGATGAGTTTGGACTGCTGCTCGGCGAAGTTCACCAGCGTCGGCATCGGCTGCGCCAGACCGAGATAGAACAGATTGTCGACCCCGGGCTTGATCATGTGCCGGTACAGCGGGATCCGGTTGCGGGAGTCGGGCACCAGGTCCGGGTCGGCGAAGAACGGGAAGGAGATGTGATAGCCGGTGGCGCAGACGATCACGTCCACCTCCTCCACGCTGCCGTCCGCGAAGTGCACGCGGTCGCCGTCCAGGCGGGTGATGGCGGGCTTGAAGTCGATGTCACCGCAGCCGGCCCGGTGCAGGAATTCCTCACTGGCGGACGGATGCGCCTCGAACGGCAGGTGATCGGGCTTGGGCAGGCCGTAATCCTCCATGTTGCCGCGGTTCTTGACCACGAACCGCTGCTTGAGCTTGAGGCCCAGCTTGGGCGGCATCCACGACGGCATCGACGACTTGTCGCCCACCTTGCCGTTCACGTACTTGGGCAGCACCCACACCCCGCGCCGGGCGGACAGGAAGAACTTCGAGGCGATGAACCGCTGCGACAGTTCGCTGGCGATGTCGAGCCCCGAGTTGCCCATGCCGACCACGACGATGCGCTTGCCGCGCATGTCGACCGGATCGAACGGGTCGTTGTAGGCGTGCGAGTGCATCAGGACGCCGTCGAATTCGCCCGGATACTCCGGCAGCCGGGGATCCCAGTGGTGACCGTTGCAGACCAGCAGCACGTCGTAGGTCTCGGTGCGGCCGGTGTCGGTGGTGATCACCCACAGGCCCGCGGCATCACGCTTGGCGCCGATCACCTTGGTGCCGAAGATGATTCGGTCCCGGATGCCGAAGTGGTCGACGTAGTCCCGGAAGTACCGGTGCAGCTGGGAATGATGCGGGAAGTCCGGCCATTCCTCGGGCGCCGGGTAGTCCTCGAAGGCCAGCCGGAACTTCGAGGTGTCGATGTGCAGGCTCTGGTAGCAGGCCGACATGCCGTTCGGATTCTTGAAGTACCAGTTCCCGCCGACCTCGTCGGAGGCCTCGTAGCAATCGAACGGGATGCCGTACTCGGCGAGACGCTTGGCGGCGGTGATGCCGGACGGGCCCGCGCCGATCACGCAGACCCTGGGCAACTCTCGGGAAATCAATGAACTCTCCTGCTTCGGCTTTTCCGGAATTGGGTCACAATCCCCTGCCGGACGTGATGTGACACACACGCTAGCAGTCACTAGACATAGTGTCTAGTGAATCAACAAACGTCTACTATCAGGGGCGTGACCCGGACAGACGTAGACTCGAGCAGCGGAAAGAGCCATCGCACCGACGGCTTTCGCTCCCCCTACCAAGGCGGCCAAGCACCCATGCAGACCGAACCGGCGACCGGCGAGATGACCACCACCCGGCGGACCTCGCTGCGCGACGAGCAGAAGCGGCTCACCCGCACCCGGCTCATCGAAGCCGCGAAGGGGTTGTTCACGACCCAGGGGTACGCGCCGATCCGGGTGGACGACATCGCCGCGGCGGTCGGCTGCAGCCGGGCCACCTTCTATCTGCACTTCACCGGGAAGTCCGATGTGCTGCGCGCGATCGCCGAACAGGGCGCGCTGCCGAGCGTGCAGTACTTCTACGAGGACCTCGACCACGTGCTGGAATCGGGCTCGCGCACCGAGTTCGCGGCCTGGATGCGGCGCTCCATCGACTGGTTCCAGGAGTACAAGGACCTGCTGCCCGCCTGGGACGAGGCCACGGCCCTGGAGCCGGAGTTCCGGGAGGTGGCGCGCGAGGGCATTCTCGCGGTGCCCAACGTCATGACCGCGTATCTCTCACGCTGGCCGCAGGATCGCCAGGACGAGGCGCGGCTGCGGATCGAACTGCTGGTGGCTCAGCTCGAACGGTTCTTCACGCGCTGGGCCATGCAGGGCACCATCGACGTCTCCGCGGACGAGGCGGCGACCGTGCTCACCGACATCTGGTACCCGGCACTGCAGACCCCGGAGCTTCCGCAGGGTCCGGCAAATTCGCAGCGAGACTAGTTCGGCAAGAATGTGATTCGGGCTTGTTTCAATTCCCAGAATGCGCGGAGGGCCACGATGAGGCCGGCCGAATTCACGCGATAGGTGAACACGCCGTCCACCTCCACGGCCCGGCCGTCGCGCTCGCTGCGAATGACGCCCACGAAAGCGACCTCGTCGCCGCAGGCATAGGAATCGACCATGCGGAAGTCGATCACACTGCGCGCGATGGCCATGTCCCAGAAGGCCGCGATGGCCTCGGGCCCGGCGTGGCCCTCACCCACCGGATCGTAGGGCGAGACCCCGATCGGATCCTCGACCCGCGCCTCGGGCGCGAACAGCGCCAGCCACGCGGCCCGGTCACGGACGCGCACCGCGGCCTGGGAAGCGAGTCCGGCACGGCGGGCAGGGTGTTCGACCGACATACGGCCATCCTGGCCGGACCGGGGCGGATGCGGGCGCACCCGGCCCGCTCAGCGAGACCGTACGGGCCCGCGACACGACTCGGGCCGGTCACCACGAATGGTGACCGGCCCGAATACGCGAGCGCCGAACGCGACCGAGATCAGTGGGTGTACGCGGCCGAACCGGAGTAGCCGAAGCCGGCCATCGGGCTGTTCGCGGTCGCCGGATCATTGGCCAGGGTCTGACCGCTGCAATCCGCGTCGGTGAGACCGGTGATCTTGCAGGCGGCCAGCGGATCGAAGGGATCCACGGCGGGAGCGGCCGCGGCGGGGGCGAAGGACCCCGCGGCACAACCGACGATCAAACCTGCTGTCACAACGAGCTTTTTCACCAGGGAGCCTCCGAGCGTTATCGAATTTACCTTTCGCACAGTGCCACGGCACCGCGGAAAGCACCAAACACTCGGAGCTTCCGGTGATTCGCTCAGGCCGCGCGAACGGTGGTCAACTGATCCGCACCGGCAAGGTAGCGATCGATCAGCAAACGGACGATGGCGGGATGGACACCGATGGGTTCGGCGACCCCGTCCGCGCCGGCCTGATGCAGCCGCTCGTGGAACAGTCCGTGCGCGAGCAGGTACGAGGCGATGAAGACCCGCCGCGCGCCCGCGGCGCGCAACTCGGCCACCACCTCGGGCACCCGGGGCTCGCCGGTGGCGATGTACGCCAGCCGGACCGGCGCCCCGATCTGCTCGGCGAGCAGCCCCGCCGCGCGCCGGACATCCTGGCGCGCACGGGCATCGGAGGATCCGGCGGCGGCCAGCACCACCGCGTCACCGGGCCGCCAGCCCGCCGCGCGCAGGCGCATGCGCATGACCGCGGCCAGCGCCGGGTCCGGGCCCATCGCCGGGGTGACCGCGACCGCGTCGTGCTCGCTCGCCGCCACCTCGCGCGGAACATCCTGGTAGACGTGGTATCCCGAGGCCAAGAAGGCCGGAACCACCACGGCGGGAACCGATCCCAGATCGCCGAGCACCTCGGCCGGCGAAGGCCCGAGCACGTCGACGAAGGCCGTGCGCACCAGCGACTCGCGCGCCGGCGCCGATGCCGCCCCGAATGCGGCACCGGACGCCTGCGCGCCGAGTTCGAGCGCGACCGCCTCGGCGAGCGCGGCGATCATCTGCACACCCCGGGTGCTCCTGGTGCCGTGTGCGACCAGCACCAGGGCCGGGGCGGTCACCACGCCCCCGCAACCGGAGCGGGCCGCGTGGCCCGCACCGGAACGCCGGAACCGCTCACCGGCGGGGCCGGGTGCACCGGGCGCGCGGCGCCGGTCACCGGGGGCTCGGCCGGGCGCGCGGGAACACCGCGGGCGGGCAGATCCTGCCGGGCGAAATTCGAGGTGCGCGGCGGAAACGGCTGTCGCGCCGCGGAAGTCGCGGGCGGAGCCGGAGCCACCGGGCGCGTGTTGTCGATGCATTCGGCCGGATCGAGCGCGAGCCGGTAGCCGCGCTTGACCACGGTCTGAATGGCCTTGGGCGTACCGAGACCGGCACGCAGCCGGGCGATGGCGGTCTCCACCGCGTGGGTGTCGTCCCCGCCGCCGGGCAGCGCCGCCAGCAGATCCTCACGCGAGACCACGCGGCCGGGCTGGCGGGCCAGCGAGCGCATGAGGGCCATGGGCGCGGGCGCGAGCTGGCGGACCTGCCCGTCCACCACCACGCACGCGCCGCGCACGCTCAGAATGTGTCCCGCGGCCTGAATACGGTTGGCGCGCCGGGGCAGTTCCTCGGCCACGTGCCGGGCGAGCGCGCCCAGCCGGGCCCGGCCCGGCATGGAGGTCGAAACGCCCAGCTCCTCCAGCGGCGCCGCGGTGATCGGGCCGACGCAGGCCGCCAGCACCCGCCCGCGCAGCGCGTGCAGCACCGGCTCGAGCAGCCCGGTTTCCTTGGCGCGCATCAGCAGTGAGGCCACCGCGGGCGCGCTGGTGAAGGTCACGCAGTCGATGCCCGCGGTGACGATGGCCTCGATGAGGCGGTCCATGGGGGTGCGATCCTGCGGCGGTGTCCAGCGGTAGACCGGCACCGGCACGACATCGGCTCCGGCACAGCGCAATACCTCGCAGAAGTCCGGAACCGGCTCCCATTCGGTGGTCGCGCCGTGCAGCTGCACCGCGATCCGCACGCCCTCGACGCCCTGGGCCAGCAGGTGATCGAGCACCTCGGCGGAGGACTCCGAGGCGGGTGACCATTCCTCGCGCAGTTCGGCGGCGCGGATCGCGCCCTTGGCCTTGGGGCCGCGGGCGAGCATGCGGGTCGAGGCGAGGGTCGTGCGCAGTTCTTCGGCCAGGCCCCAGCCCTCGGCGGCCTCCATCCAGCCGCGGAAGCCGATGCCGGTGGTGGCGACGGTGATCTGCGGCGGATCGGCCACCAGCTGACGCGTGACGCGTTCGAGTTCGGTGTCGTCGGCCAGGGGAATGATGCGAATGGCCGGCGCGGTCACGATGGTGGCGCCGCGGCGAGCGAGCAGGGTGCCGAGCTCATCGGCCCGGCGCGCCGCGGTGATCCCGATCGTGAAACCGGCCAGCGGGGTACCCGCGTCGAGCTCGGTCATGCCGTACCCCCGGTGGTGTCCGGGGCGCCGGGAAACTCCAACGGCGAATTCGACAGTGCGACAACACCGTCCACCACGCGGACGCCGTATACCGGCAGTGCCACGCCGTCATCGTCCAGGCAGCGCCCGTCGATCAGCGAGAACGCCTGCTTGAGCAGCGGGGACGCCACGACGGGCACCCCGCCACGATCACCGACGATGCCGCGCGACATCACCGCAGCCCGCCCGAACGGATCGATATTGCCCACGGCGTACAGGGTTCCGTCCGCCAGCAGGAACAGGGCGGCTTGCTGGCCGCCCTTCAGCAACACCGCCACGCCGCGGCCGGGAATGAGGTAATCCAATCGGCAAGCCGGGGTCCAGCCGGTAACGCTGGTCGCGGTGCCTGGTGTGTCGATCACGGTCATCGGTAACTCTCCTCCGAACGTCCTGACCTATTGGTACCGACGTCCTGTTTCCATGCGGTTAAGCGGTCATTTCCCCGACGTGGCGACCCGAACGGCTTCGTCACAGTTCCCGGCCGGGACCGACGTGGTCCACGGCCGGGGCACTTGCGCACGCGGTGCCGGGCGGGTCGCCCGGCTGCGTCAGGGAGCCGGCGTAACCGGTACGGCGGGCAGGCCCAGCAGCACCGGGACCTTGCGCTCGCCGCTGTCGTCGAAGCCGATGGTCGGGTCGGACTCCTGCGGGGCGTTGACGAAGGACACGAAGCGCGAGAGCTTGCCCTCGTCCTCGAGCACGGCCGCCCACTCGTCCCGGTAGCCCGCCACGTGGCGTTCCATGGCCTCTTCCAGATCCGCGGCGATACCCAGGCTGTCGTCGCAGACCACGGCCTTGAGGTAGTCCATGCCGCCCTCGAGGGCCTCCTGCCAGGGTGCGGTGCGCTGCAGGCGGTCGGCGGTGCGGATGTAGAACATGAGGTAGCGGTCGATGTAGCTGATCAGGGTCTCGTCGTCGAGGTCACCGGCCAGCAGCACCGCGTGCTTGGGGGTCAGGCCGCCGTTGCCGCCCACGTACAGGTTCCAGCCGTGCTCGGTGGCGATGACGCCGACATCCTTGCCGCGGGCCTCGGCGCATTCGCGCGCGCAGCCCGAGACTGCCAGCTTGATCTTGTGCGGGGAACGCAAACCGCGGTAACGCTTTTCGAGCAGCACGGCCATGCCGACCGAATCCTGCTGACCGTAGCGGCACCAGGTGGAACCGACGCAGGACTTCACCGTGCGCAGCGACTTGCCGTACGCGTGACCCGATTCCATGCCCACGTCGACCAGGCGCTGCCAGATCTGCGGCAGCTGCTCCACGCGGGCGCCGAACAGGTCGATGCGCTGACCGCCGGTGACCTTGACGTACAGGTCGAAGTCCTTGGCGATCTGGCCGATGGTGATCAGCTGATCGGCGGTCACCTCACCGCCGGGCATGCGCGGCACCACCGAGTAGGTGCCGTTCTTCTGCAGGTTCGCCAGGAAGTGATCGTTGGTGTCCTGCAGCGCCGCCTGCTCGCCGTCGAGGATGTGCTCGCTCGAGGTCGAGGCCAGGATGGAGGCCACGGTCGGCTTGCAGATGTCGCAGCCGGATCCGGTGCCGTGCTTGGCGATCAGACCCGAGAAGGTGCGGATGCCGGTGGACTGCACGATGTGGAACAGCTCGGCGCGCGACTGCGAGAAGTGCTCGCACAGCGCCTTGGACTGCTCCACGCCCGACTGCTCGAGGAGCTTCTTGAGCATGGGAACGCAACCGCCGCAGGAGGTTCCGGCGTTGGTGCAGCTCTTGAGCGCCGGCACGTCGCAGGCGCCCTCGGCGATCGCGCCGCAGATCGAGCCCTTGGAGACGTTGTTGCAGGAGCAGATCTGCGCGTCGTCCGGCAGCGCGTCCGCGCCCAGTTCCGCGCCGGCGGGCGAGATCAGCGCCGCGGGCTCGGCCGGCAGCGGGCGGCCGACCAGCGGGCGCAGCGCCGAGTACTGGGTCGCGTCGCCGACCAGGATGCCGCCGAGCAGGGTCTTGGCGTCATCGGAGACGACGAGCTTGGCGTAGGTGCCCTTGGCGGCGTCGTGCAGCACCACCGAGAGCGCGCCCTCGGTCTTGGCGTGCGCGTCACCGAAGCTGGCCACGTCCACGCCGAGCAGCTTGAGCTTGGTGGACAGATCCGCGCCCGGGAACTCGCCCGCGCCGCCGAGCAGGCGGTCCGCGACCACCTCGGCGGTGCTGTAGCCCGGGGCGACCAGGCCGTAGCAGACACCCTCGATGGCCGCGACCTCGCCGATGGCGTAGATGTTCGGGTCCGAGGTACGCAGCCCCAGGTCGGTGATGATGCCGCCGCGCGGCCCGACCTCGATATCGGCGGTGCGGGCGATCTCGTCACGGGGACGGATGCCCGCGGCGAACACCACCATGGCGGCGCTGAGCTTCGACTCGTCCGAGAAGGTGACCTCGAGTCGCTCGGACAGCGGTGCGTCCGGGCGGGATTCGATGGCCGAGGTGCCGACGCCGGTGTGCACGACCAGGCCCAGCTCGGTGACCAGCTGCTCCAGGATCGCGCCGCCGCCCTCGTCCACCTGGGCGGGCATCAGCCAGTTGTTGTACTCGACCACGTGCGGGGTCATGCCGAGCAGGCGCAGCGCGTTGGCCGCCTCCAGGCCCAGCAGACCGCCGCCGACGACCACGCCGACCGCGCCCGGGCCGGCCGCCTCGGCGGTGGCGCGGATGCCGTCCAGATCCTCGAGGGTGCGGTAGACGAAGCACTGCTCGGCCTCGTGGCCCGGCACCGGCGGCACCCAGGCGTACGAACCGGTGGCCAGCACCAGGGCGTCGTAGCCGATGATGTCCCCGGCCGAGGTGGTGACCTTGCGGGCGGCCTTGTCGATGGTGTCGGCCTTGCAGCCCAGACGCACCTCGACCAGGTCGTCACCCGGGTAGTCGTTGCCGGCCAGCGCCAGCGCCGAGCTCTCCCACACCCCGACGTAGGAGGACAGGCCCACCCGGTCGTAGGCGGCGAGCGGCTCTTCGCTCAGCACGATGACCTGCCAGGCGTTCGCCTCGTCGCGGGAGCGCAGCGCCTCCACGAACCGGTGTCCCACCATTCCGTGGCCGACGACAACCGCGGTCTTACGTTCGACTGTGTTCGTCATGACAGTCCTTTCGAGATGGGGAACGGGTCAGGCCCGGGCCGAGGAGGTGGACGGTGCGGATTCGGCCTCGAGCACGAAGGCTTCGGCCTCGACCACGACATCGGGGTCGGAAGACGGTGCGCGCAGGCTCGGACGGCGGACGAAGACCGTCCAGCAGACCGCGGCGCAGACCACGTAGAAGGCCATGAACACCCAGAAGGCGGTGGTGGCCGAGGCGGTGGCGGAGTACGAGGAGCGCAGCACCAGGTTGATGCCCACGCCGCCGAGCGCGCCGATGGCGCCGACGAAGCCGATGAGCGCGCCCGAGCAGTTCTGCGCCCACGCCGCGCGATCCGCCGAATCACCTTGCATGCTGCGGGATTTCGCCTCGAACACGGAAGGGATGATCTTGGTGACCGCGCCGTTGGCGAGGCCGGAGATGACGAACAGCGCGACGAAGCCGATGATCATGGCGGTCAGCACGCCGCCGGTCGGGCGGCCCGCGTTGTCCCCGATGGTGCTGGCCGTCGCGACCAGGACGGTCGCCGCGGTCATGCAGCCGAACATGTACAGCGCCACCCGGCTGCCGCCGATGCGGTCGGCCCACTTGCCGCCGTACGGGCGGGCCAGCGAACCCAGCAGCGGGCCGATGAAGGCGATCGAGGCGGCGTGCAGCACGGCGTCGGCGGCAGTGGCGCCACCGGCCTTGAAGTTGATCTGCAGCACCTGGCCGAAGGCGAAGCTGTAACCGATGAACGAACCGAAGGTGCCGATGTACAGGAAGGCGATGGCCCAGGACTGCGGCACCTTGAGCGCGGTGATCATGAAGGACAGATCGGCCTTCTGATTCTTGACGTTGTCCATGTTCAGCGCCGCGCCCAGCGCCGCGATGATGATGAGCACCAGGTAGATGCCGCACACGATCGAGGCGTGGCCGTAGGCGTTGCCCATGGTGGCGATGACCGCGAGGCCGATCAGCTGGATCACCGGGACGCCGATGTTGCCGCCGCCAGCGTTCATGCCCAGCGCCCAGCCCTTGAGCCGCTGCGGGAAAAAGACGTTGATGTTGGACATCGACGAGGAGAAGTTGCCGCCACCCAGGCCCGCGAAGGCCGCGATGATCAGGAACGTCGTGTACGAGGTGTCCGGGCGGTTGATGAAGAACAGCGTCAGCAACACCGGGATCAGCAGCGCCAGCGCGCTGACGATGGTCCAGTTGCGGCCGCCGAACTTGGCGGTCGCCACGGTGTACGGAATCCGCATGACGCCGCCGACCAGGGTCGGCACCGCGGCCAGGAAGAACTTGCCCGGGGTGTCGATGTGGAACACGTCGGCGGGCATGAACAGCACCATGACCGACCAGATGGTCCAGACCGAGAAACCGATGTGCTCGGCGAAGACCGACCAGATCAGATTGCGGCGCGCGATGTCCTTACCACCGGCTTCCCAGGCGTCGATGTCCTCGGCGTCCCAGTGCTCGATGTCGCGATTACGCGTCAGCGTCTTCAAAGCGGCCCTCCTGAAATCTGGATGACTTCAAGGTAGGAAACCGGTATTGCCGCAATGCTGCGCGAAATGACCGTTAAATCAACGGTTGCTCACGATTACCCGGATATCGGCGTGAGAAGAATGGGTTTGTTTCCACCGTGTGACACAAGGGTTTCCGGGTGTCACCAAACGCCCAACTACGTCACCACGACCCGTGAGGTGTAAGCGCCGCCACATAGCATGCGCGCTACCTCACGGGTCGGCAACTCGAAACGTGAAATCAGTGCCAGGTGTCCTCGAGCAGGCTCGGCTTGCACGCCACCCAGGCGCCGCCCAGCAACACCAGCACCGCCACCGCCAGGAAGGCGAACGGGACCAGCCAACCGTGAGTCATCGAATGCAGGACGCCGAAAACCAGCGGTCCCAGGCATGCCACGGTGTAGCCGACGCCCTGGGTGAAGCCCGAGAGCGCGGCCGAACCGGCCGAGGTGCGGGTGCGCAAGTTGATCAGCGTCAGCGCCATGGGGAAGGTCGAGGGACCCAGGCCCAGCAGCACCACCCAGACCAGCGGCGCCGCCATGGGCGCGATCAGCAGACCCGCGAAACCGGCGAAAAAGCTGATGGCGCAGCCGATCACGACCGGGAACGGATTGCGCATCCGGCCGACCACGATCGGCGCGGTGAGCGCGGCGACCAGGCCGATCAGCGCGAAGACGCCGACCATGCTGCCGCCGAAGGAGGCGCTGGCCCCGGCGTCGGAGAAGATCGTCGGCATCCAGGTGAACATGGAATAGGTGATGAGCGAGGTCATGCCGAACATGAGCGCCATGCCCCACGCGAGCGGCGAGCGCCACACCTTGCCGGTGCTCTCGAAGGGCTCCGGCGGCAGTTCGGTGCTGTCCGCGCGCGCGTGATCGCGGCGGATGCGCAGGACGCCCAGCCACGGCAGCACCGCGGCGAAGGCCAGAATCGACCACAGCCCCAACGAGATTCGCCAGCCGTGCGCCTGGGCCACGGGCACCGCGATCAGCGCGGGCACGACGGTGCCCAACTGGACCATGACGATGTAGAGGGAGCTGAGCAGCGCCAGCCGGTCGGAGAAGTAGCGCTTCACCAGCGGCGGGATCACCACGTTGCCGATGCCCATACCGGTCAGCGCGAGCGCGGAGAAGGCCAGCAGCTCCCAGGTCGCGGGCACGATCGCGCGGATCAGACTGCCCAGGCCGGTCATGACCATGGCGAGCAGGACCGTGCGCTCGAGCCCGAAGCGGCGGGTCAGCAGCGGGGTCAGCAGGCCCGCGAGCGCGAACATCGCGGTCGGGAGCATGCCGAAGACGCCGACGACGGCGGTCGAGTACCCCATGGAGTCGCCGATTTGCGCGGCCAGCGGGGTGAAGGCGGTGACCGCGACGCGCAGGGTGAGCGCGGACATGATGATCGCGGCGAGTACCAGCAGCCTGCCCTCGAGCAGCGAACGCTTGCGCGCGGCGGGCGCCGGGGCGCGGCCCGACGGGTCGACGAGCGCCCGCTGCGGATCGGCAGCGGCGGGAGCCCGGTCGCGGGACGTCGAGGTATTCAGCGTCGCAGTCACCACGAAATCATAGGATGACCCGATGATGTGATGCAAAGAATGTGAGGCACGGTACGCTGTCCCACGTGCAACCAGTCCGGCGCACGAGCCTCATCGCCCAGGTGACAGAGCAGCTTCGTGCCGAAATCCGTTCCGGCCGTTGGCCCGTCGGCTCGCGTATCCCCACCGAGCCCGAGCTCACCGAGCTCACCGGGACCGGCCGCAACACCGTGCGCGAGGCCGTCCAGGCGCTCGTGCACGCCGGCATGGTCGAGCGCCGCCAGGGCTCGGGCACCTACGTGATCTCCACCTCCACCCTCGGCGGGGCGCTCACCGAGTACTTCGCCGATGCCCAGCAGCGCGACATCCTCGAACTGCGCCAGGCCCTGGACACCACCGCCGCCGCCCTGGCCGCGCGCCGCCGCGACGCCGGCGACATCGCCAATCTGCAACAGCTGCTGGAAGAACGCCGGATCGCCTGGGACGACGATCTCGAGACCGCCATCGAGGCGGACGTGCAACTGCACCGCGCGATCGTGGTCGCCAGCCACAACGCGGTGTACCTCGAGTTCTACGACTCGCTGCTGCCGGTGATCGAGGCCGGGATCCGCTCCCGCTCGGAGAAGGCGGGCGAGGCGTACCACGCCGAGCACATCGAACTGGTGGAAGCCGTCATCGCGGGCGACCCGGAACGCGCGGCCCGCGCCGCGGACTGCTTCCTGGGCTCCCTCATCGCCGAATATCCGGACGCGCGCTGAATCGCACGGGTAACCGAAAGGTCACCACCGTGATTCTCCGGACGTGAGCCGGAATTGCCCTCGACGTCACCGAAAGCGACGTCGTCGTAATCGACGCTTCGTACGGTTGTTGCGACCGCAGGGACCGCTCCCGGAAACACATTCCACTCCGGGAGATCACGATGAGGGCGGTCGTCGGTGCGAGAGGAACGCAGCTCATGACAACCGTAGAGGCTCCGGAAAAGACCTTCGTGCATCAGCAGCGCGGACGGTGGATCGACCATTGGGAACCCGACAATAAGGATTTTTGGGAAAACGGGGGAAAACAGACCGCTCGTAAAAATCTGATCTTCTCGGTTTTCGCGGAAAATCTCGGATTCAGCATTTGGGTCATCTGGGGCAGCATTGTCACCGCCATGGGAGCGGCCGGCTTCGCCTTCCTGGAAGGGCTCGGCAAGGGCAACCCCACCGCGGTGGCCAACGCCCTGCTGCTGACCTCCACACCCACCCTGGTGGGCGCGGCCCTGCGCATTCCGTACACCTTCGCCATCCCGAAATTCGGCGGCCGGGCCTTCTCCGCCTTCAGCGCGGCCATGCTGCTGGTGCCCGCGCTGGGCATCATCTACTTCATCAATCAGCCGAGCACGCCCATGTGGGTGTTCATGGTGCTCGCGGCGATCGCCGGTGTCGGCGGCGGTAACTTCTCCTCGTCGATGGCGAACATCAACTTCTTCTTCCCCGAAGGGAAAAAGGGTGCGGCCCTGGGCATCAACGCCGCGGGCGGCAATCTCGGCGTGGCCCAGACCCAGCTGATCGTGCCGCTGATCATCACCCTCGGCACGCACATCATGGCCAAGGACGCCGCGGGCTACCGGTTCGGCATCACCCTCGCAGTTCTGGTCTGGATCCCGTTCATCCTGTTCGCCATCTTCGGCGCGCTGCGCTACATGGACTCCCTCACCGGCGCCAAGGCCGACGGCAAGTCCTACCGGGCGGCGCTGACCAACCGGCACACCTGGGTCATGTCGGTGCTCTACATCGGCACCTTCGGCTCCTTCATCGGCTTCTCCTTCGCCTTCCCCACCCTGCTCAAGGCCAACTTCCCGGATCTGGCCAAGATCGGCTGGATGAGCACCATCGGCAACCTCGCCTTCCTGGGCGCACTGGTCGGCTCGATGAGCCGCCCGTTCGGCGGCTGGATCTCGGACAAGGTCGGCGGCGCGAAGATGACCCTGTACGTCTTCCTCGGCATGTCCGCGGCCACGCTGCTCATCATGGCGGCGCTGGCGGCCAAGAGCTTCCCGCTGTACCTGATCGCATTCCTGCTGCTGTTCGTGCTCACCGGCATCGGCAACGGCTCCACCTACCGCATGATCCCGTCCATCTTCAGCGCCGAGGCCAAGCGCTACGCCTCCGAGCACGGCCAGGACGCCGCCGAGGCCCTCATCTCGGCCAAGCGGCAGGCCGGCGCGGCCATCGGCGTCATCGGCGCGGTGGGCGCCTCGGGCGGCTGGATCGTGCAGCAGGCGCTGCGCCTGTCGAACATCAACTTCGGCAGCATGAACCCGGCCTTCTCGCTCTACGCCGTCGTCTTCCTCGCCATGGCCGCGGGCACCTGGTGGTTCTACCTGCGCTCCAGCTTCGCGGTGGATCGCGTGCCCTCGCTCGCCTACGCCAACGTGTAGGCCCCCGACCCCGGCCGCAGGGAACTCCCGCCCGCTGCGCGCCCGGATCCGATGTCCTCCGGCGATCCCGGAGGACATCGACAACGACTGTCGCGCCGAGCTTCTCACTCGGCGCGACAGTTCTTTTGTTGTCGCCCTTAGAGAATCAAGCGGATCATGTCCGCGGTACGGGCCAGGCCCGGGAACGCCTCCGGGGTGGAACGCGGGTGCAGCGCGTGCACCGCGAGCCGGAACATCACCGCGCGCACCAGCATCTGCGGCCACTCCGGCAATCCGGCCCAGCGCTCGAGCAAGCCGTCGTCCGCCCCGCCCCAGGACAGCGCGTCCACCACGATCACCGCCGCCGCCCACGGCGCGGGCCGCCAGTACGGGGTGATGTCGGTGAGCCCGGGCGCGAAACCGCCGGAGAACAGGACGGTGCCGAACAGATCGCCGTGCACCAGCTGCGGCGGCGTGGACACCGGCTTGCGCAGGGTCGACAGCTGGGTGATGACGTGCAGGCTGCGGTCACCGTCCGGTGACGTGGCCGGCAGCAGCCCGCCGAGTTTGAGGGTCCGCAACGGAACCGTTTCCCAGGCGGCGCGATCGGCCGCCGCGAACACATCGACATCCACCCACGGCGCCACCGGGGCCACGGCCAGAAAGCGCGGGCGCTCCAGGCGTTCGGTGACCTGATGTAATCGGAGCGAGAGCGAGACCACCTCGTCGTGACGGGGTTCGGGCACACCCTCGAGATAGGTGTCCGCGCGCCAGCCGGACACCACGTAGCGCCCGTCCGTCGCCCGCACCGGGCGCGCCAGGCGCAACCCGTCCACCCGCAACGTCTCGCGCACCTTGGCCGACCACGCGGCCCGCGCGTGATCGGTCACCGGGCTCAGCACCACATCCCCGCAGCGCCAGCCGCCGTCCCAGTTCCCCAGCGGAACCGGGCCGACTTCGCGCAACCCGAAGGTGGCGCGCACGTGCTCCGGAGGTTCCACAGCAGTCATGGTCACGGGCGTAACTTACCGCTCCGGCGGCGTTGCGCGTCTTAAGCGACGGGCGCAGGTATCACAGAGTGTCGCCGCAGACGCGCCGTCAGAACCGGACATCGGAGTGTTGGGGACAACCGATTCGGCCACCCGCGACCACGATTCGCGGGTGACCGGAACGAATCAGTAGACCGGCAGGCTGGGATCGATCTGGTTGGCCCAGGCGATGATTCCGCCCTGCAGATGCGTGGCGTCGGCGAAACCGGCCTGCTTGAGCGCCGCGAGCGCCTCGGCCGAGCGGATACCGGTCTTGCAGTGCAGCACGATCGGGCGATTCTGCGGCAACTCGGCCAGCGCCTCACCGGTCAGGATGCGGTCCTTGGGAATCAGGGTCGCGCCGTCGATGCGCACGATGTCCCATTCCACCGGCTCGCGGACGTCGATGAGGGCCACGTCCTTGCCCGCGTCCAGCATGTCCTTGAGCTCGCGCGCGGTGATGGTCGAGCCGATGGCCGCGGCCTGCCCCTCCTCGGACACCACGCCGCAGAACGCGTCGTAGTCGATGAGCTCGGTGATGGGCTGCCGCTGCGGGTCCCGGCGCAGCTTGATGGTCCGGTAGGTCATGTCCAGTGCGTCGTACACCATGAGCCGGCCCAGCAAGGGATCACCGATGCCGGTGAGCAGCTTGATCGCCTCGGTCACCATGATCGAGCCGATGGAGGCGCACAGCACGCCCAGCACGCCGCCCTCGGCGCAGGAGGGGACCATGCCCGGCGGCGGGGCCTCGGGGTACAGATCGCGGTAGTTGATGCCGCGACCATCGGGGGCGTCCTCCCAGAAGACCGAGACCTGACCCTCGAAACGGTAGATCGAACCCCAGACGTACGGCTTGTGCGCCAGCACCGCGGCGTCGTTGACCAGATAGCGGGTCGCGAAATTATCGGTGCCGTCCACGATCAGGTCGTAGCGCGAGAACAGCTCGATGGCGTTCTCCGGCTCGAGCCGAATCTTGTGCAACTCCACGGTGATTCCGGAATTGATCTCCAGAATGGAATCGCGCGCGCTGTCGGCCTTGGACCGGCCGATATCGGATTCGCCGTGAATGATCTGGCGCTGCAGATTGGACGCGTCCACCTCGTCGAATTCGACGATGCCGAGCGTGCCGACACCCGCGGCCGCCAGGTACAGCAGGGCCGGTGAACCCAGCCCGCCCGCGCCGATGACCAGCACCCGGGCGTTCTTCAGGCGTTTCTGACCGTCCACCCCGAGATCGGGAATGATCAGGTGGCGGCTGTAGCGGGCGACCTCGTCCCGGGTCAGCTCCGCGGCCGGCTCCACCAGGGGCGGCAGGGAGGGATGCGATGCTGTCACGTCTGCGGACTCCTCAATCGAATGCGCCGGGTACTCGCGGCTCAGAGGTGCAACACCACGGGCCCGAGCGTTCTTCCCTCCGGAATACCCGGACCGTGTGATTCACACAGCCTAGGCAGCCTCAGCCGCGCGGGTACGGCCAGGGGTTGAACCGGCACTTCTTGCCGTCCATCGGGACCACACCGTCCGGATCCAGCACCGCGATGTCGTTGTTCCGGGTGCCGAAGGTCTGCTGCATCATGACCGGCGCCAGCCCGCCGTCCACCTCGCACGGCTGATGCTCGTGGTAGCCGATCGCGTGCCCGACCTCGTGATTGATCTGGTACTGCCGGTACGAGCCGATATCGCCGTCGTAGGACAGCGCACCGCGCACCCAGCGCGCCTCGGACAACAGCACGCGGCCCAAATCGGCGTTGTAGCAAGAGGAATCGATGGGAATGTCGAATCCGCAGGCGGTGCGGGTGGTTTGCCGCGAGGTCAGCGAGATGCGGAAATCGGGGTCACCGCCGTCGACGCGGCGGAAGCCGAAACGTGAATCCTGGGTCCAGCTCTTGGGATTGGCCAGCGTGGCGTCCACCATCTTGCCGACCGAGTCGTCACCGCCGAAACCCGAAGTGTCGATACCGTTCTCGATCTCCACGGTGTAGGTGAACACGTGCTCGGAGCCGGTGCCGATCTGGGCCGTCGTGCCCGGGACCATATGCCAGATCCCGGCGCCGGTCTCGGTGAAGGGGCCGCCGCCCGGCACCGAGCCGGTGGGCAGGTCACCGGCGAACTTGCCGTCCGCCTTGGGCGGTGCGCCGTAGATGCCGGTCTTGTCGGCGTGCTCGCTCAGCCGGCCGAAACCCGGTACGCCGGCGACACTTTCACCACCGCCGCGCCACGCGTCGACACCGACCAGCACCGTCACCACCAGCAGCACCGGTAGCGCGTACGCCCGCCAGCCGTAGGTGGAGACGAAGCGGCCGAACAGGCTCTGCTTCTTGGTTTCGCGCTCGGGGCGCTCGCGGGTCGCCTCGGGCAGCGCGGTGGGATCCCAGCTCGCGCGCAGCGGCTGATACGGCTGGGGCGGGCGGTCGCCGGCGGGGCCGGGAATGGCCGAGCCGTCGGCGTGCAGGCCCGCGGGCGGGACGGCGTCACCGGAGCTGTAGAGACCGAGCGGGTCGTAGACGGGGCCGACGGGTCTGCCCTTGCGCTTGGCGAGATTCTTCGGGCCCGCTCCGGCGGCGTCTCTCGGGCTCGCTCCGCCGGTGGCTCTCGGGCCCGCTCCGCCGATGGCGCGCGGCGCACCGATCTGCACGGGACGGCGTGAATCGCGCCCGCCGGAGTTACTGCCCCCTTGGTCGGTCACCATAAAAGACTCTCACAGCTCGGGCCCGCGCACGCGGGGGCCGTACAACCTGCCCGCGACGGCGCGCGGAAGGGATGTGCCGGGCAGCGGCGAGCCGCGGACTTTGCTGCGAGATATCTCACGAGTGCGGAGATCGAACTCACAAATTCGGGCATCGGGTCCACACTTGTGACCGGCCTCGCATAATCGAGGCGGTAGCGGACCCTCCGGAACACGGAGCGCGCCAACATCCAGCACACCAATATTCGGAACCTGGATCGGCATCGGGGCCCCGAGCGAGTATCGTTCGGGAGATACCCGGTGACCATCCTTTCCGCCGGGAATCGACTGGGAGATCGGAAAATGACAGACCTCGTGGACCGGATGACCGCACGCATGTCATCCGAGGCCATGGCGCCCAGCAAGCGCGGCACCCGCCTGCCCCGAGAGGCACGGCGCGCTCAGCTACTTGCCGCGGCCGGCGAGGTCTTCGTGATGCGGGGCTACCACGCCTCGGGCATGGACGAAATCTCGCAATGCGCCGGCGTCAGCAAGCCCGTGCTCTACCAACACTTTTCGAGCAAGCTCGAGTTGTATTTGGCGGTGCTGCAGAACTACGTCGACGCCCTGGTGTCGAGCGTGCGCCAGGCGCTGCGCTCCACCACCGACAACAAGCAGCGCGTCCGCGCGGCCGTCCAGGCGTACTTCGACTTCGTCGACCACGAGACCCAGGGTTTCCGGCTGGTCTTCGAATCCGATCTGACCAACGAGCCGCAGGTCCAGCGCCGGGTCGAGCAGGCCACCGAGGCGTGCGTCGACGCGGTCTTCGACCTGGTCGCCCACGACTCCGGCCTGGACCCGTACCGCGCCCGCGTGCTGGCCGTCGGCCTGGTCGGCGCCAGCCAGTTCAGCGCGCGCTACTGGCTCGAGGCCGATCGGCCGATCCCCAAGGACGAAGCGGTCGACACCACCGTCTCGCTCTGCTGGGGCGGCCTCTCGCACGTGCCGCTGCACCCCATCGATTCGTAGATCGACCCAAAGAAATTGCCCCGCCGCGGAATCCGCGACGGGGCAATTCTCGTTTCGGTGAACTACACCGCGGCGAAGCCCACGCGACCCGCGGACGGGGCGCCGATCTCGACGTAGGCGACCTTGGCGGCCTGGATCAGGTACTTGCGGCCCTTCTCGTCGGAGAGCGACACGACGCCGGCCTCACCCTGCAGCGCACCGGTGACCAGCGCCTCCACCTCGGCGGGGGTCTGCGCGCTGTTGATGATCAGCTCACGCGGGCTATCCGAAATACCGATCTTGACCTCCACGGCCAACCTCCGAACCTAGAGTCCTGTGCTGTCTTCGCCAAGGCTAGTGCAGGGCCCGGCACGGGCGGCAGTGAGCGCCCTCCGCTCTGAGCGAACTCCGATGCCCCGGCGCGAACCCGGCGCCTCAGCCGAGGCCGAGGACGCGCATGCGCTCGGCGTGCGAGTCCTGCATGTGCTCGAAGAGGGTGGCGATGCCGTTCAGGTCGCCGGTCGCGGTGAGCACCAGTTCGGTGAGCTCGTCGCGCTGGGCCATGACGTACTGGGCCTGGGTGATGGCCTCGCCCAGCAGGCGACGGCCCCAGAGGGTGAGCCGGTCGCGCTCGGAGCGGTTCTGCGCCACCGCACGTCGCACTTCCTCGATCACGAATTCCGAGTGGGAGGTCTCGGCGAGCACGTCACGCACGACGTCGGCGACCTCGGGAGCCAGGGCGCCGGCGATCTCGGTGTAGAAGTCGGCGGCGATGCCGTCGCCGACGTAGAACTTGACCATCGACTCCAGCCAGGTGGAGGGGTCGGTGGAGGCGTGATAGGCGTCCAGGGCGCGCACGAACGGGGCCATGGCGTCGAAGACGTCCTGGTTCCGGGCGGCCAGCGCGTTCTCGAGCGTGGAGAAATGCTCCATCTCGTTGGCGGCCATCTTGGCGACGGCGACCTTGCCGCGCAGCGAGGGTGACAGTTTGGCCTCTTCGGCCAGGCGGTAGAAAGCGGAGATCTCACCGTAGGCGAGAACCGCGAAAAGGTCGGCGACCCCGGGGTGGGTGGCGGCGATCAGGCCGTCGGCGGAATCCGACGGCGCGCCCAGCGCAGTTGACGAGTTTGCTCCCATGACCCCACCCTAGCCCGCTTCGATGAACCGCCCGGCCTACTCCTGGTCGCTCAGGAACTTGTCCAGGTAGGTCCAGGTGGTGTCGCGCGCGGTGAGAATGCCGAGGTGGGAACCCGGAGCGGTCTCGTAGCGCACGTCCGGCGAACCGGTGAGCGTGACGGTGCCGTGTCGCACCGCCGCGGCGGCGGTGATGACATCGTTCGGGCCGCCGACCAACAGAACCGGAACGTTCACCGCGGCCAGTTCGATGCGGCGCTCGCCGAAACGCACCACGCCCTTGCCGATATCGTTGTTGAGCATGAACCGGCCCCAGAGCTGGTTGTAGAAACGGCCGGGATAGCCGGGCAGCGAATTCTGGAAACGGTCGATGGTCGCCATCCGCTCGAGGGTCGCGGTATCGGCGAGATTGCTCGCAATGAAGAAGGGGCGCTTGAGTTCTCGGTCCCAGGCGGTGGCGCGGTAGGCGATGCGGGTCAGCTGCGCGGAGACGCCGCCGGTGGCGCGGATCGCGGCGGTGGCGGTGCGGCCGCCGTCCAGGCGGGCCAGGGAACGCAGCTCGCGCACGCCGATCATGTGGTCGTAGCTCAGCGGCGCGCCGACGGCGGTGACCGAGCGAATCGGCAGAGTCGTGTCGGCGGCGGCGGTCAGCAGCGCGAGCACGCCGCCCAGGGACCAGCCCACCAGATCCACGGCCTTGCCGCCGCGATCGGCGGAGACCTGGCGGATCGACTCCGGCAGGATGTCGTCGATCCAGTCCTCGAAGCCCATGCGGCGGTCCTCGAAGGTGATGTCGCCGTAGTCGACCAGGTACGGCGCCCGGCCGCTGTCGCGCAGGAACGCGGCCATGCTCTGCTCGGGGCTCAGATCGAAACAGAAGGCGGGCGCGGCCAGCGGCGGCACCAGCAGCACGGCCGGATCCTGTGCTCCCGCACCGTTGTAGCGGCGCAGCTCGCGGTGCGGCGCGACGGACAGCACCGTCGACGGGGTAGGTTCGGGCGAACCGATGCCGGTGCCGAACGTCAGGGCCCACGCGTTGCGCGCGGCGGTGCTCACGGTGTCTGCCAAGCTCACCCGCACAACTTCGCACATAGTGCTACACGTTGTAACAGGTATGTGAGGAATCCAACTTGTCCAGCGGGGTTGGCATCCGGCGTTCCAGCGCCGATTCCGGTGCGCCGCAAGCGGTGCCGCGACCGCGGGAGCCGACGCCGCGGCCGGGGAATACGCGGCCGTCATCGCCGCCGATGCAAATCGCACCGGCAATTGTGGTGGCGGGAAAAAGAGCCAAGACCGTATCACGCTACAATCTCCGCAGACAACGGAAAGATCGCTCGAACGAGTTTGCCGGATACCCCGTGAACCGGCACTCGAGCAGGCAGTTGTTGTCCACGGAAAATGTGCGCGCACTCCGATCCGCAACATTGTCCGCCGCGCCAGGTCGATGCCGGACCGAACACCGGTTAGGCATCCCGCAGCGGCGAGACAGACGAACGGATCAAGTGGTCGTCGCGGACCGACCGGTCCGCCCCACACCTCGTGCGCGCGAGACGCGATAAAACGAGGAAGGCACGAACCCTGAGCAAGATCACCGTAGAGCAGGAACCCGGAGTGGCCGACACGCTGCTGACCGCGGAGCTCGACGAAACCCATACCGCTCCCACCTTCGCCGAACTGGGCGTCAATCCCGACATCGTGCGCTCGCTCGCCGATATCGGCATCGAACGCACCTTCGCGATCCAGGAGCTGACCCTGCCGCTCGCGCTCGCCGGTGAGGATCTCATCGGCCAGGCCCGCACCGGCATGGGCAAGACCTTCGGCTTCGGCGTTCCACTGCTGGACCGGGTCGCCTCGCACACCTCGGGCACCATTCCGCTCGACGGCACCCCGCGCGCGCTGATCATCGTGCCGACGCGCGAGCTGTGCGTGCAGGTCACCGAGGATCTGGAGAACGCCAGCAAGTACGTCAAGAGCCAGGACGGCACGCCGCTGCGGGTGCACGCCATCTACGGCGGCCGGCCCTACGACACCCAGATCGCCGCGCTGCGCGCCGGCGTGGACGTCGTGGTCGGCACCCCCGGGCGACTGCTGGACCTGGCCGAGCAGAACCATCTCATCCTGGGCAAGGTCCAGGTGCTGGTGCTCGACGAGGCCGACGAAATGCTCGACCTGGGCTTCCTGCCCGACATCGAGCGCGTGCTGAACATGGTCCCGGACCAGCGGCAGACGATGCTGTTCTCGGCGACCATGCCGGGCCCGATCATCACCCTGGCGCGCACATTCCTGAACCGGCCCACCCACATTCGGGCCGAGGAGCCGCACGACTCCACCATCACCGACCGCATCACGCAGTTCGCGTACCGGGCGCACGCGCTGGACAAGAGCGAGCTCATCGCCCGCATCCTGCAGGCCGAGAGCCGCGGCGCGACCATGATTTTCGCGCGCACCAAGCGCACCGCGCAGAAGGTCGCCGACGATCTGGGCGAGCGCGGGTTCTCCGTGGGCGCCGTGCACGGCGACCTCAACCAGGTGCAGCGCGAGAAGGCGCTCAAGAAGTTCCGCGAGGGCAAGATCGACGTGCTCGTCGCCACCGATGTCGCCGCGCGCGGTATCGACATCGACGACGTCACGCACGTGGTGAACTACCAGTGCCCCGAGGACGAGAAGACCTACGTGCACCGCATCGGCCGTACCGGCCGCGCGGGGCGGACCGGTGTCGCGGTCACGCTCATCGACTGGGATGAGTTGCGGCGCTGGGCTTCCATCGACGCCGCGCTGAAGCTCGGCATCCCCGAGCCGGTCGAGACGTACTCGCGCTCAGCGCACCTGTACGAGGAGCTCGGCATCCCCGCCGGGTCGACCGGCATCGTCCGCAAGAGCGCGCCCGCCCGGGAGCGCGACGACGACGCGGTCGTGGTGGAACGCGAAAGCCGTTCCCCGCGTAGCCGTAATCGCAAGCGCACGCGCGGCGGGCAGGCCAGCGCGGCGACCGAGGTCGCCGCAACCGACATCAAGATCGCTCCGGAATCGGCTGCGCCGGAAGGTAACTCGGCGGTGTCCGAGGAAGGTTCGGACAAGCCGGGCCGTCGCCGCCGTCGCCGCCGGGGTCGGGGTGGATCCGATAACGGTTCCGCCGCAACGACTTCGGTGACCGAGAGCGCTTCCGAAGGGTGGGTCGGCGAGGCCGTCGCACTGGATTCGGCCGAGGGCGAGACCGCCGCGCAGGGCGAGGCCGGGCGCGACGAGTCCGGGCGCACCGAACCGGTCCGTGAGGGCCGCAACCGGCGCCGGAACCGCAACCGGCGCAACCGGGGCGGCAACGGCGGGGCCGAGGGTTCGGCAGCGTCGGCCGGGGACGTGACGGTCGAGACCGTCGACGCCGCGAGCGGCGATGCGGTTGCCCCGGCGGCACGCGTGTCCGAGTCCACCGACGCCACGAGCAGCGGCGCGGTCGTCGCCCCGGCGGCGCGCGTCTTCGAGACCACCTCGGACACCGACGGCACAGGTGAATCCCCCCGCCGTACCCGCAACCGCCGTGGTCGCGGCGGCGCGAACGGGTCCGATGTCGCCACTGGCTCCGGTGACAACGGTTCCGCCGCACATGGTTTCGACGCTGTCGCCACCAACGGCAACGGCAACGGCGCCACGAACGGCAGTGCTGCCGCGAACGGCAACGGCACGGCCGTCAACGGCTTCACCACCGCGATTCCGGCCGTCGAGTTCTCGGCGGCGCCCACCGCCTCGGCCCCCGCGGCCGAAAGCACCGCGGGCGCAACCGGTCTCGGTGTGTCCGAGTCGTCGGCCACCGGCGATGACACCGTCGCGACGTCCGGGAAGGGCACCGCTCGCACCCGCACCCGCGGCCGCCGCTCGGGCGACTCCACGAAGTCGGCGACCACGGACGCCGTGAGCGCCGCCTCCGAGTCGACCGCCGGCAACGTCGCGGACACCTCGTCCACGACCGCCACGGCAACCGCCGCGATCGTGAATGATGGTGCCGCACAGGCCATCACCTCGCCCACGGCGACCGCCCCGGCCACCGAGGCTCCCGCCAAGGCCACCGGCCGCCGGCGCGCCAGCCGCCCGGCCCAGGCTCCGGGCGAGGTAGTGGTGGAGACGGCAGTCGCCGCACCGGTCGAATCCGCGCCCGCCCCGGCCGCTCCCGTCCGGGCCACCGGCCGCAGACGAGCCACCAAGGCCGCGGGCAGCGCGACCGAAGGCTCGATCGTCGTGGTCGAGACCGCCACCGCACCGGCGAGCACCGCTCCGGCTGCCGCCACCGTGGAAGCGGCTCCGGCCGCGAACGCGGAGTCGGCTCCGGCCGCCGAGGTGTCGGCACCGGCTGCGTCCCCCGAGGCTCCGGCCACCACGCGCCGCAAGGCGGTCAAGGCAGCCGCGGCTCCGGCCGCTGCGGCCGAAACCGCTTCCGCCACCGCGGAAGTCACCGAGGCCAAGGCTCCGGCCCGCAAGCGCGCGGCGAAGGCGACCACGAGCACGTCCGAGGTAGCCCCGGCGGAAACCACCCCGGCCAAGGCCACTCGGGCAACGAAGGCCACCGCCGCGGCCGCCAAGGCGACCCGTGCGCGCAAGGCGGCTCCCGCCGCCGAGGCGTCGGCGGAGACCGTCGCGGCTCCGGTCGAGACCACATCGGCCGCAAAGACCGCCACCGCAGCCCGAGGCAGGACCGCCAAGGCTGCCCCGGTGGTCTCGGAAACACCGTCGGTGGAACCCACCGCGGCCAAGGCCACGCGGGCAACGAAAGCCGCAGCGGCGCCCGCGAAAGCGGCCGTCGCCACCAAGGCTGCTCCGGCAGTAGCGGAGGCTGCCCCGGCGAAGGCCACGCGCACCAAGCGCGCCGCCGCACCCGCCGAGGCCACATCCACGACGGCCACGGCCGCCGAGGTGACGGCACCGGTGAAGGCGACCCGCACCCGCAAGGCAGCTACCACTGCTGTCGAGCCCGCGGCAACCGAAACCCCCGTGCCCGCCAAGGCGACTCGGGCCACCAAGTCCGCGCGCACGACCGAGGCGGCCACCACCGCCGAGGTAACGGCACCGGTGAAGGCGACTCGCGCTCGCAAGGCGGCTGCCGCCGCCGAGCCCGCGGTGTCCGCGCCCGCCAAGGCAGCACGGTCCACTAAGGCCGCCGCTCCCGCCAAGGCGACCCGCGCAACCAAGGCCACGGCCCCGGCGGTCGAGGCCCCGGCCAAGACCACCCGTGCCAAGAAGTCCGCCGAGGTCGCGGAACCGGCCGCCAAGCGCACTCGCGCCGCGAAGAGCACCGAGCCGGTAGCCGAAATCCCGGTCAAGGCAACGCGGGCGAAGAAGGCCCCGGCCGCCGAGCCGGCCAAGGCGACCAGGGCGAAGAAGACCGCCGAGGTCGTCGAGCCCCCCGCCAAGGCGACTCGTGCGACCAAGTCCAAGGTCGCCGAAACCCCGGCCAAGGCGACGCGCGCCAAGAAGGCCCCGGCCGCCGAGGCAGCCGAGCCCGTCAAGGCGAAGGCCAAGAAGGCCGCCGCCGAGCCGGCCAAGGCCACCCGGGGCAAGAAGGCCGCCGAGGCGCCCGAACCGCCGAAGGCGAAGAAGACCGCCAAGAAGGCCGAGGCCCCCGCCCCTGCCAAGGGCCGCACCCGCAAGGCCGCCGCCGAAGTAGCCTGACCGCACAACCCCTGAACCGTTCGGCCGGGCTGTCCCCACAGCCCGGCCGAACGCGTATCTACGCCACCCCGAACAACTTCCGATGCGGTCCGTGGCTGTCGCACGGTGCCGAACCAGCCGAGGCCACCCGCATCGAGCAAGCGGCCAAGCCCCCGAAGCCCGCCAAGCCGCCCCTGGAAAGAAGACCGCCGAACCCACAAGGCGGCGAAAGTGCGAATTGCGGTTGACCCTGCGGGGTCGCGAGTACGCCGCACCTCGAGCACACCCGCCGGGGCAACACATCTCCGCGCTGCTGCTCGGCCAGCGCTCACAGACGCCGGCCCTCGACCTGACCACGCTCAACCGGATGTCGCCGAACTCGTCTGAAGCACCGTGACTTTCGGCGGATGCCAGGGATACGGGCGCTTGTCCGTCTGCACCGGACGACCAGGTTGGGAGCATGGGTGACTTGCGGATCTCCGCGGCGGTGCACGCCACGGCCGAGCTCGCGGCCGAGGTGGACGGGCTTGTCCGGCAGCTCTCTTCGGCCGCCGCGCCGGTCACCGTCGACGGGCTCGCCGCGCTCATCTCGGCCGAATCCACGACGCTGCTCCTCGCGACCGACGAGCACGTCGTCGGCATGCTCACCCTGGTCATCTACGCGATCCCGACCGGGATGCGCGCTCGCATCGAGGATGTCGTCGTCTCCGAAACGGCTCGTGGGAAGGGAGTCGCGTTCGAGCTCACCAGCGCGGCGGTCGAACTCGCCCGTGCGGCCGGAGCCCGCACGGTCGACCTCACGTCCAGGCCCTCGCGCGAGTCCGCGAACCGGCTCTACCAGCGGGCGGGGTTCAGTCGGCGCGACTCCCTCGTCTACCGCCGCACACTGTCGACCACCACGCCGCCGACACTCGGGTAGTGACACCACCCGCTCCCGGGTTCGGGAGCCGCGGGCGGAGCACGCGGATCAGACGGGGGCGGTGGTGCGCGCGAGTTCGGGGGACGGTGCCGGAAGGGGGGTGGGGGTGGGGGTTTCGGTCCAGCCGGGTGGGCCGAAGACGTAGGTCAGGCGGGCCCGCCAGGTACGGGCGGTGCGGACGTCGTGGACCAGGTCCAGGAGCTCGGTGTAGTTCACCTTCAGGGGGTTGTCGGTGTTGATGTCCTTCGTCAGGCCGTAGCGGATCGGCTCGGTCTCGGCGGCGAAGGTGCCGAACAGGCGATCCCAGACTATGAAGACGCCGCCGTAGTTCTTGTCCAGGTAGGGCTGGTTGGAGCCGTGGTGGACGCGATGGTGGGCGGGGGTGTTGAACACGAACTCCAGGGGGCGGGGCAGGGTCCGGACCCGTTGGGTGTGGATCGGGAACTGGTAGAGCAGGCCGATGCTCTGCAGGGCGAAGATCATCCACACCGGCAGGCCGATCAGGGCCGCGGGCACCCAGGCCAGGCCGCGCAGCTGCTGGGCGACCGGATGCGCCCACGGCAACCGGATGGCGGTCGAGAAATTGAAGAACCGGCTCGAGTGATGCACGCTGTGCGAGGTCCACAGCAGCCGGATCCGATGATCGGCGCGATGGGCCCAGTAGTAGCAGAAATCGGTGACCACCAGCCCGAGCAGCCAGACCCACCAGGTCCCCGCCGCCAGGCTCCACGGCGTGAGCGCGGCGGCCACCACCACCGCCGAGAACGGAAGCAGCTGCGCCAGAACGGGTTTGGACACGCGACTGAGTGCGAAGGTCACGATGTTGGACGCGGTGTCGCGCCCGGAGATGCCGTTGGCCGGCCGATCGGGATCACGGCGATCGGCGATCCACTCGATCAGCATGAGCACCGCGAACGCGGGCAGCGCGTAGATGAAGGTGTCTTTGTCCATGCTGGCTCCGATCGAGAACTCCCGCCGGCGGCGGCACACTCGACGCTACCGATCACGACGCCCCGAATCGTCGCGCCCGCGGGGGATCGCGCATCCCCCGCGCGGGGGACCGGCCCGGCCGGGAGTAGCGTCCGCACGAGGTGACCGGCGAGACGGACGAGGGTGATACCGACGTGGATGTGACCAGGTCACTGACCCGGCAGTCGCTGGTGGTGGCACTGGTGGCGGCGGTGGTCGACACCGCGCAACTCGCGTTGAGCGGGGCGTTCGGCGCCGCGCCCGCGATCGCCTGGCCGCTGGCCGCCGCGGTGATCGCCGCGGACCTGGCACTGGCCGCCGCACCCGCCGCCCGCGCCGTGGTCACGGTGGCCGCCGCACAGGCCGCGATCCAGGTCGCGACGGCGGTCTTCGCCGATCACTACGCCATCCCCGCCCGCGTGCCCGACGTGGGCTTCCTGGTCGCGGGCTATCGCGCCGGCGCCTGGCTCGGCGGGTTCACCTCGATCGGCACGGTGGCCCTGCTCGCCGTCGGCGGAGCCGTGGCGAACCTGCTGGCGGGCGGAATCCTCGCGCGCGACTGGCGCCTGTTCCCGCTGGCGGCGGCGGGCGGCGTGGTGCCGTGGCTGGTCGGCCGCTACACCACCGCGCGCGGCGCGTACATCGCCGAACTCGAACAGCGCGAACGACTCCGGCAGGCAGACCAGCTGGCCGCCCTCGATCGCGCCCTGGTGGACGAGCGCGCCGCCATCGCCCGCGACCTGCACGACGTGATCACCCATCACGTGAGCGCCATCGGCATGCACGCCGGAGCCGCGCGAATAGCCCTGTCCCACACCGACGACACCGCCGCGGCGGGATCGCTGTCCGCGGTGGAGACCAGCTCGCGCGCGGCGATGGTCGATCTGCGGCGGCAACTGGACCTGCTGCACGGCCGCGACGACGGGCAGCGCCGCCCCGGCCTGGTCGATATCGGCGAGCTGCTGGAGCGCGTCCGGGCGACGGGTTCGATCGTGCGACTGGACATCACCGGCGAGCCGCCGGTGCTGCCGCAGTCACTGGACGTCATGCTCTATCGCGTGGTCCAGGAGATGCTCACCAACGCGCTGCGGCACGGCCGGGATCCGGTGGATCTGGAGATCCGCTACCACCCCACCCGCGTCGAGCTGCGCGAAGCCAATCCCGTCGCCGCACACACCGAGACAACCCCGCGAGAGCACCCCCGGCGCGGTCTCGACGGCATCCGCCGCCGGGTCGAATTGTTCGGCGGCACAGTCCGTTCCGGCGTGGACGACACCGGCGCGAACTGGGAGATCCTGGTCTCGGTCCCGATCGGCGCGGCATGAACATCCGCGTCCTGATCGCCGACGATCACACCATGTTCCGCTCCGGCCTGCGCGCGGTGGTCGACGCCCACCCCGACCTCGAATGCGTGGCCGAGGTCGGCGACGGCCGCGCCGCCATCGAGGCCGCCGCCCGCCTGCGCCCGGACGTGGCCATCCTCGACGTGCGGATGCCCAAACTCGACGGGCTCGCCGCCACCGAGGCCATCGTGGCCGCCGGCGGCACCCGGGTGCTCGTGCTCACGACCTACGACAGCGAGGACGGCCTGCACCGCGCCCTGACCGCCGGGGCCAGCGGCTTCCTGCTGAAAAGCCTTGCGCCCGAAGAGCTGGTCGCGGCGATCCGCGTCGCGATGCGCGGCGACGCCGTCATCGATCCGTCCATGACCCGGCGGCTGGCCGCCCGCCTGGTCCAGGGCCTGGCGCCGCCGGCGCTGCCGCCCGAACTGGCGAATCTCACCGCCCGCGAGCGCGAGGTGCTGTTCCTGCTGGCGGACGCGCGCAGCAACGCCGAGATCGCGACGGACCTGGGCGTCGGCGAGGAGACCGTCAAGACCCACGTCTCGCGCATCCTGGCCAAACTGGGAGTCCGGGACCGCATCCACGCGGTCGTGTACGCGCACCGCCACGGTCTCGTCCACCCCGCCGCTCCCCCGGACTGAGCCCGCCCGCCCGGTCCACCCGGACCCGCGCCGGGGCACGACCCGGCACGCGATCGATGCCGCCCCGCGGATCGGATAGTCTCGCTGTCGTGCTCGCACCCGAGCGGCGAACGCGCGCCGATATCCTGACCGCCGTGGCGATCGCGGCCGTGGTGGCGCTCGCGGCGGGTGTCGTGTGGTGGAACAGCGACGCCCGCGCCACCGAATCGGTGGTGGCCGACCAGACCCTGTCCCCGCCGCCCACCCCGGAGAAACTCCCCGGCGCCATGCGCGAGGCGTGGCAGGCCGCGGACGGCGCGGCCGAGCGGGCCATCGCCGTCGGCGGGGTGGCGGTGACCGCCGCGGGCGACACCGTGCTCGGGCGCAATCCCGCTACGGGCGAACAGGTCTGGAAGTACCAGCGCGATATCCCGTTGTGCGCGGTCGAATCCCAGTTCGGGACCGTGATCGCCACCTACCGCGACGATCGCGGATGTTCGGAGACCACGCTGCTCAACGCCGAGACCGGCGCGCGACTGAGCGCGCGTTCCAGCTACATGGACGACGAGGTGCAACTGTCCGTCGACGGCACCCACACCCTGGCGCTGGGCGCGAACCGGCTGGAGATGTGGCGTTCGGACCTGGTGCGCACCCTGGAATACGGCTACGTGGACGCGCCCGTGAACCCGCGCACCCAGCCCCGCCAGGGCTGCGCGCTGCTGTCCGCGGCCTCGGGATCGAGCCGCCTCGCGGTCCTGGAACGCTGCCCCCGGGAGACCTCGGACCGGCTCACCGTCCTCAATCCCGCGCCCAAGGACAGCACCACCCCCGAGGAACACAGCTCACACATTCTCACCGAGCCCGGCGCCGCGGTCGGCGGCGCGCGCGTGATCGCGGTGTCCGACAGCCGGGTCGCGGTATACCTGCCCGGAACCGAGTCCACCGCACCGCAATTGGCGATCTACGATGTGTCGGGCAATCTCGTTGCCACCCATCAGCTTTCGGCTCCGCTCGGCGCGGACGCCTTCGTCTCGCGGGTGGGCGCCAACTACTTCCTGTTCACCGGGGAGAACCTCGTCGCCCTCAACGGCTCGACGCTGGAACCGCTCTGGGGCATCACCCAGGTCCTGGGCACCCCCACCCTGCTCTCGGGCAAGCTGCTGGTCCCGGTCCGCGACGGCCTCGCCGCCCTCGATCCCGTCACCGGCGCGCAGACGCAGCGAATCTCGGTGCAGCGCAGCGATTACCACGACGAGCCGATTTCGCTGATGGCGATCGGCCCGACCGTGCTGGAACGCCGCGGCGACACCCTCGTCGCCCTGGCCGCGAGCTGATCCCGCCCGGGCGCGCACGCCCGGGCCCCGGCGGTGTGGCGAACACCCGCCTCCCGGCTAAGCGAGCGGGCGGGCGCCATCCGGCATGATCGAGTTCATGTCAGCGCACGATTATCGATTGGTACTGCTGCGTCACGGCGAAACGGAGTGGTCGGCCGCGCGCCGCCACACCGGTCGCACCGATATTCCGCTGACGCCCACGGGCGAGGAACAGGCGCTGGCGGCGGGCAAGCTCCTCGAGGACCTGCGCCTGCGCGATCCCCTGGTGCTGAGCAGCCCGCGCCAACGGGCCACGCGCACAGCCGAATTGGCCGGCCTCACCGACGTGCGCATCGACGACGACCTGGCCGAGTGGGATTACGGCGCCTACGAGGGCCTGACCACGGTGGAGATCCAGCGCACCGTGCCGGACTGGACCGTGTGGACCGCCGCCGTGCCCGAGGGCGAGACCGCCGAACAGGTCGGCCGGCGCGCGGACCGCGTCCTGGACTCGGTGCTGCCGGAACTGACCCGGCGCGACGTCGTGCTGGTCGGGCACGGCCACTTCTCCCGCGTGCTGATCGCCCGCTGGGCGGAGTTCGGGGTGATCGAAGGCCGCAGATTCTTCCTGTCCACCGCCGCGATCACCGTGCTCGGGCACGACTACCACGCGCGAACGATCCTCGCGCACAACCTGACTCCCTACCGCTGAAAGGGGCCGCCGTGATCCGCCGTGCCACACCCGCCGATATTCCGGCTCTGGTGGGACTCGTCTACGACCTGGCCGAGTACGAGAAGGCGCGCCCGGAGTGCACGCTCACCGAGGAGCAGCTCGAGACCGCGCTGTTCGGCCCCTCCCCCGCCGTGTTCGCCCACGTCGCCGAGGGGCCGGGCGAGACCGGGGTGGTCGGGTGCGCGATCTGGTTCCTGAACTTCTCCACCTGGGACGGCGTGCACGGGATCTACCTGGAGGATCTCTACGTCAAACCGGAGACCCGGGGCCTGGGCCTGGGCCGCGACCTGCTGGCCGCGCTCGCGCGCGAGGCGGTGGATCGGGGCTACAGCCGGGTGGCGTGGTCGGTGCTGGAGTGGAACAAGCCGTCCATCGACTTCTACGAGTCGATCGGTGCGGATCTGCAGAGCGAGTGGCAGGGGTACCGGCTCGCGGGCCCGGCCCTGGCGCGCCTGGCCGAGCACGCGGCGCACTGACCCGATCGCGGTCCGGTTCCGGATTCGACGCACACGATCGGATCAAGGTCAAGCGGGGGAACCGGGCCGGATCGGCCGCCTCGAGATTGCCGGGAGATCGCTACAGCGGGCCGAAACCGGCGTACCTGCCGCAACTACATGGACGGACGACCAAAATCGCCCTCCGGCGTATTCAGCGGGGTTTACGACCCCGCCGGCGGTGGTTACCGATCGGCAACCACCGCATCGCCCCGGCGCCTAGTCCTCGATGTCGTAGCCGGCGGCCATCCACCGGCTCGAGGCCGGCGCCATCAGGAGCCCCAGGCCCACGATCGCGGAGATGCCCAGCGGGATGCCGTACCCCGGCTGATGCGAGGTCAGCATGTACCAGGCGGGCGGCAGCAGCAGTAGCTGCGCGATGACGGCGATCGACCGCCCCCAGCGCTTTCCACGCAGCAGGCCCAGGCCCGCGGCCAGGACCGCGCCCGCCAGCACGAACAGCCACGCGGCGGTCGCGTACCCGTTCACGACGTGCTGATCCGCGCCGGTCGCCGCGCGCAGGACCAGCACCAGCGCCACGATCACCCCCAGCGCGCCCTGCACCGACGCCAGCGCACCGGCCGCCCGCACCGTCCCGGGGACGACCGAAACGTCCGCGTCCACACCGTTCTCCTCAGCCACGCCCCAAGACTACGACCGTGCGTAGTGCTGCGCTCGGTCGCCTCCGCCACGACCGGCCCGCTCACCACCGGTGCGACCCCGCGCCGCACTCGCCCACCGGTCCCATCCGGAACCGGGCGGGCCCCGAACAAGGAGTGGCGCCCGCGAATGCCGGGTTGCGGGTCGGGCCGAGCGGGGCAACGGGCAAGATGGACGCCGTGCGGACGCTGCTGATCGTGAATCCCAATGCCACCTCGACCACCCCGGCAACTCGCGATCTGCTCGCACACGCGTTGGAATCTCGCACCCAGCTCACCGTCGCACACACCGAACACCGTGGTCACGCCGCCGAACTCGCGCGCTGGGCGGCCGACAACCGCATGGACCTGATCGTCGTGCACGGCGGCGACGGCACGGTGAACGAGACCATCAACGGCTTTCTCCCGCTGCCCGGCAGCACCCCGCGCGAGTGGTTGCCGCGCCTGGGCGTGATCCCCGGCGGTTCGGCCAACGTGTTCGCGCGCTCGCTCGGGATCGAGCCCGATCCGGTGACCGCCACCAACCAGCTCATCGATCTGCTCGCGCTGGACACCGACCGCCGCATCGGCCTCGGCGTCGCCGACGATCGCTGGTTCACCTTCAGCGCGGGCGTCGGCCTGGACGCGGACGTGTGCGAGGCCATCGATGCCAAGCGCGCCAACGGCAAAGCCGCCACCCCGGCCCGCTACCTGCGCACCACCGTCAACCAGTTCTTCCGCGCCCAGCGCCGCGAACCCCGAGTGCGCCTGGTGATTCCAGGTCACGAACCGGTCACGAAGGTGCACTACGCGTTCGTGACCAACACCAGTCCCTGGACCTACCTCGACAGCACGCCCGTGGTGACGAACCCGGGCACCTCCTTCGAGTCGGGTCTCGGAGTGTTTGCCATGCGAACCATGGGAGTCTTGCCTACACTGTTGATCGCCAGAGAGTTGCTGGCGAGCAATGGAAATCCCAAGGGACACAATTTGTTCCGGGCGGACGACGTGCCGAGCGTGCGCGTCGAGGTCGACGAACCCATCGGGTTGCAAATCGATGGCGACTTCATTGGTCGGCGCAACATGGTGAATTTCACAGCCGTCCCGGATATCCTCGATGTGGTCGCGCCGAAGCCGTAGTCGGCTGGACTCACCTGAGAAACCTTGCGGTTGTGCTGCGAAAACCCGCTAGACCGAGTACAAATGATCCGGCAGGCCCGTCTTGTAGGGGCCTTACAGCGTGAGCTTCCCCACGGTGCACCAAGTATCTATTGACATCTACGGTGTTCGTGAAAGCATTCACAAGCAACCGTGCGGAAACATTCGAGTCGCACAAGTGAACGGACCACAAACCCCGAGGGGCAGAGCCATGTGCATGCCCTAGCAAAGGAGCAGAGGAATGGACTGGCGCCACAAGGCCATCTGTCGCGACGAGGATCCCGAACTGTTTTTCCCGGTGGGTAACAGTGGTCCTGCGCTCGCGCAGATTGCCGATGCCAAGCTGGTCTGCGCTCGCTGCCCTGTCACCGCCGATTGCCTGTCCTGGGCCCTGAAGTCCGGGCAGGACGCCGGTGTATGGGGTGGGATGAGCGAGGACGAGCGTCGCGCTCTCAAGCGTCGCAACGCGCGCACCCGCACCCGCAGCGTCGTCTAGCCGGTACTCGACCGGCACGACGACAACCTGGCGTTTTGGCCCAGCCCAACGGCCAAGACGCAATTCGGCCCGGCACCACCACAGGTGCCGGGCTTCAGTGTGTAAGGACCGGGTTCACACCCCCGATAACGATCGGGCCGCAAACACGAGCGCCCGCGATTGTTGTACACAAGAACAATTCCCGCTCATTGGAATCGCCCTTATCCAAGAATGGCGGGAGGGTCCCGCCTCGAATGTGGCGAGACCCTCACAGGTTTATCTCAGGAATGGTGCGCCTGTTCGGTTTTGTCGGCGTCCGTTTCGCGTTGTTCAGCGCGCCGAACGCCGCCCGAGCGGTACCCGCAGGACAGCGTCGGTGCCGATGTCCGCGCCGGGGTGCAGGCCGATCGAACCGCCGAGTTCGGCCGTGACCAGAGTGCGGACGATTTGCAGGCCCAGCCGGTCCGAAGCCTCCAGGCTGAACCCGTCCGGCAGCCCCCGGCCGTCGTCGCTGATGATGACGTCCAGCCAGCGCGCCGAACGCTCGGAACGGATGGTGACGGTACCGTTCTCGCCCGAATCGAAGGCGTGCTCGATCGCGTTCTGCACCAGCTCGGTGAGCACCATGACCAGCGGCGTCGCCCGTTCCGCGGAGAACACGCCCAGCGAGCCGGCGCGCCGGACCTTGATCCGCGCGGTGTGCACGGTCGCCACGTCGGCCATTATCGGCAGCAGGCGGTCCACCACCTCGTCGAGATCGACTTCCTCGTCAACCGACATCGACAACATTTCGTGTACCGAGGCGATGGAGGTCACCCGGCGCACCGACTCGGTCAGCGCCAGGCGCGCCTCCTCGTTCTCGGTGCGGCGGGCCTGCAGGCGCAGCAGCGCGGCCACGGTCTGCAGGTTGTTCTTCACCCGATGGTGGATCTCACGAATCGTCGCGTCCTTGGACAGCAGCGCGCGGTCGCGGCGCTTGACCTCGGTGACATCGCGGACCAGCACGGCCGCGCCGGCGAGTTCACCGTGCGGGCGCAGCACCAGCGTGCGCAGCAGGACCGTGGCCCCGCGCGCCTCGACTTCCATTCTGCGCCCGGCCTTTCCGGCGAGCGCGGCCTGGATGTCGCCGACCACCTCCTGCGCGTCGAAGGGGTCGGTGATGAGCGAGCGGGTGGTCAGCGCCAGGTCCTGGCCGACCAGATCGTTCTGCAAACCCATGCGGTGGTAGGCCGAAAGCGCGTTGGGGCTGGCGTAATCCACGATGCCGTCGGTGTCGAGCCGGATGAAACCGTCGCCCGCGCGCGGGCTCGAGTGCGAACCGGTGCGATCCTCGAGCGCGGGGAAGGTACCGTCGGCGACCATCTGGCACAGGTCGTCGGCGCAGGACATGTACGCGATCTCCAAGCTGGAGCGCATCTTTCGGCGTTGCACGTCGGTGTCGCGGCCGAGAATCGCTATCACGTCGTCGCCGACGCGAACCGGGATGGCCTCGCGGATCGCGGCCACCGGGTGCGGGTGGTAGACCCCGGCGACCTCCCCATCGGAGTCGACGCGATCGATCTCACCGGTGAGCAGCGCCTGGAAAATCTGTGCGAAGGCCTCTTTACTGGCCAGCGATCCGACCAGGTCCTCCGGGTGCACGGTGGGCGCGGTGGTCGGGCGGCACTGGGCGACGCACACCACGTCCGCGCCGTCGGTGATCGGGCCGGTCCCGACCCACAGGTGCAGGTCCGCGAAGGACAGGTCGGCCAGCAACTGCCAGTCCCCCACCACCCGCTGCAGATGATCGACGGCCGCACCCGGTAGATCGGTGTGCTCGGCCAGTAGATCGCTCAGTGTCGACATTCCACCCACGCTCCTCTGCTCCCACAACAGAGCAATCCTCGCATGACGACGCCGGGAACCGTGCCCCAGCGGAGGCGAGCGACGAGGCCCGAACCGGCCGGAGCGGGGGCAGAAAACTTAGCTGATGACGGCGATCAGGTCGTCCTTCTGGATCACGTCGCCGGGCTTCACGTTGATCGAGGTCACCGTCCCGTCGGACTCGGCCACCACCGGAATCTCCATCTTCATCGACTCCAGGATGACCAGGGTGTCACCTTCGCTCACCTGATCGCCCACCGCGGCGACGATCTGGTAGACGGTCGACACCATCTCCGCGAGCACTTCCTCGGCCATGACACCTCTTCGTTTCCGTGGACCTGTATCCGCTGAAGGTACACCCAACCACACATGAAAGAATGAGCCGAACAGAAGGGAGAATACCTATGGGTAAGCGTGGACGTAAGAAGCGCGGCCGGAAGAAGAACGCAGCCAACCACGGCAAGCGGCCGAACGCCTGAGCTGGTGTTATAGCTCCAAATGCACTGAGCGGCACGACTTCCGAGGAAGGGTGCCGCTCATGCTTTTCCCGGGGGTCGTCAGGCGCCGGGTTCGATCTTGGTCTCGACCTGCGTGAAGGTCGTCCGGATCTCCATCGTCAGGCGCGCGCGCAGGGACTCGGGGGCGCGCTCGCCGCCGCACTTGCGGTTCAGCAGCGACTTGAGCTTCTCTTCCAGCCCGTACGCCTCGATGCACGGCGAGCAGCGGTTGATGTGTTCCTGCAGACGGGCTTTCGCCGTCTCGTCACACTCGTTGTCCAGCAGCAGCCAGACATCGGCGAGGACCGACGTGCAGTCCATGTCCATGTCGTCGCTCACTGGTTTACCTCCTGACGCGTGCCATTGCCCGAACGATTGAAGCCGCGCTCGCGGGCCACGTCGGCGAGCAGCCCCTTGAGCTGCTTGCGGCCGCGGTGCAGGCGGGACATGACGGTTCCGATCGGGGTTCCCATGATGTCGGCGATTTCCTTGTAGGGGAAGCCCTCCACGTCGGCGTAGTACACCGCCATCCGGAATTCCTCGGGCAGCTCCTGCAGGGCGCGCTTGATGTCGTCGTCGGGCAGCGCCTCCAGGGCCTCCATCTCGGCCGAGCGCAACCCCTGGGAGGTGTGTTCGGCGGTGGCGGCGAGCTGCCAGTCGGTGATCTCGTCGGTCGGATACTGCGCGGGCTGGCGCTGCTTCTTCCGGTACGAGTTGATGTAGGTGTTCGTCAGGATGCGGTACAGCCAGGCGCGCAGGTTGGTGCCCTCGCGGAAGGAGCGGAAGCCCTGGTACGCCTTCGCGAAGGTCTCCTGCACCAGATCCTCGGCATCGGCCGGGTTGCGCGTCATGCGCAGCGCGGCGCCGTACAGCTGATCCAGCATCGGCAGCGCGTCGCGTTCGAAACGCCGCCCCAGTTCCTCGGCGCTCTCGCTGCTGCGCGCACCGGTCTCATCGGCCTCGCCGGCGGCCGCGTCGTCGTTCTCGACCGCTAGGTCCCCGCCCCCGTCGACGGTCTCGGCTGATTCCGAGTCGTCATCGGGCAGGCGATCGACCACCATGTCGTCGTCGCTCACGCTATTCCCTTCGATCGCCGTAGCAGTTGAATCTACCGCGAGCGGGATACGGGCCGGGAACCCGGCGGGGGGCGCGACGTCGGTGAGGATGTCGAACAGTTCGATCCGCACCGGGTCTTCGACCAAGACGGTCACCGACTCCTCCTAAGTGAACGATGGCGGCGCGGACCGGGGCTGACCGATGCGTGCGCCGTGCGGATGATCTCTCCGCGATACGCGTATGGCGTGCAACAGGGTCGGCGGCCGGCATGTTCCCGGGGTAATGAAATCCGCTATCGGGCCGAGGTGGGGGCTGTCTAGGGTGAGCGCATGGCAGCTGCTTCGACCCCCGCGATCAAGGTGCTGGTGCAGGCCCGCGCCGAGCATCGGGTGCACGCGTACACCCACGATCCGCGCAGCGACTCCTACGGCGCCGAGGCCGTCGACGCGCTCGCCGAGCAGCTCGGGCTGGTACCCGGGCAGATCTTCAAGACCCTGGTGATCGATCTCGGGGCCGGCGGGCTGGCGGTGGCGGTGCTGCCGGTGCCGACCTCGCTCTCGCTCAAGGCCGCGGCGGCGGCGCTCGGCGGCGGCAAGGCGGTCATGGCCGACAAGACCCGTGCCGAACGCACGACCGGCTATGTGCTGGGCGGTATTTCACCGCTCGGGCAGAAGAAGCGGCTGCCGACGGTGATCGACGAATCGGCGCTGGGCTTCGACCGGGTGCTGTGCAGCGCGGGCAAGCGCGGGCTGGAGATCGAGGTCGCGCCCGCCGATCTGGTGACGCTCACCGGCGCGGTGACCGCGGACATTGCGGTGCGCTGAAATTCGGGGGTAACCCCCTGAGCTGCGGTGATGCCGCGGCGAGCGAGTGAGTCCGGCCACGTGCCGGGGAATATCCGGAAAGAAACTTGCCTTTAGACAACTATCTGCACATACTTGCATCTTGCAACTAGTTGATCCATGCAAGAAGTTTCCGGATACAAGGAGGTGGCATGGCCGCCGACCCCGCGACCACCGGCTGCGTCGTCACCGACGACCTGGCCGACACCGTCGCGCACCAGATCATTCGCCTCGGCCGGCTACGTGATCGCACCAACGCGCAGATCGCCGCCGCCACCAACGGCGAGGTCGAACCGGCCGCGTTCGCCATCCTGTTCCAGCTGATCCACCACGGGCCCATGCGCTCGGGCGCGCTGGCCGAAGCCCTGTTCTCCGACGCCTCCACCATCAGCAGGCAGGCGGCCAACCTGGTCAAGCGCGGCTTCCTGGAGCGGCGCGCGGACAACACGGACGGGCGCGTGAGCGTCCTGGCCGTCACCGAGACCGGGCGCGCGGTCGCCGCGGAGATCCGCACCCGGCGCAACGAGTCCCTGCAGCTCATCATGAGCGACTGGACCCCGGACGAGCGCACGAGCTTCGCCACCCTGCTGAGCCGTTTCGTCGACGACTACGAGCTCAGCCGCTCCGCCATCCTGGCCGCCCTCTACCCGAAGGCCGACCCCACACTTCACCCGAAAACCGATTCCGCAGAGAGCAATTCGTGACGACAACAACGCAGAACGAAGCATCACCGGCCGGGTTCACGCACAAGCAGATCATGGTCGTGCTCAGCGGCCTGCTGCTGGGCATGCTGCTGGGCGCGCTCGACCAGACGATCGTGTCGACCTCCATCCGCACCATTGCCGATGACCTGCAGGGTTATTCGATGCAGGCGTGGGTCACCACGGCGTACCTGATCACCGCGACCCTCTCCACCCCGCTGTACGGCAAGCTCTCGGACATGTACGGCCGCAAGCCGTTCTACCTGGCGGCCATCATCATCTTCGTGCTCGGGTCGCTGCTGTGCACGTTCTCCCAGTCCATGTACGAACTGGCCGCCTTCCGCGCGTTCCAGGGACTGGGCGCGGGCGGTCTGATGTCGCTGGCGCTGACGATCCTCGGCGATATGGTCGGCCCGCGCGAGCGCGCCCGCTACCAGGGCTACTTCCTGGCGGTCTTCGGCACCTCCAGCGTGGCCGGACCGGTGCTGGGCGGCGTGCTGGCCGGGCAGAGCGAGATCCTCGGCATCTCCGGCTGGCGCTGGGTGTTCCTGGTGAACGTGCCGCTCGGCATCATCGCGCTGGCGGTGGTCGCCAAGGTGCTCAACCTGCCGAAGGTGCCCCGGCCCAAGGTCGCGGTCGACTGGTTCGGCGTGCTGACCATGGCCATCGGCCTGGTGCCGCTGCTGGTGGTGGCCGAGCAGGGTCGCGAATGGGGTTGGAGCAGTACGAATTCGATCATCTGCTACGCGCTGGGCGTGTTCGGCCTGCTCGGGTTCATCGCGGTCGAGGCCAAACTCGGTGACGCCGCGCTGATTCCGCTGCGCATGTTCAAGAACTCGACCTTCGCCATCGGCGTCGGCATCTCGATCGTGGTGGGCGCGGCCATGTTCGGCGGCATGACCATGATCCCGCAGTACCTGCAGGTGGTGCGCGGATCCAGCCCGACGCTGGCGGGTATGCAGATGCTGCCGTTGGTGGTCGGCATGATGGTGGCCTCGATCGTGGCCGGTCAGACCATCTCCCGGACCGGGCGCTACCGGGTGTTCCCGCCGCTGGGCGCGGGCTTGCTGGTGCTGGGCCTGTTCCTGCTGCACTTCGTCACCGCCGACACCGCCCTGGGCGTGACCATGGCGTTCATGCTGATCGTCGGCCTGGGCCTGGGCAACCTCATGCAGCCGCTGACCCTGGCCATCCAGAACGCGCTGCCGCCCAAGGACATGGGCGTGTCCACGGCCGCGGCGACGTTCTTCCGGCAGATCGGCGGCACCCTGGGCGTCGCGGTGTTCCTGTCGATCATGTTCGCCCAGGTCGGTCCGAACATCAGCACCGAACTGCGTTCCGCGGCAACCGATCCGGCCTTCCAGTCCGCGATCGTGCAGGGCACGCACAGCGACAACGCGGCCGAGGCCGCGCTGGCCACCGGGCTCGCGACACAGAATCCCGAGGCCGCGGCCAAGGTGCTCGACGACAGCTCGGTGATCCAGCAGCTGAGCCCGACGCTGGCGCATCCGTTCAAGGTCGGCTTCGCCAACGCCATGGACACCGTGTTCCTGGCCGCGGCCGGGGTCGCGCTGCTCGCGCTGATCCTGGTGCTGTTCTGGAAGGAGGTGCCGCTGCGCACCGCGGGCGGCATCCAGGCGGCGCAGCAGGAGAAGGAGAAGGTGGACGAGGCCGCGGCCTCGATCATCCCGTGACGACCGGCGGGGCCGGCCCCGCCGCCTGACACGCACGCGTCCGGTCGCGATTCCACGAGTCGCGGCCGGATGTGTGCGTTACTTGTCTGTACATGCGTTATCCGTCTCGCAAGGTTCGTTCGACCCCGAGGATGTGATGCGGTTATGTCTCCCCAACGGCGTTTTCGCCTAGGTGTTGTCGCTGTGTCCGGTGTCCTGCTCATGACCGCGGGCTCGGGAGCGCTGACCGTCGCCACCGCGACGGCCGCGCCCGCGGGCGTGGTCCAGGTGCAGAATCCGAGCTTCCCCAACCCGGGAATGCCCGGGCCGCAACAGCAGCAGCCCAAGGACAAGAACACCGAGAAGGCCGAGAGTCTGGGCGGCGGTGTGGCGAACAAGGTCATCGACACGGTCGCCGGGCTGGTGAAGTGCGGGCTGAACTTCGCACTGCCGACGGTGAAGTGCACCATCTGATTCATCGGCGCGAACACCGGTGACCGTGCGGGCCGGGCTCAGATCAGGCTGATCTGCTGCCCGGCCCGTTCGTCGATCTCGTCCAGTAGCTCGGGGCCGTTGTTCTTCACGCTGTTCACCAGCATCGGCACCGGGCGGATGAGAATGTTCGAGACCGCCGCGGCGGCAGGGGTGTCCAGGAGTTCCTCGGGGGCGGGGTGATCGGGATCGAGCCAGGCGTCCCAGTGCTCGCGCGGCATGGGCAGCGGCATGCGGTCGTGAACCTTGGTCAGCTCCCCCACCGCGTCGGTGGTCAGGATCGTGCAGGACAGCAGGGTCCGCGCGGCGTCGCCCTGATCGCGATCGCGCCACACCGACCAGAGCCCGGCCATGTAGAGGCGGCCGCCGTCGGCCTCGGACATGAAGAACGGCTGTTTGACGGCCTTACCGGTGCCGCCGGGTTCGGTGACCCACTCGTACCAGCCGTCCATGGGCACCAGGCAGCGGCGTTTCTTGACCGCGTCGCGGAAGGACGCGGTGGTGGCGGCCTTGTCGGCGCGGGCGTTGAACAGCGGTTTGCCCTTGACCGGCACGCCCGGTTCGGCGGTTTTGGTCCAGGGCGGGATCAGGCCCCAGCGCATGGCGCGCACGCGCAGGGTGGCCGGGTCCTCCGGATGGTCGCGATCGTGCCGCTGTACCACCGTGAGCACCTGATTCGTGGGGGCCACGTTGTAGTTCGGATCGAAGCCGGTATCCCCGGTCTCGTCCAGCGCGTCGAGTTCGACGGCGAGCGTGGCGGGATTCGTGGTTGTCGCATACCTTCCACACATAGGCTTCATCGTGCCACCGAACTCCGACACAATCATCTGATGGCAATTGACTTCAGTTCGGAGGTATGAGACGTTCGTCGCATCAACCTCTCGTAAAGGGACGTCGCCACACATGTCTGCTACCGACACCGCCGCCTCGATCGATCGAGACGCCACGCTCACCTCCGTCAATCCCGCCACCGGCGACGTGCTCGCCACCTATCCGGTCGCTGACGAGGACGCCGTGCGCGCGGCCGTCGCCAAGGCCCGCACCGCCGCCCTCACCTGGGGCGCGCTCAACTACAGCGAGCGCAAGAAGCACCTGCTGCGCTGGAGCTCGCAGCTGGTCGCCAAGTCCGATGAACTCAGCGAGCTGATCCACGCCGAGAACGGCAAGCCGCTCGACGACGCCTTCCTCGAGCTGATGCTCGCCCTCGAGCACATCAAGTGGGCAGCCTCCAACGCCGAGAAGGTGCTCAAGCCCAAGAAGATCGCGCCCGGCGCGCTGATGGCCAACTTCTCCGCGACCCTGGAGCAGCGCCCGCTCGGCGTCGTCGGCATCATCGGGCCCTGGAACTACCCGGTCTACACCCCCAACGGCTCCATCGCCTACGCCCTCGCGGCGGGCAACACCGTGGTGTTCAAGCCGAGCGAATACTCCACGGGCATCGGCAATTTCGTCGCCAAGTGCTTCGCCGAGGCGAACCCGGAGCTGCCGGACGGGGTGTTCATCACCATTAACGGCTACGGCGCCACCGGCGCGGCGCTGGTGCGCTCGGGCGTCAACAAGGTCGCCTTCACCGGGTCCGCCGCGACCGGTAAGAAGATCATGGCCGCGGCCTCGGACACCCTGACCCCGGTGCTGCTCGAATGCGGCGGCAAGGACGCGGTCATCGTGGCCGCCGACGCCGACATCAAGGCCGCCGCCGACGCCGTGGCCTGGGGCGCGACCGCCAACAGCGGCCAGACCTGCGCGGGCGTCGAGCGCGTGTACGTCGACAAGTCGATCGCCGACGAGTTCGTCGCCGAGGTCAAGCGCATCCTCACCGACATCAAGCCGGGTTCGGACGCGGGCGCCTCGTACGGCCCGATGACCATGCCCAGCCAGATCGACATCGTGCGCCGGCACATCGAGGACGCGCTCAAGAACGGCGGCACGGCCGTGCTCGGCGGCGTCGACTCGATCAAGGGCCCGTACATCGAGCCGGTCATCATCGTGGACGCCGACGAGTCCTCGGCCGCGGTGTGCGAGGAGACCTTCGGGCCGACCGTCACCATCCGCACCGTCAACGGCGTGGACGAGGCCGTGAAGCTGGCCAACGACAGCACCTTCAGCCTCGGCTCCTCGGTGTACTCCAAGAAGAACGGCCTGGACATCGCCCGCCGGTTGAAGGCGGGCGCCACCTCGGTCAACTCGGTGCTGGCCTTCGCCGCCATCTCCGGCCTGCCCTTCGGCGGCAGCGGGGATTCCGGCATCGGGCGCATCCACGGCGCGCCGGGCCTGCTGGAGTTCACCAGCCCGCACTCGATCGCGGTGCAGCGCTTCGCGATTCCGGGCATGGCGCTGCTGTCGTACTCGCGGACCGACTCGACCATGAGGCTGCTGCGCAAGATCGTGCCGCTGCTGCACGGGCGCAACAAGTAGGAAGTCCGGTTCCGGCATCGGAACTCACGCCCGGTCCGTCGAGTGCGACGGACCGGGCGTTTCGGTTTCCCGGGCGAGTGCTCGGGGCCGCACCACGCGTGCATGGATCCAACGGCTCCCAGCCGGGCGCTGAAGTCTCGGAGAGGCGGGATTGCGGGCGTATTGACCGGAATGGGGGCGTGCGGCCTCGGGACCCCACCATCGTTTGGGAGGATGGGGGCGTGACTTTCTGGCCCGCGCCCCACGTCCACACGTCCGTCAACGCGACAGTGACCCTGCCCGGGTCCAAATCGATCACCAACCGGGCGCTCATCCTGGCCGCCCTGGCCGATGGGCCGTCCACCATCAGCGGCGCGCTGCGCAGCCGGGACACCAACCTCATGATCGACGCGTTGCGGGCGATGGGCACCACCATCGAGGGCGAGGGCGACACGGTCACGGTCACCCCGCCGAAGGAGTTCACCAGCGCGGTCGTGGACTGCGGGCTCGCCGGGACCGTCATGCGGTTCCTGCCGCCGGTCGCGGCGCTGGCCACCGGCGACGTCGCCTTCGACGGTGACGCGCAGGCGCGGGTGCGGCCGCTGGGCACCATCCTGCAGGCGCTGCGCGGCCTCGGACTCGACATCGACGGGGACGCACTGCCTTTCGTCGTGCACGGCACGGGATCGCTGCGCGGCGGGCCGATCACGATCGACGCCTCGGGCTCCTCGCAGTTCGTGTCCGGGCTGCTGCTGTCGGCGGCGCGCTTCGAACAGGGTGTGACCGTGCATCATTCGGGCGGATCGCTGCCGTCCATGCCGCACATCGAGATGACCGTGCAGATGCTGCGCGAGGCCGACGTGCGGGTGGACGCGCCCGAGGATCCGCGCCGGACCCAGAGCTGGACGGTGCACCCGGGGCCGATCCGGGCCGTGGATTGGGACGTCGAACCCGATCTGTCCAATGCCACGCCGTTCCTGGCGGCGGCCGCCGTCACCGGCGGTGAGGTGAGCATTCCGCACTGGCCGCGCTACACCACCCAGCCCGGCGACGTGATCCGCGAGATCCTGGTGCGCATGGGCGCGGAGGCGCGGATCTTCGACGGCGTGCTCACCGTGCGCGGGCCCGAGCGGCTCGCGGGCATCGACATCGACCTGCACGACGTGGGCGAGCTGACCCCGACCGTCGCGGCGCTGGCGGCGCTGGCCGACTCCCCGTCCCGGCTGCGCGGCATCGCGCACCTGCGCGGGCACGAAACCGACCGGCTCGCAGCGCTTTCCACCGAGATCAACCGGCTCGGCGGCAAGGTCACCGAGACCGACGACGGGCTCGTCATCGATCCCACCCCGCTCAACGCCGGGCAGTGGCACTCCTACGCCGACCATCGCATGGCCACCGCGGGCGCGATCCTCGGACTCGTGGTGCCCGGGGTGGAGATCGAGGACATCGGCACCACCGCCAAGACGCTGCCCGATTTCGTCGCCCTCTGGGAAGGCATGCTCGGCGGGACCGGGGCAGTCCGCTGAGGCGCCGGGAGTACGACGAGTCCGATGTCCGGATCCGTCCGGGCAAGAGCTCACGTCCCCGGACCAAGACCCGTCCCCAGCATCTGGACGCGGAGCCGGCCATGGTCGTCTCCGTGGACCGGGGGCGCTGGGGGTGCGTCCTCGACGACGATCCCGATCGCCGCATCGTGGCCATGCGCGCCCGTGAACTGGGGCGCACGCCCATCGTGGTCGGGGATCAGGTGGATCTGGTCGGGGATCTGTCCGGTAAGCCGGACACCCTGGCCCGCATCATCCGGGTCTCCGACCGGCGAACGGTGTTGCGGCGCACCGCCGATGACACCGACCCGTTCGAGCGGATAGTCGTCGCCAACGCCGAACAGCTCTTCATCGTGGTGGCGCTGGCCGACCCGCCGCCGCGCACCGGGTTCGTCGAACGCGCCATGGTCGCGGCGTATGTCGGTGGGCTGCAACCGATTCTGTGCCTGACCAAACGCGATCTGGCCGCCGAGTCCGAGTTCGCGGCCGCCTTCGAGGATTTGGATCTGACGATCGTCTACGGCGGTATCGAGGAACCCCTCGAGCCGGTGCTGGACCTGCTCGACGACCGCCTGACCGCGCTGATCGGGCACTCCGGGGTCGGCAAGTCGACGCTGGTGAATCGCCTTGTCCCCGAAGCCGATCGGGCGGTGGGCGTGGTCTCCGGCGTGGGCAAGGGCCGCCACACCTCCACCCAGTCCGTGGCCCTGCCCCTGGAGTCCGGCGGCTGGGTGATCGACACCCCCGGCATCCGCTCCTTCGGCCTGGCCCACATCACCCCCGACGACGTGATCGGCGCCTTCTCCGACCTGGCCGACGCGATCGAGGACTGCCCCCGCGGCTGCACCCACCTCGGCCCGCCCGCCGACCCCGAGTGCGCCCTCGACACTCTCCCCGGCAAGGAGGCGCGCGTGGCCGCGATCCGCCTCCTCCTCACCGCCCTGAACACCAACGACCCCTGGTTCAAGGGGCAGGGGACGAGCGTGAGCTGAAACCCTACTCGCGCGTTGCCTATTCATAACCGGAGCGCCCTAGGAGGCGGGAACGGGCCCGATCCGACGGGCCTTCTCCCGCAGCGAATTCTGTGTCCGCGACCGGAAACACCGGACTCGGCTGTGCGTATATGCAGTTGAACCATCGGCCGATCCGAATCCTCCGTGGCACGTTCCTAGATCATCTGCTGGTCTCACACCGCCATGGCTCGGAGTAGCGATATTGTTGCGCAGCTTGATCTATAGAAGGAATTCGTCGTCATGACCAACCCGCACGTGCCACAGCAGCCGTGGCCCGGCCATCAGCAGCCTCCGCAGTACCCGCAGGGGCCGAACCCGCCCCAGTATCCGATGCCGGCCGGTTACGCCGGTGCGCCCAATCAGCCCGGCGGGTACTACCCGCCGCGACCTCCCCAGAAGTCGAACACCGGCAAAATCCTCCTGATCATTTTCGCGGTGCTCGTCGTACTGTGCGGTATCGGAGGAATTCTCAGCGACGGCGGTGACAAGAAGGCCGACAAGGCTCCGGCTCCCACCACGAGCGTCGCACCGGAAGGCGCGCCCGCCGCAGTGAATCCACCGACCTCGGTCGAGGTCGCGACCCCCGGTCTCAACACTCCTGTCCGCGACGGCAAGTTCGAGTTCGTCGTCACCGGGGTGCAAGCCGGTGTGAAGACCATCGGCGACAACCCCTATCTGCAGAAGACCGCGCAGGGGGCCTACCTGATCGTGTCGATCACGATCACCAACATCGCGGATGTGCCCAAGTCCTTCTCCCCCGGCAACCAGCACGTTTTCGACGATCAGAATCGCAAGTTCGGCAATGACAGTGCCGCCGCGATCAACCTGCAGGCAGACACCAGCCTGTACGCGGAGATCAACCCCGGCAACACGATTACCGCCCAGGTCGTGTTCGACATGCCCGTCGGAGCGGTGCCCGATCGGATCGAATTGCACGACTCGATGTTCTCCGGCGGCACGGACGTCGCGCTGCGGTAGGCCAGGCGTCGGGATCCGGCGGGAGCAGTACGGACCGGGAATGGCACGGATGGCCGCGGTCGCCCCGGCTGCCGATCGCGGATACGCCTTCCACGCTCGGCAAACACGGCCGACGGCCCGCAACCGACTGCATCGCACCATCGTGACCACCCACGATCCTCTGGACCACGGGCTGTCGAACACGACCATCTACCGGGCGGGCAAATCTCGTACGGCGTAAGGGGTGCGCGAAATCGTGCGAATGGTTAGCCTGCCGAGGTGGAACACCATGAGCGGAGTGAGTTCTCGCCGCTACTCGACCCGGAACTGGGGGCAGGGGCGCCGGTCACGCCGGAGGTTCGGGTCGGGCGGAACGACGACAGTCAGGCATTGCCGGAATGTGTCCGGTGCGGGAACCCGGCGGGGTTGTACCTGCGGGCGGTGTGGCTGTCGATGCGGGCGGTCTTGGAGGGAGAGACCGACGTGGACAGCCATATCAACGTGAACTCGTGCGGGGCGTGTGCCGGGAGTGTGGCGGGGATGATCCTGGTCAACTGGGACCCCCGGCACTGGGGTGAGTCGCTGAAGATCGACGACTGAGCGGTTGGGCGAATCGCGACCTGCGGGGCGCGGTGCCCGACATCGTTCGCCCGGAACACGGGCGGATCAGTTCGGGGGAATCAGGCGTAGGCCGTTGTCGAAGTCGATGCGGGCCAGCTCGCCTCGGGCCGTCAAGCCGAGTTTGGCGAAGACTCGGGACAGGTGGTGGCCTACCGTCCGGGGGGACAGCAGCAGATCCACGCCTATCTCGCGGTTCGTCATGCCCTGGGCGGCCATGCGGGCCACGCGGAACTCCTGGGCGGTCAGGACGGGGGCGGAGCCGCGATCGGGGGTGGGGGTGCGGCGGCCGGTCAGGTCCAATTCCTGGCGGGCGCGGTCGGCCCAGGGGGTGGCGGACATGCGCTCGAAGGACTCCAGGGCGGTGCGGAGCTGTTCGGCGGCGTCGGCGCGGCGGCGGACGCGGCGCAGCCAGGCGCCGTAGAGCAGGTGGGTGCGGGCCTGATTCAGATCGTGGCGGGTGCGGCGCACGGCGAGGGCGCGGCGGAAGTAGTGGTCGGCGCGCTCCTCGTCGGTGCTGATCAGGGCGCGGCAGGCGTAGGCAGAAGCCACCGCCCAGTCCGCGCGCGAGCGGACCGCCCAGGAGCGGACGGTGGTGTAGTGCTCGGCCGCCTCGGCGGGGCGGCCGACGCGGGTCGCGGCCTCGACCATGTCCATGGCGGCCAGGCGCGCATAGGTGGGGTGGCGGGCGTCGTGGCCGGGCTGGGCCAGCGCGCGCAGGCGCAGGTAGGCGGTCTCGGGGTCGCCGACGCTCAGGGCGTGGAAGCCGAGATGCCAATGCGCGGAGGCGATCAGCGCGTGCGCGCGGCGCGGGCGCGCCAAAGCCAGGGCGCGGTCCAGGCTTTCCAGCGCGAGGTCCGAATCCCCGCGCATCGCCGCGATTTTCGCGTGCAGATTCCAGCACTGGGCCAGGACGTTGCCGGTGCCGGTGGCGCGGGCCAGCTCGAACGCCTCGGTGAGCGATTCCTGCGCGGCGGCCACCCGGCCGTTGGCGAACTGCACGATGGCCAGCTGCGGCAGCAGATGCACCGCCGCCGCGCGCTCACCGCTCTCCCGCAGTTGCGCGACCCGGCGCGTGAACGGCTCGACGGCACGATCGGCCTTGCCCCACAACAGCACCAGCGGCGCGGGCGGGAGCTGGCGCACCGCGGCCGGGGTGATCTCGGCGTGCAGGCGCCCGCCGAACTCGAGATCCCGGGTCCGCACCGGCGCGGGATCGGCCAGCGCCGCCGCCCAATTCGCGCGATCGGCCAATTCCCGCAGCCCGGTGGAGGTTTCGCCGTCCAGCAGGGCGGCGTCGCGCAGCAGCAGGGCGCCGGCGCGTTCGGGTTCGCCCGCCACGAACTCGAGCAGTCCGGCGAGCCCGCCGCTGGCCGCGGCCGCGCGGTCGGCGCCGATCCATTCGGTGGCGCGGTCGAGCAGTCGCCGCGCGGACTCGATATCGCCTCCGGCCCAACTGAATCGGGCGGCGGCGGCCAGCCTCGTGCTCGCGTGCACCGGGTCCGGGGTGATCGCGGCGGCCCGGCGCAGCATGGCCGCGGCGGTGAGCACGCCGCCGCGCACCTGTTCGGCGCCGTGCGTGAGCGCGAGGGCGAGCTGCTCGTCGGGCCGCCGCAGCGCCGCCGCCCGATGGCAGACGCGCTGGTCCAGCTCACCCGGCGCGGTCAGGGCCCCCGCCAGGGCCAGATGCGCCGCCCGCCGCCGCTCCGGCGTGGCCGCGTCGTGCACGGCCATCCCCAGCAGCGGCGTCCCCAGCCGCACCCGCCCGTCCCCCACCGCCAGCACCCCCGCCGATTCCGCCGCCTCCCAGGCGCTCTCGTCGATCCCGAGCTCCCGCGCGGCGTCGAGCAGCACCCGCAACACCCCGCGCTCCTCGACAACAGCCAGCAGTAACAGCTCGCGCACGCCCGCGTCGAGCCCCGAGATCCGGTCCCGATAGGCCCCCCGCAACCGCTCCCCCACCGGCACGGGCCCGAACGCGGACCCCCCGAATTCCTCGGCCCCGACCGGCAATTCCCGTAACGCCAGCGGGTTCCCGCCCGCGACCGCCAGCACCCGCTCGACCCGCAACGCGGGCAACGCCCCGTGCCGCTCCTCGATCAGCTCCCGAGCCGCTCGGTCGTCGAGCCCCCCGAGCACCAGTGCGGGCAGCCGATACCACCCCGCCACCACGGATCGCGGATCCCCGGCGGCCACCCGCCGGTCCGCCACCACGGCGAACGAATCGACCCGCTGGACATCGCTTTCCACGGCAGGAACGGCATCCGATGCGTCGAACACACCGGACTCCTCTCCCCCCGGCTCGGCAGGCTGGACGCCCTCGACCGCCAGGCCACTCGCAGACCCAGCAACCGAATCGACCGCTGGCACATCCGCTTCCGCGGGCAGACCGGCCTCCGACCTGGCGTCAGTGCCGAGGCGTACACCGACCTCACGACCCTCGTTGTCCGCGGGCCGGCCGTCGGCCGAGCGCCACTCATCGCCCGGTATTTCCGAAGCTTCCGGCAACGCCTTCACTGCGCCGGGAGGCCGCGACGCCGCCGTCCACGCATCGTCGAACTCACGAACCGCACGAGCGGCAGCCCGGTCTCCCACACTGTCGCTTGCCGAATCAGCCAGTGGTCCGGCCGATTTCGCGGGCAGGCCGGACCGTGAGATGACGGGGGCGCCGGGACCCGCGCCGAACTCACGTCTCGCGTGTCCGGCAGGCCAGGCGGTATCGGCAGTGGACACCTTGTCGTCGCCCGCGGTTGCCGACGTTCCCGCCGGCGCGCTCGCCGCGCCGGGCAGACGCGAACCCGTCGGCTGCGGATCGTCGAACCTCCGACTCGCGGGAGCGGCGGGGTGGTTGCCCGGACGCGCGGCTGACGAATCCGGCGAGGGTGCAGGCGCTTCCGGCGGCAGGCAGCACAGGAGCAGGACGGGGAGATTGGTCGCGCGGCGGACGGCGAAGTGGAGGGCCTGCGCGGTCTCGAGGTCCAGGAGGTGGGCGTCGTCCACCGCGAGCAGGAGCGGGGCTTCGGCGGCCAGGGTCGTGAACAGGGTCAGCAGGGCCGCGCCGAGGGTGAATCCGGGGGGCGAATCCCGGTGTAGCGCAGGGGGCTGGGCGGGGCGCAGGGCCAGGGCCGATTCCAGGGCGGCGGCTTGAGGCTCGGGGAGGGTGGACAGGGGAGTGTGGACGGGGAGGAGGAGTTGGTGGAGGGCGGCGTGGGGCAGGGACGACTCCGCGGGATCGCCGGCGCACTCCAGGACGCGGAAACCGGTGGCGCGGCGGACGGCCGCGCGCAGCAGGGCGGACTTTCCCGTGCCGGGTTCACCGTGAATCGCCAGGGCGGCGCCGTGACCGGCGCGCGCGTCGGCGAGTAATTGGTCCAGCCGCACCAGCTCCGGGCCCCGCCCGCGTATCCCCGCCTCGTCGCGCACAATGCAATTTACCCCAGCTAATAAGCTGCAATCAAACCTCCAGGCCAACCGCCCTTGACGCTGTACCGCACATCACACGCCGATAACGAGCGACGAGCGAGCACCCGACCGATACGGCGACCGATGCCTGCCGCCCGCACCCCGCCTAGGCTCGTAACCAGCAGTAAAAGCAGCCGAGTCGGGGCGGCTTTTACCAGGAGGGGCCCGCTACCGAGCACAGGACCAGGGGAATCCGCGTCACCGCCGAACGCCACGGGCTTCGGCACCCACATCCGCGAGACAGCGCCCAACCAACGCAACACGCCGCAATGACGTGGGGCCAATTCGGCGTGCCCGAATTAATTAACGCCATTCACAGCAAACCGCGAGGTATTCATCACGGGTTGCCGAATTTCACGAATGCGTGCTAAATATTCAACGGCGACGGATTGCGTTCGCGGATTCGTGCGATGGTGCGGGTACACGGGCCGCGAACTCGGTCGATCGCCCCGCCGCCGGCGTGCACGCACCCCCGGCGGGCGGCAACGGCACGCGCGGATACCTCCAGGGGTTGGCCGGTATCCGCGCCCACGACTCCAGCTGGCGCTGGAAACACGAAGACGCCCCGGGTGTTTCACCCGGGGCGTCTTCCCTGTTCACTGGGGCCACTTCGCAGCCGCAGCGGCGCCGCACCCACCGAACGAAAAGCGCCCGGCCCCATCGGGACCGGGCGCTCGTCGATTCGAATCAGCGGCGGCGCTTGGACTTCGGCGCCTTGTCCAGCTTGCCCGCACCGCGGGCGGCCTCGCGGCGCTCACGGCGAGTGGAGGAATCGGCGGGACCGCCGTACTCCTGATCCTCGCTGTGCGCCACGGCCCGCCCGTCCTCGGCCGGACCGGAGTAGCTGAGCCCGCGCGGCGCGGACTCGTCGATCCCCTTGGCGCGCAAGGCGGCCGGGGCGCCGTTGGCGACCTGCGCCTGCTCCTGGGTGGGCAGCGGGCGGTTGCCGACCGGCGACTGCAGGCCCGCGCCGACCGAGACCCCGGCGGGCTGCGGCGCCTGCACCTCGACCTGGAGGTTGAACAGGAAGCCGACCGACTCCTCCTTCAGGCCCTCGAGCATCGCCGAGAACATGTCGAAGCCCTCGCGCTGGTACTCCACGAGCGGGTCGCGCTGGGCCATCGCGCGCAGGCCGATGCCCTCCTTGAGGTAGTCCATCTCGTACAGATGCTCACGCCACTTGCGGTCCAGCACCGAGAGCAGGATCTGCCGTTCGAGGTTGCGCATGCTGCCCGCACCGGCCAGCGAGTCGATCTCCGCGCCGCGGTTCTCGTACGCGGTGTGCGCGTCGTCGAGCACAGCGTCGAGCAGCTCGTCGCGGTCCAGCTCGCCCAGCTCGCCGTCGTCGCCGATCCCGGCCAGTTCCTTGTAGTCCAGGCTGATCGGGTACAGCGTCTTGAGCGCGGTCCACAGCTTGGCCAGGTCCCAGTCCTCGACGTAGCCCTCGGCGGTGGCGCCGTTGACGTAGGCGGTGATCACGTCGGTGATCATCTCCTGCACCTGGCCCTCCATATCCTCGCCTTCGAGGATGCGGGCGCGCTCGGCGTAGATCACCTTGCGCTGCTGGTTCATGACCTCGTCGTACTTGAGGACGTTCTTGCGGATCTCGAAGTTCTGCTGCTCGACCTGGGTCTGCGCCGACTTGATCGCGCGCGAGACCATCTTGGCCTCGATCGGGACGTCGTCGGGCAGGTTCAGCCTGGTCATGATCGACTCGAGCGCCGCGCCGTTGAAGCGCCGCATGAGCTCGTCACCCAGCGACAGGTAGAACCGGGACTCGCCCGGGTCGCCCTGACGTCCGGAGCGTCCACGCAGCTGGTTGTCGATACGCCGCGACTCGTGCCGCTCGGTGCCCAGCACGTACAGACCGCCGGCCTCGCGCACCTCCTCGGCATCGGCCTCGGTCTGCTCCTTGACCCTCTCGAGCGCGGGCAGCCAGGCCGCCTCGTACTCGGCCGGGGTCTCGACCGGATCCAGGCCCTGCTTGCGCAGCAGCAGGTCGGCGATGATGTCGGCGTTGCCGCCGAGCACGATGTCGGTACCGCGGCCGGCCATGTTCGTGGCGACGGTGACCGCGCCGGGCCGGCCGGCCTCGGCGACGATCTGCGCTTCCTGCTCGTGGAACTTGGCGTTCAGCACCGAGTGCGGGATGCCGCGCTTGGTGAGCTGCTTGGACAGGTACTCCGAGCGCTCGACCGAGGTGGTGCCGATCAGCACCGGCTGGCCCTTCTCGTGCCGCTCGGCGATGTCGTCGGCGACCGCGGAGTACTTGGCCTCCTCGGTCTTGTAGATCAGGTCGGCCTGATCCTTGCGGACCATCGCCCGGTTGGTGGGGATGGGCACCACGCCGAGGGTGTAGGTCTGGTGCAGCTCGGCCGCTTCGGTCTCGGCGGTACCGGTCATGCCGGACAGCTTGTCGTAGAGGCGGAAGTAGTTCTGCAGCGTGATCGTGGCCAGCGTCTGGTTCTCGGGCTGGATCTCCACGCCCTCCTTGGCCTCGATGGCCTGGTGCATGCCCTCGTTGTAGCGGCGGCCCACCAGGATTCGGCCGGTGAACTCGTCGACGATGATGACCTCGCCGTCGCGGACGATGTAGTCCTTGTCCTTCTGGAACAGCTCCTTGGCCTTGATGGCGTTGTTCAGGTAGCTGACCAGCGGCGAGTTGGCCGCCTCGTACAGGTTGTCGATGCCGAGCTGATCCTCGACGAACTCGACGCCCGCCTCGTGCACGCCGATGGTGCGCTTCTTGATGTCGACCTCGTAGTGCAGGTCCTTCTTCAGCAGCGGGGAGATCCGCGCGAATTCGGCGTACCACTTGGAGGAGGCGTCGGCCGGACCCGAGATGATCAACGGGGTACGCGCCTCGTCGATCAGGATCGAGTCGACCTCGTCGACGATGGCGAAGTTGTGCCCGCGCTGCACCAGATCGTCCAGCGAGTGGGTCATGTTGTCGCGCAGGTAGTCGAAGCCGAACTCGTTGTTCGTGCCGTAGGTGATGTCCGCGGCGTAGGCCACCCGGCGCTCGGCCGGGGTCATGCCACCGAGGATGACACCCACCTCGAGCCCGAGGAAGCGGTGCACGCGGCCCATCCACTCGGCGTCGCGCTTGGCGAGGTAGTCGTTGACGGTGACCACGTGCACGCCCTCGCCGCCGATGGCGTTGAGGTAGGCGGGCAGCACACAGGTCAGGGTCTTGCCCTCGCCGGTCTTCATCTCGGACACGTTGCCGATGTGCAGGGCGCCGCCGCCCATGATCTGCACCTTGTAGTGCTTCTGGTTCAGCACGCGCCAGGAGGCTTCGCGCGCGGTGGCGAACGCCTCGAGCAGCAGGTCGTCGAGGGATTCCCCGTCGGCGTAGCGCTCGCGGAACTCGGCGGTCTTGGCTTGCAGCTCGCCGTCGGACAGCGCCGTGAACTCCTCGTCCAAGGCGATGACCTCATCGGCCAGGTTCGCAAGCCGCTTGACCGTGCGACCTTCACCAATCCGTAGCAACCTCGAAAGCGTCAGCGCAGGCACGGGTCTTGTCAGTCCTCTGGTCGGTGGGCAGGCGGCCCCGCCTGGGCGGGAAACAGGTGCGCAGAGCGCAGCCACGACCCCATGGTAATGCGCAGTGCGTTCGGCGCGCGTTCCGCTTCGCTCCCAGCGGACGGCACGGCTCGGCGTACCTGCGGTGATAGCGCGCGCCCGCCCCGGCCCGGCCCGGCGGGGGCCGGCGATTCGCCAGCGAATCGTCTTGGCGCGGAGTCAATTTCGGGACCCTGTCGTACCATGTAGCCAGGTTCGGGGTGCGCCAGGCTTGCGCCCGCACACCCGGGCCGGGGGCGTCGATGACGACGAAACGGTGGGCAGTGTCGCTCGGACCGTATCCCCGGATGAACGGATCGCGATAGCTTGCCGGTGTACCGGCGCGCGCCGCCGACGCCGTGCCCGGGGGACACCGGCGGGCACAGGCAGGGATGTAGGGAGTAGCGGGCAGCGTGATCACCAGACTGACGCCCCAGGACGCGTCGTTCTACCGGCTCGAATCGAGCAGCAACCCGATGCACATCGGATCCCTGGCAATCCTGCGCAACCCCGCGCCGGGCGCCGATGCCGGGCCCGCGCCGCTGGATTATCAGCGCCTGGTGTCGCTGGTCGAGTCGCGACTGCCGCTGGTTCCGCTGTATCGCCGCAAGGTGCGCGAGATCCCGTTCGCGCTGGGCCGGCCGGTGTGGGTGGACGACGCGCACTTCGACATCAGCTATCACATCCGCCGCTCGGCCCTGCCCGCCCCGGGCACCGACGAGCAACTGCTGGACCTGGTCGCGCGCCTGGCCTCGCATCCGCTGGACCAGTCCCGGCCGCTGTGGGAGATGTACCTGGTCGAGGGCCTGTCCGAGGGTCGTTCGGCGGTGTTCACGAAAACCCATTCGGCGCTGGTCGACGGTGATTCCGCACTGGAGATCGGGCACGTGATCCTGGACACCTCCGCAGATCCGCGCGAGGTCGCCGACGATGCCTGGCGCGCGGATCGCGAGCCCGCCGATCTGGAACTGCTCGTCGGCGCGGTGCTGCACCTGGCCACCCAGCCGCGCGAGGCCCTCGAGGTGATGCGCCACCACGGCGCGGAGGCGTTCGCGGTGGTCGACGCGACCGGCAAGGCCGTGCAGAAGATGGTGTCGATGCTGCGCGCGGCCGCGCTCGGCGCGCCGGACAGCCCGCTGAACACGCGGACCTCACGCAATCGCCGGGTCGAGGTGGTGCGCACCGATCTCGAGGACTACCGCAAGATCCGTAAACGCTTCGATTGCTCGACCAACGACGTGATCCTGGCCGTGGTCACCGGCGCGCTGCGCAACTGGCTGCTCTCGCGCGGGCAGGTGCTGACCGAGGCCGACACGCTGCGCGCGGTGGTCCCGATGTCGGTCTACGCCGATGGCGCCGAGCTGAAACCCGCAGGTGAGATCACGTCGATCATGGTGGATCTGCCGGTGGGCGAGCCGAATCCGATCATCCGGCTCTCGCACATCATGCACGCCACCGAACCGCACACGCGGCACGACCGCGGGGTGCGGGCGCGGACCCTGGTGCATATGGCCGGATTCGCTCCGGCGAGCCTGCATGCCATGAGTGTGCGGTCGGCGAGTACCTTCGCAGAACACACGTTCAATTTGGTGATCACCAATGCGCCGGGTCCGCAGCAGCCGATGTACATCGGGGGCGCGCGGATGCTGGAGATGTACCCGGTATCGCCGCTGCTGCGCTTTCAGGCTCTGAGTATCGGGCTCACGTCCTACGACGGACGCGTCTGCTACGGACTCACCGCCGATCGCGACGCCATGGCGGATATCGCGGTGCTGACCGCTTCGGTGCACGAGTCGATGGAGGAGATGCTCGGTGCCTGCGTCCAGTGAGTCGTCCCGCGTCTCGAAGAAACTTCGCGTGTACGTGCCGGCCACCGTGCCGATGCTGCGAGAGCTGGTCGCCGACCGCGAGATTCGCGCCCTCAACGACACCGCCTTCGCGGTGACCCCGGCCCTGCGCGAGGCGTACGCGTCCGGCGACGACGAGGAGCTGGCCGAGGTCGCGATGTCCGAGGCCGCGCGCGCCTCGCTGCGCCTGCTCGCCGATCAGCAGGCCGGGATCGAGGAGTTCGACGGTCCGGACGCCGACGGCACGGGCGACGACACCGCAGCACCCGTGCGCGGCCCGATCTTCCGGCGCGCGGTCATCGCCGCCGACGTCGACGAGGCCACGCTGCGCCCGGATCTGGACGACGCCGTGGTCCGGCTGGTGGCCGCGATTCCCTACGACCGGATCGCCTCGGTGCACGTCGATCTGGCCGAGGCCGAGCCGGAGATCGCCAAGGCCGTCGATGTGATCGACGCCGCCGACATGGGCGACACCGACGCCGAATTCGTGCTGGGCGATGCCGAGGATCATCAATTGGCTTGGTACGCGGCCCAGGAACTGCCGTTCCTGCTGGATCTGCTGTAGCGGTCGCGGCCCTCGTATCCGGAGTTCTTCACCTCTTCCCCCAGCGCCGACGGCACCGTAACCTACGATGCCGTAACCTTGCTGTGACAGCGTGCGGCGAAGCTCCGAGCCTGGCCCTATAGGGTCCTCGGGAACCGCACGCGCCGCGCCGGGGCGGGCAGCGACGACGCTGACTCGCAGAGCCGACGGCTCCGATTTCGGGCCGCATCTGAACGAACCGCGCTACGAGCGCTCGACCGACGGGAATTTGTCCGGATCATGGCTTCGAAGACTTCGGGTTTCTCCATACGGGGACTCCGGGAATGGCTGGAGGCGCCGGTCGCCGACGGCGCCACCGCGGGACGGACCAAGCTGAACGCGCTGCGCGGCGCGGCGGCCCGGGTCACCACTCCCCTGCTGCCCGACGACTACCTGCATCTGGTGAATCCGCTGTGGTCCGCGCGCGAGCTGCGCGGTCGCATCGTGGAAGTGCGCAAGGAGACCGCCGACTCGGTCACGCTGGTGATCAAGCCGGGCTGGGGTTTCGATTTCAAGTTCGAGCCGGGCCAGTACATCGGCATCGGCGTGCTGGTGGGCGGGCGCTGGCACTGGCGGTCGTATTCGCTGACCTGCCCGCCGGATTGGACAGATCCCGAGCACAAGTCCAAGCGGCTCATCTCCATCGCGGTGAAGGCGATGCCGGAGGGCTTCCTGTCCAGCCACCTGGTCAGCGGGGTCGCGGTGGGCAGCATCGTGCGCCTGGCCGCGCCGCAGGGCGGTTTCGTGCTGCCCGAGCCGCCGCCGGCCAAGACGCTGTTCCTGACCGCCGGGTCGGGCATCACCCCCGTGATGGCCATGCTGCGCACGATGGATCGGCGCGGCGTGGTGCCGGACGTGGTGCACGTGCATTCGGCGCGCACTCCCGAGGACGTCATGTTCGGCGCTGATCTGCGGGGTCTGCACGACCGGCACCCGAGTTTCCATTCGTACCAGCACTTCACCGGTGAGCACGGCAAGTTCTCGCTCGCCGAACTCGACGAGAAGGTGCCGGACTGGCGCGAGCGCGACACCTGGGCGTGCGGCCCGGCCGGCATGCTCGACGAGATCGAGAAGCATTGGGACGCAGCGGGTATCGCGGACCGACTGCATGTCGAGCGGTTCGAGATCGCGCGGTCGGCGACCGGCGAGGGCGGCACCGTCACCTTCGGCCGGACCGGGCGCGCGGTGGAGGTGGACGGCGCGACCACCCTGCTGCAGGCCGGTGAGGGCGCGGGCGTGCAGATGCCGTTCGGCTGCCGGATGGGCATCTGCCAGACCTGCGTGGTCACCGTGACCGACGGTCACGTTCGCGATCTGCGCAATGGCAACGAACATCGCGCGGGCGACAAGGTGCAGACCTGCATCTCCGCCGCCGCGGGCGACTGCACTCTGGACGTCTGACCAGTATGCTGGGCGCGAGCTGTGACACACCGAGGGGCGGCACCGCATCACACGCGGTAACCGCTTGCGGCACTCGAGCCGGGGACCGGATACCCTCGATGGCAGTCGACACGGTTCGCGCCCGGCTCGGGGCGAACCCTCGCCGTACAGCGGCGTAATTCGAAATACGGAAGGACCCGCCGGTGGCCATCACCGACATCAAGGCGTTCTCCCATCTCACGGCGGCCGATATCGAGACCCTGGGTCAGGAACTCGACACCATCCGCCGGAATGTGGAGCTTTCGCTCGGCGAGCGCGATGCCAAATACATCAGGCGCACCATCGCCGCCCAGCGCGTGCTGGAAGCGGCGGGTCGCGCCACCCTCTTCGCATCCAAGAATCGCTGGGCCTGGCTCGGCGGCACCGCCCTGCTCTCGGTAGCCAAGATCATCGAGAACATGGAGCTCGGGCACAACATCAGCCACGGGCAATGGGATTGGATGAACGACCCGGAAATCCACTCCACCTCGTGGGAGTGGGACATGACGGGCACCTCCGCGCAGTGGAAACGCGCGCACAACTACTCGCACCACACCTATACCAACATCGTCGGCATGGACGACGACGTGGGCTTCGGCATTCTGCGCATGACCCGCGACGAAGAGTGGAAGCCCATCAATCTCTTTCAGCCGGCGGGCAATCTGGTGCTCGCCGCACTGTTCGAATGGGGCATCGCGCTGCACGATCTGGCCGCGACCAAGGAACAGATGGGCCTGGCCGGCAAGAAGTTCACCGAGCCGGACATGGACTTCATGCGCAAGGCGGCCAAACAGGTCGTCAAGGATTTCGTCATCTACCCGGCGCTCACCGGACCGGCGTGGAAGTCGACGCTCAAGGCGAACGCCACCGCGAACCTCGTCCGCAATCTGTGGGCGTACGCGGTGATCTTCTGCGGCCATTTCCCGGACGGCGCGGAGAAGTTCACCGAAGAGCAGTTCGAGGGCGAGACGCAGGGCGAGTGGTACCTGCGCCAGATGCTGGGCAGCGCCAATTTCGAGGCGGGCCCGGCCATGGCGTTCATGAGCGGCAATCTCAGCTTCCAGATCGAACACCACCTGTTCCCCGACATTCCGAGCAATCGGTATGCCGAGGTGTCGGTGAAGGTCAAGGACCTGTGCGACAAATACGACCTGCCGTACACCACCGGATCGCTGGGTAAGCAATACCTGTTGGCGTTCCGCACGATTCACAAGCTGGCGCTGCCGGACAAGTGGCTCAAGCGGACCTCCGACGACGCGCCGGAAACCTCGTCCGAACGCAAGTTCATCGGGGTGACGCTGCCGCACATGCCGTCGATGCCCGCCATGCCCTCGATGCCGTCCATTCCGAACGAGGCCAGCGAATGGCTGGCCGAGCATCATTTCACCGGTATCGACCCGGTGACGGGTCAGCGGCGCGGATTGCGTTCGGCCATGCAGGAAGCCAAGGTGGCGCTGAAGGAAAAGGCGCAGCACGAGAAGCAGGTACTGCGCGAGGCGAAGGCGTCGCTGCAGGAAAAGGCCCGGGCCGAGAAGGCGCTGCTGCGCGAGAAGGCCGATCGTAAACACATCCTCCCGAAGTTCCTGCGCCGCAACGCATAGCAGAGCGAAGTGTCGAATACAATGCGGTATTCGACACGTTCGGGATTCAAGAGCTCGTAACCTACGGGCCCGTAACCTACGGTATCGTAGGCCGCATGGCGATCTCGGATGTCAAGGAATACGCACACCTCACCCCGGAAGATGTCGAAGCTATCGGCGCAGAGCTCGACGCCATCCGCCGCGAAATCGAATCCTCCCGGGGTGAGCGCGATGCCCGCTACATCCGCAATGTGATCCGTTTGCAGCGCGCGCTCGAAATCAGCGGGCGCGGTGTGCTTTTCTTCAGTCTCTTCCCGCCCGCCTGGTTCACCGGCGCGGCACTGCTCGGCGCGGCCAAGATCATCGAGAATATGGAGATCGGCCACAATGTCATGCACGGGCAATGGGATTGGATGAACGACCCGGAAATCCACTCCACCTCGTGGGAATGGGACAACGCCGGCCCGTCCGAGCACTGGAAGATCACCCATAACTTCCTGCACCACAAGTACACCAATGTGCTGGGCATGGACGACGACATCGGCTACGGCCTGCTGCGCGTCACCCGCGACCAGCGCTGGTCCCCGTTCTACCTCGGGCAGCCGCTGTACAACCTGCTGCTGCAGAGCTTCTTCGAATACGGCGTCGCCATCCAGCATCTGGAGCTCGGCAAGGTCGCGAAGAAGAAGTGGGCCAAGGACTCCCCCGAGTGGAAGCAGTTCGAGGCCGACCGCGCGCTGGTGCTCAAGAAGATCGGCAAGCAGGCCGGTAAGGACTACCTGCTGTTCCCGCTGCTCACCGGTCCCGCGTTCTTCGGCACGCTCACCGCGAACCTGGCCGCCAACGTGATTCGCAACGTGTGGACCAACGCCGTCATCTTCTGCGGCCACTTCCCCGACGGCGCCGAGAAGTTCACCAAGCACGACGTGCTCACCGAGACCCAGGGCGAGTGGTACCTGCGCCAGATGCTGGGCAGCGCCAACATCGACGGCGGCAAGCTGATGCACTTCATGTCCGGCAACCTGAGCCACCAGATCGAGCACCACCTGTTCCCGGACCTGCCGTCGAATCGCCTGGCCTCCATCGCGGTTCGCGTGCGGGCGATGTGCGACAAGTACGACCTGCCCTACACCAGCGGTTCGCTGCCGGTGCAGTACTTCAAGTCGTGGCGCACCATCATGAAGCTGTCGCTGCCGAACAAGTACCTGTCCCGCAGCACCGACGACGCGCCGGAGACCAAGTCGGAGAAGGCTTTCGGCGGCGTGGCCACCATCGACCCGGCCACCGGCCGCCGCTCGGGCCTGCGCACCGCGCTGGCCGCGGGCAAGCGCCGCATCTCCCGCAAGGAGCCCGCGCTCGTCGGCTGAATGCCGAACCGCGTACGACCACCGTGCCCCGCCGAGTACTCGGCGGGGCACTGCCGTTCCGGCCACAAAGGCAGGCCGAAGCAACCGCCGGCATCGCGCCTGGTTCACTGGGGGCCGTGTGTTCCGAAGGCCCGATTGCCCCCGTCGAATGTCCCAGCGTCTACGACGCCATTCGCCTGCGCCGCGATGTGCGCGCGGAGTTCACCGGCGACGTCGTGGACGACGGCACCCTGCTGCGCATCCTCGACGCCGCCCATCGCGCACCCAGCGTCGGCAATTCCATGCCCTGGGATTTCATCGTCATCCGCGATCCGGCGATGCTGAACAAGTTCGCCGACCACGTCGCGGACAAGCGCCGCGAGTTCCACGCGGGCCTGCCCGCCGACCGCGCGGACACCTTCGACCCCATCAAGATCGAGGGCATCACCGAGTCCGGCACCGGGATCGTGGTCACCCACAACCAGTCCCGCGGCGGCACCCACGTGCTGGGCCGCGCGAGCGTGCCGGAGACCGGCATCTACTCCACGATCCTGGCGATCCAGAACCTCTGGCTCGCCGCGACCGCCGAGAACATCGGCGTGGGCTGGGTCAGCTTCTACGACACCCCGGTCCTGGCCGACCTGCTGCACCTGCCCGACCACGTGAAACCGGTCGCCTGGCTCTGCGTCGGCCCCGTCGAGCGGTTCCAGGAGGTCCCCGACCTCGAGCGCTTCGGCTGGCGCACCCGCCGCCCCCTGGAGTCCGCGATCCACTGGGAGCGTTTCACCGACCGCGACGCCTGAACGCCCGTCCCGAAGCCCGCGCTCCGCACCGGCCCCGTATGCCGCGCCACGGGAAGTGCGCCGGCCGCGGCCGAAGGTCTCGCGTGGTCACCGCAACGGCAGCAACCGACACCCCGATCACGCAACGTCGTCACGAGTGATGGCGGCGCGTGATCCGTCGGGCGGATCGGTGACGACACCGTTCGGTTGCGCGGGCGGGTCGCCCCGTCACGCGTGCGGGATGGTGCGACCGGGCCGAGTCAGACGCGTTCCAGGACCGCCGACGCGCCGATGCCGCCGGCCGCGCAGATGCCGAGCAGGGCCGTCGACTTGCCGGTGCGGTGGAGCTCGTTGGCCATCGTCGTCACCATGCGGGCGCCGGTCGCGCCGAAGGGGTGGCCGAGCGAGACCGAGCCGCCGTGCACGTTGAGCTTCGCGGGGTCGATCTCGCCGACGGCGGTGTCGCGGTCGAGGCGGGTCTTGGCCCACTCGTCACTGGCCAGGGCCGTCACCACGGACAGGGTCTGGGCGGCGAACGCCTCGTGGATGTCGACCAGGTCGACGTCGGCGAGGGACAGGCCGGCCTTGTCCAGGGCGCGCGGCATCGAGATCGCGGGGCCGATCAGGACCTGGTCGCGCGGATCGACGCTGACGTAGCTCCACGAGCGGAAGGCCGCGAGCGGGGTGAGGCCGAGGGCGCGGGCCTTCTCCTCGCTCATGAGCAGCACCGCGGACGCGCCGTCGGTGAGCGGGCTGGCGTTGCCCGCGGTGACGGTGCCGCCCTTGGCGAAAACCGGTGCGAGGGAAGCGAGTTTCTCGATGCTGGTGCCGGGGCGCACCAGGCCGTCGCGATCGACGACCTTGCTCTCGGGGGTGGTCACCGACAGCACCTCGTCGGCGAACCGGCCGGAGTCGATGGCCGCGGCGGCGCGGTGGTGCGAGCGGGCGGCGAACTCGTCCTGCGCGGCGCGCGAGACGCCGTGGATGCGCGCCATCTTCTCGGCGCTCTCACCCATGACCTCGCCGGTGGTGCGCTCCTCGATCTTGGGGCGGCGCGGCATCAGGTCGTAGAAGGGCGCGAGCTGCGCGGCGGCGGCGAGGTAGTCCTTGGCCTTGGGCTTGCCCAGCGCGAGCGGCGCGGCCGCGTGCACCATCTTCTGCGGCAGCTTCACCTCCGCGTTGCTGGTGGAGTCGCTGCCGCCGGCGATCATGATGTCGTATTCGCCGCGCTCGATGGCGGCCGCGGCCGAGGTCACGGCCTGCAGACCGGAGGCGCACGCGCGCGTGACGGTGTAACCCTCGCACCCGGGGTCGAGCTGGAGATCCAGCGCGATCTCGCGCGCGATGTTGGGCGCACCGCTGGGCAGGATCACCCCGCCCCACACGATGGCCTGCACGGCGGCCCTGTCCAGCCCGCTGCGCTCGAGCAACCCGGCGACGGCGATGTCGGCCAGGTCGATGGAGTCCATCCGGGTGTAGTCACCGAATGCCCGCACGAACGGGGTGCGTACGCCGGAGACGATGACGGCACGACGAGCGCCCTTGGTAGCCATGCTTTTTCCCTTCGAGAATGCCTGGCCCTCAAACTTACCGCGAGGTAAGAAAGAAAGCGATACACCTCGTAACAGAAAAATGCGCAGGCTACGGGGTCTCCCCACGACCTGCGAGAAGCCGCGGGGAGGCGAGGGAATCCGGGGCCCGGACGGGCCCCGGGATAGGAAATGACGAGGGCTACCGGTTACGCGAGACGGATGATGCCGTAATCGAACGCGTGGCGACGGTAGACGACCGACGGTCGGTCGGTCTCCTTGTCCTGGAACAGGAAGAAATCGTGACCGACGAGCTCCATCTGGTAGAGGGCGTCGTCGACCGTCATGGGGATCGCGGGATGGGTCTTGGTGCGCACGACGTGACCGGGACCGGCGTTCTCGCCGTCCAGATCCTCGGGCGCGTGATCGTGCGCGTCGGACGACCCGTTCGACGACACGAAGAGCGAATCGTCGATGAGACCGGCGGTCGCCTGAGACACCGAGATGGGTGTCTTGTCCCCATGATGAACGCGACGACGGTCCTTGAGCCGGCGTAAGCGGCCCTCCAGCCTCTCGACCGCCAGTTCCAGGGCGGCGTAGAAGCTGTCCGCGCAGGCTTCGGCCCGGACGACCGGGCCCTTGCCGCGAGCGGTTATCTCGATTCGCTGGCAATTCTTGCGTTGACGACGGTTGGGCTCGTGCGTGAGTTCCACGTCGAAGAGGTAGATGCTGGGGTCGAAGCGCTCCAAGCGAGAAAGCTTGTCCGCCACATGAACTCGGAAATGATCGGGCACTCCGCCCTCACCGAGTGTTCGTCCCTTGACAACGATCTCCGCCTGCTGGGCGGGGGTGGTTTTGTCTTCGGGTTCGAGAGCGTCTTCCAGCAGCACCGAAGTGACCGCGGACTTCGCTGAAGGTCGTGAAGAAGTCGTCACGCGTACCTCCCGGATCTGGCCGCACAAGCCGCTCGTGCGGCGGGATTGAACGTGTGCCGATCGAAATTCGCTCGGCACATATGGTCCGAGGCGCCACCTCCAAACTCTCCGTTCGGGTGTCTGATCGCCACGCTAGTTCGCCAGCGACCTGTCCGCCAGTGTTCACGCAAATTTCGGAGAATCAAGCGTGGCAGGTTACCAGCGCGGCACGAACCGTCACTCCGGCCGCAGTGAGCGCACGGACCGATTCCGTCACTGTGGCACCGGTGGTCAACACGTCATCAATCAGCACTACCTCGGCATTTGCCGGAAACCGGGCCTCATTCGGGCGGCCGGGAGCCACTATGATTCGCCCGCGCAGATTGTGCTGGCGGTCGCCGCGGCCCAATCCGACCGAATCGCGCACACCGGCGCGAAGTCGAAGCATTCGTGCCGGTCGGCAATCGGATAGCCAACTCGCCGCGACGAACGCGGCACCGGTCACCGGATCACCACCGCGCTCGCGGGCCGCGGCGGCCCGGGTGGGCGCGGGGACCAAAATAAGCGGTCGCGCGCGATCCCGCAAAGTATCCAGCCCCCTGGCCATCGCGAGCCCCAGCGGGGCCGCCAGGTCGGCGCGGTGCCGTTCCTTGGCGGCCAGCACCGCGCGCCGGGCCGCACCGCGGTAGGGAGCCAGCGCCCAGCACGGCACCCCGGGATCGGCGCGCGGGCGCAACCGGATCGGCGGCCCGGACAGCGCCGCGGCGCAGTCGGCACACCAGTCGGTGCCCGGGATCCCGCAGCCGCCGCAGGCGCGCGGCAGGATCAGATCGATCGCGCTCGCGAAGAACGCCCCCATCGATCCAGTGTGCGCCTAGCCCGGCAGCACCGGGACCGCATTGCCGCCCAGACCCGGAACTTCGCGCCAGTAGTACTCGCCGCCTTCGGGATTGCGGGTCAGTTCCAGCACCGCGCGCGAGTCCGCGACGTACTCGTTGTTCGGGGTCGCGCACACCACGCGCACCGGCGGGGTCAGGTTCTGGGTGGTCTGCGGCTGGTACCCGGAGCCGTCCACCAGCACGGCCGCCACGGGGTCCACGTTGCCCTCTCGCGAGACGATGACGCGTTCGTCGGACTGCCAGTCGATCGACACCGCAGCGGTGCTCAGACCGACCGCCAGCGGCAGCGGCGAGGAGAGCCGGAACTTTCCGCCGGGCTGGGGCACCACGACCGCGACGTACACCTTGCCGTTGGCGATGATGGCCGCGCGCGCCCCCGAGGGCGAGATCCGCAATTCGGTGATGGGCCCGCGCGGGGGCTGCGCGCTGGAGTTCGCCGCCGCGGCGGTCAGATCACTGATGTCCACGTCCTGCACCGACACGTTGCCGGTGGACCGCTCGTGCACGGCCCGGATGACCCGCTCGCCGTCGACCACCGTCCACGCCGAGCTGCCGTCCGCGGGCCAGCTCGGACGGGTGAACGTGCCGCCGGTGGCGACCGGGAACCCCTGCCCGTCGTAGGTGCCGAAGATGAGGGTGCGGCCCGGTTCCGGTTCCGGGCGACCGGATTTGGCGACCGCGGCGACGAGCCCTCCGTCCATCGACAGCGCCACGGTCTCCAGGGTGCGGGTCGTGCCGAAGAAGCCGGGGGCGGGCGTGATGCCGTTCTCGGTCACCGCGACCAGGGAGCCGTCGCGCACCGCGTGCAACCCGGCGCGGTTGTGCGCCACCGATTCCGGGCCGAGACCGTCGACGTCGGCGCGGGTCCAGCCGGTGGCGGCGTAGCGCTCGTCGAGCGGCTTGCCGTCGGCGAGCAGCATGTACGGGCCGAGCACCTCGGCCCCGGCCAGGGTCAGCACCACCTGGGTGGCCAGCAGCTCCTTGGCCTTGGGATCCAGCGCGCCCGCCCCGGCGAAGTCGATCTGCACCCCGCCGCCGACGCCGACCCCGTCGGCGTCGCCGCTGGCGCTGGTGATGGGACCGCGCAGGGTCACCGGCCCGGACAGCGGATTGCGCACCGCGGGCGCGAGTGCCTCCTGCGGGCCCTCCGCGAGCAGCCCGAGCAGCTTCTGCGGCAGCTGATCCTTGCGGGTGGAGATCCAGCGCAGGTCCGGGACCATGGCCGCGCCGGCCAGGTTCGGGAAGAACAGCGAGTACCGCTTGTAGGACTTGGCGAACGCGGTCTGTTCCACGATCACGCCGGAGGGCAGATCGTCCACCCGCCACTCACCGTCGACCTTGACCAGTTCGACCTTGTTCTCCAGGGTGCCGTCGCTGGTCCGGTAGGAGCCGTCCGGCGCGAGTTCGCCGATCTTGCGGGCCCGGATGACATAGGTGGCGGTGTCGGCGGTCCGCGATTCCCGCAGCGTGTCGGGCCGGTCGATGATCGTGGTGCCGGCGGCGTCGTCCCAGCGCACATTGGCCGCGGGCGAGAGGAATTGGCGCGCGGCCTGATGCCGGTTGGTGGGGTCGGCGGTGGCCTGCAGGAAGTCGCGCAGCAGCTGATCGGGTTCGCGCCCGGAGATGGGCGGCTGGAGTTCGGCGCTGGTGGGCTGGCGTTCGAGGGTGCCCAGCGCCTGCGGCGCCGAGGAGTCGGGGAGATTCGCGCAGGCGGCCCCGCTCAGCACACAGGTGAGCACCAGCAGCGTCCGGAACAGGCGCGAACACCGGCGCGGCGCGCGCCGCCCGCCGGTGGCCGCGCGCGAGGCGGCCACCGCGCCGGGCCGCCGAGCGGGAAGGGGGCCGAGTAGCGAGGTGGCTGAGAAGGTACCCACATCGTGTGAACTCAGTGGGTCACGTTTCCTCATTGCCGTCCGTCTCCTGAGTCGGCGAGCACCGTGTCATCGGGATTGTCGTCCGGGGAACCGGAATCCGCGCGGGAATCGGCGTGGGCGCCCGCGGTGCCGTTGCTCCCGGAACCGTCACCGGCCCGGGGTGTGCCGTTGGACCCGGGCGCGGCGTCCTCGCCGTTCGCGGCGGTGTCGTCTTCCGGGACAGCGCTTTCCGAGGCTGCCGGAGCCGCGTCCTCGGGAGCCGAATCCTCCGGAACCGCGTCGTCCGGAGCCGAATCCTCCGGGACCACGCTCGCCGGGGCGGGATCGGCCGCGTCGAGGACGATCCCGGACGGCACGAACAGCGGGATCGGCGTGACACGGCCGGAACCGGTCTCGTCGTCCGAACCCGATGCGCCGAACTCGGATTCGGCGTCGGCCGGCTCCCCGGCCGCAGCGGCCCCGAAACCCGTTGCGGCCGGACCGGCTTCGGGCCCGGCGTCGGAATCCGCCGTGCCGATGTCCAGGGCGAGTTGTTCGGCGGTGATGCCGCCGCGCAGCTTCGGCGGCTCCAGGGGCAGCGGGCTCGAACCGAGCTTCTTGGTGCGCACCAGCGGCAGCGTGAGCCGGAAGCTCGCGCCGACGCCGATCTCGCCCCACGCCTCGAGCTTGCCCTCGTGCAGGTTCGCGTCCTCGACGCTGATGGACAGGCCCAGACCCGTTCCGCCCGAACGCCGCATCCGCGAGGGGTCCGAGCGCCAGAAGCGATTGAAGACGAGCTTTTCCTCGCCGGGCCGCAGGCCCACGCCCTGATCGCGCACCACGATGGCGACCGCGTTGGCGTCGGTGTCCCCGCGCATGCGCATCAGGACTGGCTTGCCCTCGCTGTGGTCGATGGCGTTGGCGAGCAGATTGCGCAGCACGCGTTCCACGCGGCGCGGATCCACTTCGGCGACAAGGGGTTCCTCGGGCATGTCGACGACGAGCTCGACGCCGGACTCCTTGGCCAGGTGCCGCACGGTGGACACCGCGGCCCGCGCGCACATGCGCACGTCCAGCGATTCCACCTGGAGTTCGGCCACACCCGCGTCGTGCCTGGAGATTTCGAGCAGATCGTTGAGCAGGCCCTCGAAGCGATCGAGTTCGTTCACCAGCAGTTCGGCCGAGCGCGCGAGCGCGGGATCGAGGTCGTCGCTGGAGCCGTGGATGAGATCGGCGGCCATGCGGACGGTCGTCAACGGCGTGCGCAGCTCGTGGCTGACATCGGAGGTGAAGCGGCGCTGCAGATTTCCGAACTCTTCGAGCTGGGTGATCTGGTTGGACAGACTCTCGGCCATCTCGTTGAACGACATGGCGAGCCTGGCCATGTCGTCCTCGCCGCGCACCAGCATGCGTTCCTTGAGGCGGCCGTCGGCGAAGCGCGAGGCGATGCGCGCCGCGGATCGAATGGGCAGCACCACCTGTCGCGTCACCAGGGCGGTGATGGCGGCCAGCAGGACCAGCAGCACGATGCCGCCGATGAGCATGGTGCCGCGCATGAGATCGAGGCTGCGCTGCTCGTTGGTGAGCGGGAAGATCAGGTAGATCTCCAGCGACGGCACGTCGGTGGCGGGGCTGCCGATGATGAGGGCGCGCCCGCGGAAGCCGTCCGGATCCGAGACCGGCGCGAACTGGTAGCTGATCTGCCGTTCCTGCACGAAATGCCGCAGTTCCGGCGGGATTTCCTGAATCGGCCCGGCCGACAGCTCGGATTGACTGTCCCCGACCATGGCCAGCGCCGAGTTGTAACTGCCCGCCTCACCGCCGGATTGGGCGCCGCCGCCACCGGCCAGGGCGCGGCGGGCATCCTCGAGACGGGCCAGCTGGGTGCTGGAGTCGTGCACGCCGGTGAGCGTGGACTGCACCGTGTTCCGCGCGCGGGCCATCTCCTCGACGGCCGCGTTGATCTTCGCGTCCAAGAGCCTGTCGGTGATCTGGGAGGTGAGCACGACTCCGAGAATCGTGATCACGATCAGCGACAGGGTCAAGGTCGACACGACGACTCGCAACTGCAGCGAGCGCCGCCACACGTGGCCCAGTTGTTCTCCGCGAGTACGGAACCAGGCCACCACTACTGCCAGCCACCGCTGTACGCGGTTTCTGGAGCCAGCGATCACGGCGGTCCGGCCTTGTAGCCCACGCCACGGACGGTGAGCACGATCTCCGGGTTCTCGGGATCCTTCTCGACCTTGGCGCGCAACCGCTGGACGTGCACGTTGACCAGGCGGGTGTCGGCGGCGTGCCGGTAACCCCAGACCTGTTCGAGCAGGACTTCACGGGTGAACACCTGACGCGGCTTGCGCGCCAGTGCCACGAGGAGATCGAATTCCAAGGGAGTCAGCGAGATCTGCTGACCGCCGCGGGTCACCTTGTGCGCCGGCACGTCGATGACGATGTCCGCGATGGACAGAAGTTCTTGTGGCTCCTCCTCGGTACGGCGCAGGCGCGCACGCACGCGAGCGACGAGTTCCTTCGGCTTGAACGGCTTGACGATGTAATCGTCAGCGCCCGACTCCAACCCCAGGACGACGTCGACCGTGTCGGTCTTCGCCGTCAGCATCACGATGGGCACTCCCGAATCGGCACGCAGCACACGGCAGACGTCGATGCCGTTCATGCCGGGCAGCATGAGATCCAGCAACACGAGATCCGGGCGCAGCTCCCGGACCGCGGTAAGCGCCTGTGTGCCGTCACCGACGACGTGAGGGTCGAATCCCTCACCCCGCAAGACGATCGTGAGCATCTCAGCGAGAGCCATATCGTCGTCGACGACCAGAATCTTGGGCTTCATAAGACTATGTTGTCACCTTCCCGGCTCCGATCAGGCCGCCACGCCAACACTCGTGACCTGTCGGCGCACATCCAACCCTATCCAGCAACGTTTTCCGCGATCCGCGCCGCCAGTGTTGCCGGATCGTCACCGGTCCGATGCGTCCACCATGGCCCGCGCCAGTTCATTTCGGCCAGTTCACGGTAGACGGCTCCGGTGCGCCGCTGGAGTCCGCCGTCTTTCTCGTACGCGTCGAGCGCGCGCGTCGCATCGGCCTCCCCGCGCGATCGAGCACGCTCCTCGGCAACACTAACCGGGACATCCAGCAGAATCTGGAGTTTCGGGACGGGGAGTCCGAAGCGCTCGAACTCCAATTCCGCGACCCAGGTAATGATTTCGCCCGTTGCGTCCTGTTCCAGCCGGGCGGCGGAATAGGCCGCGTTCGAGGCCACGTAGCGGTCGAGTAGCACGATGTCGTTGTCCGCCAGCAGCTTCGAGAGTTCGTCGCGGGCGTCGTAGCGATCGAGCGCGAACAGCAGCGCCATGGCGTTCACCGAGGCGGCCACGTCGCCGTGCCCGCCGCGCAGCGCCTCGGCCGCCAGATCGGCGTGGATCGACACCCCGTAGCGGGGGAACGCGAGCGTGGCGACCCGCAGCCCGCGCCCGGTCAGCTCGCCCACGACGGCAGAGGTGAGCGTGCGTTTACCCGCACCGTCGAGCCCTTCCACCGGAACCAGCACACCCATGATCGCGAGCGTACCGAATGAATGCCCGGGCAAACCGGGGCGGGCGTCCCCGCGCGAGCCGTCGAGCACGCGGGGGCCGGCGGACCGGCCCGCGCGGACCGCGGGCCGCGATACCGGATGCGCCCGGCCGACCCGGACGCCCGGGGCTCGACCACACCGGCAGCGGACCCGCCGAGGCCGGGCCCCGCAGAATTGGGGGCAAGTGTTCAAAACGTAGTTGCTTCATAACCGGGCGCACGACCGGCGGGTGTGGGTACAGTGCGACGCACACTCCCCCTGCAAGGAGAGCAACGCACTAAAACCGGCCGGTCGCCTTACGGGCGACCGGCCGCGTGCTACGCGCGGCCGGGGACAGCCTCACCCGACACGCGGCGGACCGCGTCGGTCCGGGGCACGGTCCGGGCACGCGAGTTCGGTGCCCGATAGGCCCGTCGCGCCAAACCTGTCGAATTTTCGACGGGTTTTGAAATGTTGACGCTTCAGTTCTTGTAGGGTCCCACGCACTGTCCCCCGCAAGGAGCGCCCCATGAAATCTCGTCTTGCACACCAGATCCCGCGCGCGGCCGTCGGCGCGTTCGCCATCGCCGCGGTCATCTCCACCGCCGGCGTGGCCACCGCCGCACCCGTCGCGGCCCCGGTCGCGCCCGTGGCCGGGCCCAGCACCGGCTCGCTCGACTCCCTCTCGGGCACCGGTCAGTCGGGTTCGCTGGGCACCGGCTCGAGCGCGAGCCAGCTGATCCAGGCGGCGCTGTGCACCCTGCAGGGCAAGCAGTGGATCCCGCTGCTGGACATCTGCATCTAGGCGGCTTCCCCCTCGAGTCGACGCGACCCCGGCTTATCCGGGGTGCGAAACGGCCGGTCACCCAGTGGGTGACCGGCCGTTCTCGACTCGGCGGCCGGCCCGCGGTTCACACCGCTTGCGCACCGCGCACGGTGCGCGCCGCCGGAATCCGGCGACGCGCGGCCGGGCTCAGTAGCGGTAGTGCTCGGGCTTGTACGGGCCCTCGACGTCCACGCCGATGTACTCGGCCTGGTCCTTGGTGAGCTTGGTCAGGGTGCCACCGAGCGCCTCGACGTGGATCTTGGCGACCTTCTCGTCCAGGTGCTTGGGCAGGCGGTAGACCTCGTTGTCGTACTCCTCCGGCTTGGTCCACAGCTCGAGCTGCGCGATGACCTGGTTGGAGAACGAGTTCGACATGACGAACGAGGGGTGGCCGGTGGCGTTGCCCAGGTTCAGCAGGCGGCCCTCGGACAGCACGATGATCGAGCGGCCCGTCTCCTTGAACGTCCACAGGTCGACCTGCGGCTTGATGTTCAGGCGATCGGCGCCCGAGGACTCCAGGGCGGCCATGTCGATCTCGTTGTCGAAGTGGCCGATGTTGCCCAGGATGGCCTGTTCCTTCATCGCCTTCATGTGATCGAGGGTGATGATGTCCTTGTTGCCGGTCGAGGTGACCACGATGTCGGCGTCGGCGATGGCCTGCTCGACGGTGACGACGTCGAAGCCGTCCATGAGCGCCTGCAGCGCGTTGATCGGGTCGATCTCGGTGACCTGCACGCGCGCGCCCTGGCCCTTGAGGGACTCCGCGCAGCCCTTGCCGACGTCGCCGTAGCCGCAGATCAGCACCTTCTTGCCGCCGATGAGCACATCGGTGCCGCGGTTGATGCCGTCGACCAGGGAGTGGCGGGTGCCGTACTTGTTGTCGAACTTGGACTTGGTGACCGAGTCGTTGACGTTGATCGCCGGGAACGACAGCTCACCCGCGGCGGCGAACTGGTACAGCCGCAGCACGCCGGTGGTGGTCTCCTCGGTGACGCCCTTGACCGAGTCGGCGATCTTGCTCCACTTGGTGCCGTCGGCTTCCAGGCTGGCGCGCAGCAGGTTCAGGAAGACCTTGTACTCGGCGGAGTGGGTCTCGTCCTCGGGCGGGACCACGCCGGACTTCTCGAACTGCGCGCCGCGCAGCACCAGCATGGTGGCGTCGCCGCCGTCGTCCAGGATCATGTTGGCCGGCTCGCCCGGCCAGGTGAGCATCTGCTCGGCGGCCCACCAGTACTCCTCCAGGGTCTCGCCCTTCCAGGCGAAGACCGGGGTGCCCTTGGGCTCGTCCTCGGTGCCGTGCGGGCCGACGACGACGGCCGCGGCCGCGTGGTCCTGGGTGGAGAAGATGTTGCAGGAGGCCCAGCGGACCTCCGCGCCGAGATCCACGAGGGTCTCGATGAGCACGGCGGTCTGCACGGTCATGTGCAGCGAGCCGGAGATGCGGGCGCCGCGCAGCGGCTGCACCTCGGCGTACTCGCGACGCAGTGCCATCAGGCCCGGCATCTCGTGCTCGGCGAGGCGAATCTCCTTGCGGCCGAACTCGGCCTGCGACAGATCCGCCACCTTGAAATCGATCCCGTTGCGGACGTCGGCGGTCATCATGCTGGTCACTGCGGTCGTCATCTGCCTCTCCTGGTCGGCTGCTTCCCCCGCAAGGCTAGTCGGTGCGGGTGCGCTTGCCCCCACCCACGGCAAAGCTCGCACCCCGTAAGGGTGCGAGCTCTGCTTTCGCGACGTCAGCCGAACCCCGATGCCCTCCCCTGGTTCATCGGGACCGCGGGCCGCTGTGTCAGGCGACCGCCATGCCGTGCTCGGACAGAATCCGCGCGCGCTTGCGCGGTTGGATGTTCGCCCGGGCGATGTCGCCCTCGTAGTGCGCGAGTAGTCGTGCGTCCATGACGTGCCGCCACAGCGGCGGCACCAGCGCCAGCAGGATCATGGTCGCGTAGCCCGCCGGGAGTTGCGGCGCCTGCTCCGAACTGCGCAGGGTCTGATACCTGCGGCCCGGATTGGCGTGGTGATCGCTGTGCCGCTGCAGGTGGAACAGGAAGATGTTGGTGACCAGCCTGTCGCTGTTCCAGCTGTCGCTGGGCGAGCAGCGCGCCCAGTTGCCGTTCGGTCGCCGGCGGCGCAGCAAACCGTAGTGCTCGACGTAGTTGACCGTCTCCAGCAGCGCGACCCCGATCACGGCCTGAATCACCAGGTAGGGCAGGATTTTCCAGCCGAAACCCAGCAGCAGCGCGCCGAAGAGCACCACGGACATGGACCACGCCTGCAGGATGTGGTTGCGGTAGTTCCACCAGCCGTGGCCGCGACGCCGCAGCCTGGCCTTTTCGATGCCGATCGCCGAGCGGAACCCGCCGATCACACTGCGCGGCAGGAACCCCCACAGCGTCTCGCCCATGCGCGCGCTGGCCGGATCCTCGGGGGTGGCGACGCGGGCGTGGTGGCCCTTGTTGTGCTCCACGAAGAAATGCCCGTAGGCCGACTGCGCCAGCGCGAGTTTGGAGAGCCAGCGCTCGAGCCGCTCCACGCGGTGCCCGAGTTCGTGCGCGGCGTTGATGCCGATGCCGCTGACGAAGCCGAGGGTGGCCGCCAGGCCCAGCTTGTCCACGACGGACAGTTCGTCCCCGGCCCACATGATCGCCGCGATGATCAGGCCCGCGAGCTGGATGGGCAGGAACAGATAGGTGCACCACCGGTAGAACCGGTCGTTGCTGAGTAGTTCGTAATCCTCATCTCGCGGATTGCTGCCGTCCTCCCCGACGACCCAATCCAGTACCGGTATGACTATGAGAACGATGACCGGGCCGATCCACCAGAACACCTCTGCCTTCGTCCAATACACCAGCTGTGACGGCAGCAGCGCACTCATCGGGGCGATGAGCCCCAGTACCCACAGGTGACGTTTGGGATCCGGCGAACCCGACCGTTTGCCGACCAATTGCACGTTTGCCCCGCTAATTAGATACCTCAGAAGTTCGCAGGTAGATATATACGTACTTTACGTCCGTTACACCACCGGCTGGGTCCCGAAGGTGGCAACCGTTACACGCTGGGCAGTCATTGATCGAGCAACTGACCGTGTAATGCCAGTCACCGCACATCACAGGCAAACCGGTAGTGAATCCGAACTCAGTGCAACCACGTGTAGCGAACTTGTGGCCGCCCGGTGCGACCGTAGTCGGTCCGGCGTTCCACCACGCCGTCTTCGGCGAGACGCTCCAGGTATCGCCACGCGGTAACCCGCGAAACGCCGACGACTCGCCCGCACTCCCCCGCCGACACTCCATCGGGCGACGCGCGGACCGCACGGGATACTTCCTCCATCGTCTGTGGCGCAATGCCTTTCGGCGAGGTCGCGCGCGCGTCGGTGGTGCGCAGCGCACCGAATGCCCGGTCTATTTCCTGCTGCGACACCGCGGCTGCCCCCGCGGGCAGCGCCGCCCGGTACTCGAGATAGCGCTCGAGCTTCTCGCGGAACGCCGAAAAGGTAAAGGGCTTCAGGAGATACAGCACGACGCCGTGCGCCACCGCCGCGCGCACCATGGCCAGATCGCGGGCGGAGGTGACCGCGATGACGTCCGGGCGCGGGCGCAGACCCGCCAGAGCCGCCGCGACGGCGAGACCGCTCATATCCGGTAAACCGATATCCATCAGCACGAGGTCGATGGATTCGTCACGCTTCTGTGACCTCGTGGCGGCGGTGATCGCCTCGCGGCCCGAGTGCGCGATCGCCGCGACCTCGAAGCCGGGGATCCGCTCGACGTAGGACCGGTGCGCCGCGGCGATGGCCCGGTCGTCCTCCACGATCATGACCCGGATCATCGCGAGAACCGCACGATCACACCGGATTCCGGCTCGCGCTGGGCGCGCAGCTCACCGCCGTGCCGGGCCACCAGCCGGCGCACCAGCGCCAATCCCAGTCCGTGGTGGTCGGTTTTGGTGGAGTAGCCGCGTTCGGTGGCGCGGGTGAACACCTCCTCGGACATGCCGGGACCGCTGTCGGCCACGCGGACAAGGAGTTCGGTCGGTTTCCCGGGCTCCTCCGGCTCGTCGCGCCGCACCGTCACCTCGACCCAGGCATCCTCGTCGTGCCCGACCGCGTCGAGGGCATTGTCGACGAGATTGCCCAGCAGCGTGACCATTTCGTGCGCGGTGAGCGGATCGGTGCTGTCCAGCAGGGTATCCCCGGTCACCGTCAGTTCCACGCCGTTCTCCGCGGCCTGCTCCACCTTGCCCAGCAGCAGCGCCACCACCGCCGGTTCGGCCACCGCGCCGGTGAGCCGGTCGATGAGCGCCTGGGAGAGTTCGAGTTCGGCGGTGGCGAAGGCGACGGCCTCGCGGGTGCGGCCGAGTTCGACCATGGTCACCACCGCGTGCAGCCGGTTGGCGGCCTCGTGCGCCTGCGCGCGCAGGGCCTCGGCGAAGCCGCGCACCGAGTCCAATTCACCGAGCACGTCACCCAATTCGGTGTGATCGCGCAGGGTGAGCACGGTGCCCATGCGGTGCCCGTCGTGCTCGACCAGGTCCTGGTTCACCACCAGGACCCGATCCGGGGTCACGTGCATCTCGTCGCGCACGACCTCGGTGCCCAAGCGCTGCAGCGAGATCGGCAGATCACCGCGCAGCACCGGACCTTCGGCGGGCAGGTCGAGCAGCTTGCGCGCCTGATCGTTCACCACGTCGGCGCGTTCGCCGGCCTTGTCGAACACCAGCAGGCCCTCGTGCACCGAGTGCAGCACGGCGTCATGATGCTCGTACATCCCGCGCAGTTCGGCCAGGGCCAGGCCGTGCGTCTGGCGGAAGAGCCTGCGCCGCAGCAGCAGTGCGCCGAGCGTGGCCAGCACGAGTCCGGTGGCGGCCACCGCCAGGATGGTCGGCAGCTGGCCGCGCACCTGATCGCCGATGTGCTCGCGGGTCACGCCCGCGGACACCAGCGCCACCACCGCGCCGTCGGCGTCGCGCACCGGGGTGACCGCGCGGATCGAGGGTCCCAGTGTGCCGGTGTAGATCTCGGTGAACGTCTCCCCCGCCAGTGCGCGGTCGATGGTGCCGCTGAACGGTTTTCCGATGCGGCTCGGGTCGGTGTGCGTGTAGCGGGTGCGGTCGGGGGCCATGACCACGACGAAGTCGACGCCGGTGCGCTCGCGGATGCGTTCGGTCACCGGTTGCAGCGCCGCCACCGGATCGGCCCCGCGGACCGCGGTCAGGGTGGACGGCGCCTGGGCCAGGGTCACCGCGATGTCGGTGACGCGGTCGCGGGTGGCGTCGTCGTGCGCGGTGCGGGTCTGCAGGACCGCGAGCGCGGTGCCGATGCCGATCACCGCCGCCAGCACCACCAGCTGCACCGCGAACACCTGGCCGGCCAAGGTGCGCCGGGACTCCGTTCTTCTCACCTGTGCCTCCGCGCCGCGTGAACAAAACTTACGAAACAGTGATCGGCGTCACCGCCCGGGTAATCATTCTTCACGAGACGGTGTGAACGGGCTCACACCTTCGACTTCGGATCGGTATCGAAGCGACCCAGAACGAGGAATCCACAGCGATGACGACAACCGCCACAGCAGAGCCGAATCCGCCGGGCCGGACGGGAGACGACGAACCCACGGGCGCCGCGCCCAAGCGGGACCGCACCCACTGGCTGTATCTGGCGGTCATCGTCGCGGTGGTGGCCGGTGTGCTGGCGGGCTGGCTGGCCCCGGGCTTCGGCCGGTCGGTGGGCGAGCTGGGCACCCTGTTCGTGAACCTGATCAAGATGATGATCTCGCCGGTCATCTTCTGCACCATCGTGCTGGGCATCGGCTCGGTGCGGGCGGCGGCGCGGATCGGCCGGGTCGGCGGGCTGGCGATCGCCTACTTCCTGCTGATGTCCACCGCGGCGCTGGCCATCGGACTGGTGGTGGGCAATCTGCTGCATCCGGGCAACGGGCTGGATGTGGCGGGGCACGCCGGGGAGACCGCGAAGTACGTGCAGGATGCGCACAGTGCGGGCGGCACCTGGGATTTCGTGAAGGACATCGTGCCGACGACGCTGGTGTCCGGGCTGACCTCGGGCAAGGTGCTGCAGACGCTGTTCATCGCGCTGCTGGTCGGTTTCGCGATTCAGGCCATGGGCGCGGCGGGTGAACCGCTGCTGCGCGGGGTGGCGCTGATCCAGAAGCTGGTGTTCCGGGTGCTCACCATGATTCTGTGGCTGGCGCCGATCGGCGCGTTCGGCGCGATCGCGAACGTGGTGGCGCGCACCGGGTTGGACGCGGTCAAGCAGCTGGCGTTGCTCATGGTGGCGTTCTATCTGACCTGCGTGGTGTTCGTGTTCGGGGTGCTGGGTGCGCTGCTGCGGGCGGCGGCCGGGGTGTCGATCTTCAAACTGGTGCGGTATCTGGCGCGCGAGTATCTGCTGATCGTGGCGACCTCGTCGTCGGAGTCGGCGCTGCCGCGCCTGATCGCGAAGATGGAGCATCTGGGCGTGGAGCGCCCGACCGTGGGTGTCGTTGTGCCGACCGGCTATTCGTTCAATCTCGACGGCACCGCGATCTACCTGACGATGGCCACGCTGTTCGTCGCCGACGCGATGGGTCAGCCGCTGTCCTGGTCCGAGCAGCTGAGCCTGCTGGTGTTCATGATCGTCGCGTCGAAGGGCGCGGCGGGCGTGACCGGCGCGGGCCTGGCCACCCTGGCCGGCGGGATCCAGAGCCATCGCCCCGACCTCCTCGACGGCGTCGGCCTGATAGTCGGGATCGACAGGTTCATGTCCGAGGCCCGCGCGGTCACGAACTTCTCCGGCAACGCGGTCGCGACGGTGCTGATAGGCACCTGGACCAGGACGATCGATCCCCTCCGGGTACAGGCGGTGCTGGACCGCCGGCTCCCGTTCGACGAGACGACGATGGTCGACGACCACCCGGCGACCCCGGAACCGGCGACCCCCGAAAAGAGCCTGATTCCCGCCTGAGCTGCCCAAATATCTCGGTAGGAATCGGAAAGCCGTCGGCGCGCAGCCTGCACTGCGCGCCGACGGTCGTTTTGTCGTCTCATCCGGGATGCGCTGTGAGGCGCTGGATTCCGGGCTTGCGCCGGTACCAGGTGCCGTTCGAGGTCAGGACGTCCGCGAACTCGACGACGACGCCGAGCTGTCCCACCAGGTCGGCGATCGTGGGCACCAGCACGATCTCGGCGCGTACCAGGGCGAAGCGCGCGAGGATCTCGGCGGCCGGCGCGTCGTCCCCGGCGTCGAGCAGCAGCAGATCCGAATCACGCGCGGAATGTGCTCCGGAAGCCCAGCACAGTCCGAATCTCGCTATGAGCGAGCGCAATTGGTCCTCGGCCTCGTCCACGTCGTCGGTCACCCCCTGATGAACGACGCCGAGCGCGCCCGGCCCCGACGGTGCCGCGGGCACCGAACTCCGCTCCGCCCCAACGCCTCCCGGCAGCAGCCGCAACGACGGGCGCGTCATGCCGCCGCACCGCCCGCCCACTCCCCGGGCTCGACGCCGCCCGCCAGCAAGCTTCCGGTCGTGATCACCATCGCAACCTCCCGAGTCCCAGCGAACGGATGAGGTGCGCCCGGCCCGGCCCCGAGGGGGCACACCCCGGGGCCGGAGGGAAGCGGGAGCGACGGTCGCGGTCGCTCCCGGGTCGGTTGCCTCCCGAACCGGGCGCAGCACCAGCACACCACCGAGACCCAATAGTGGGAAAGCCATTGTGGCAAAACCACGAAATTGATCCGAAGTCCCAGGTCCATTGCCAGAATGGAGCCACATCATTGCCATTTCGTCCACGGGAGGGGTGGTTCATGGCAAAGCAGATTCAAGCGCCGGCATCGGTGGCGCGTAAGCAGGTGGGGATGAAGCTGCGCACTGCTCGGGAGGCCGTGGGGTTGGACCTGAAGCAGGTGGTGGCTGAACTCGGGCCGGGTTGGAGCATCAGCAAACTCGGCCGACTCGAACGGGGCGAGACCGGGCGGATCAGTCTTCCGGAGGTCGACGCGATCGCACGGATCCTCGAGATGGACGAGGACACGCACTCGAACCTCGTTGCGCTGGTGAAGCAAGCGGCGTCGAAGTCCTGGTGGTACCGATACCGCGATGTCGTCCAGGGCGGGTTCCGCATCTACGCGGACATGGAGGCGTGCGCGGAACAGCTCACGATGTACCACGCCAACATCGTCCCCGGCCTCATGCAGACCGCAGAATACGCACGGGCGCTTGACCGTATCTACTTCGCAAACGAGGCCGAAGATGCCCTCGACCGGAGACTACGACTGAAGCTGGAGCGCCAGACCTTCATCACCCGCAAGACGAAACCGATTGCGCTGAAGGCGGTTCTCCACGAGTCCGCGATTCACACCGAGGTCGGCGGGCCACGCGTCATGCGCCATCAGATCGATCACCTCGTGGAGATGAGCAAGCGACCCAACATCAGCCTGCGCGTGGTTCCCTTCGCAGCGGGGCACCCGCTCGGAACGGCGATCGGTTCGTTCACGATCATCGCGATGAAGGACTCGGGGCTCGGCACGCCGACACCTGTTGTCTACTTCGAAACTCTTGTCGGCGGTGCGGCTCTCGAAGACGATGAGAGCATCTCGACGCACACCGCCGCGATGGGCGCACTTCAGCGAGCGGCGCTCGACGAAGTCAGTACCCGTACTCTGCTACGCACGTTCAGCAAGAAGGGATAGCGGAAGATGCACAATCTGTCCGGCACGGACCCGAGGGTCAAGGACGCCGAATTCCGCAAGAGCCGCCGCAGCGGGAACGGGCCGGACTGTGTAGAGGTTGCGTTTCTGGCCGATGGCAATGTCGCTGTGCGGCACTCCAAAGCACCGAACGGCCACGTGATCGTCTACACGCCCGGCGAGTGGGACGCGTTCACGGCGGGTGTGAGCGACGGGGAGTTCGACCGGCCGTCCGCCTGACGGCCGTGGGCGCACGCAATTCGGCGCGCGCCCACGGCTCGCGGTCAGTTCGCGGTCACCGGCTCCAGGGCCAGGGTGGCGGCGATCGCGTTGGCCAGCTCGGTGCCCTTCACCACGAAGTGGCGGGTGAAGTAGTCGCGGTGTTCGGCGTGCTCGTGGAAGTGGTGCGGGGTCAGCACCGCGGAGAACACCGGGACGTCGGTGTCGAGCTGCACCCGCATGAGGGCGTCGACGACGGTGCCCGCGACGAAGTCGTGGCGGTAGATGCCGCCGTCGACCACCAGCGCGAGGCCGGCGATCGCCGCGTAGCGGCCGCTGGTGGCCAAACGCTTTGCCTGCAGCGGGATTTCGAAGGCGCCGGGCACCTCGATGACGTCGATCTCGTAGCCCCGGTCCGCGAGCCCGATGCGGGCGGCCTCCACGGCCTGCCCGACGATCTCGCTGTGCCACTGCGCGGCGACCAGAGCGATGCGGCTAGAGATGGGTGACATGTCCTGCTCCTGTTCGTGTTGTCACCCAGGGCAAGACGACACGAACGCCCCGCCGCCGTAGCGCAGGAACACCCGTGTCGCGTTCTCTTCCATCCGGACTATGACCGTCGGCTCCGGGTTCACACCGGAATCTGCTGACCCGCCCTGTCCGAGGACAACGCGGCGCTCGCGGGCCCGTGCGCCCGGGTCGGTCCGGACACCATCACCGCCGGTAGGGACTTCCACCCCGCCCTGAGAACGTGTACCCGCCGAACTCTATGCGCTCACATACTCCCGATCAACACGGACTCCACTCTGTGGAAACGACCGCGAGAATCTCGGGGTAGCTAGCTGCTCTCCGCCTGTCTCCAGCGCGCCAAGTCCTGAGTAATCGGCCCGGAATCGGGCACCCTGAACCACCACCAGCCACGGTCCGTGACATCGAGGTTCGAGACCGCGGCCATCCGCTTGCCCGAATCCTCCACGGTGATGGACAAGTATCTGTCATCGGCTTCGGCAGCGAAGGCGATCATTCTGCTGCCAACGTCAGCAGGCAGCACCCGTATGGCGTCCTGCAAACGATCGCGAATCAAAAGGGCAGCACAGAAGTCGTACTCGTTCCACACCGTGCGGTCCGACCAGGGCAGCTCCCTGTCTCGATCGATCTTCTCGACATGCGCGGCCCAGGCATTCGCGAACTGGATTGCGTCACGCTCATGTCCCGCTTCCAAATTTATAGGGTGAGCTTTGATTTCCAATAGCTCTCTATCACCGTCGAGTCATCTCTCTACTACGACACCGAAGCTGGCGAATACAAAACGTTCAACCGCAGCCGGTCAGTCATCGGTAGCGACAACCAACAAGAGTTCAAGACGAGCCCGATCGATGATAACGAACTCATGGAACGCCTGATGGATGTCCGAAAAATCGCTGCGCAGGCGATTCGGCAAATCATCGAGCGTGTATATCGTCGAGCATGGCGCCTCGAGTCGATCAACAACCAGTTTCTGCACAGCGCTTCGGAGTGTTGGCGGCATTTCACCGCAGGCTTCCAGCCAGCCCTTTAGGATCTGCACCGCACGCTGACCGTTCGATGCGCTGTACGAGTCAACCGAAAGACCGCTGAGCAGATACGGACCATGGACGATACCCTGCGGATCAACCCCACCCCCCACGTAGTCGTCGCGATACTCGACAGTCTTCATTACCGCAGCAATCAGCTGCTGGTCGGCCATCTCAACGTTGTCGAACTTGTAATTTTTGATGGCAATCCACTGGAAGCAGTGATGTCCGCCGGGCCCGAATTCGAATGTGCGAAAGTTTATGAAACTACGATCGATATACTCGATGCCGGATTCCATCGATCCCCTCTTTCCAGATAATCTAATTCTGCGGAATATGCCAACGCTTGATGTCCACACCTGGCACGTTGTTGAAGTCTATGGTCGCACCTCCGGAATCACTGAATGGACGGTAGGTAACCGTGACCTTCGGGTCGCTGGACAGCTTCCACACCTCGATGTCACCTTTCGGAGTGGCCTGTACCTGAGGATCGCCGAGCTTGGCCTTGAGGTCTGCTCTCCCCTGGTCGATCTGCTCCTGGGTGACCATTTGGACGCCTTTGGCATCCTCTTGCCCGAGCAGGTTTCCATCGGCGTCGGTGACTATGTCCTTGACCGCTTCCGCGGCAGCTTCGAGAGATCCGGCGGCGGTCGCGCCGCCCGAAGTCGTGTCAGGCTTGCCATCTCCGTCCATGCTGTCGATCGCGACCTTGATCGCGAGGATGGTGGCCAGGGTGCCGGTGAGCGTCTGGATGCTCTTGGCGGTGTTGAAGGCGGTGACGACACCCACCGCATTGGGACCGAGGCGGCCCAGCAAGCCGATGATGCGGATGAGTTTGCTGCCTTCGTAGGCGGTACGGCAGGCGGTCAGGGTGTTGGCGATGATCGCGCTGATGCCGCCGGCGGCCGCGGCGCCGCCTCCGCCGAAAGTGAAGCAGGCGGCGATAACCCCGACCACGGCGGTGACCGTGACCCCGATGATCGCCGTGCTCAGAATCGTGCTGATGGCACTGCGTACCTCGGACGTGCCGGTGCTGTAGTCCTCGACGGCGGTGCCGATGGACAGCCCGGCTGCCGCCAGGTCCGTTGCACCTTGGCGCAGACTTCCCAGCTGAGCGAGCAAAGTGTCCTTGTTCGGATCGCTCAGGGTCTCGAACAAGGCGATGACGGTGCCGACGCTGTCCGCCGCGCCGGTGACCGCGGCGTTGCTGTTGAAGGTCTTCCAAGCCGACGCCGCGGCGGCGAGCCGATCGGTGTCGCCGTTGGGCAGCGCGCCGAGCTCGTCGCGGATCTTGTCGACGAATCTGTTGTAGAGATCGGAGTCACCGTCACGCTGCTCGGCGCCCAGGCCATTGGCACCAGTCGCGGCCGGCATATCCATTTCGGTGTCGTAGTAGAGCGAGGATTCGACGGGTTTTTCCGGCATGTTGGTCGGGCGTTGGCTGACCGCGTAGTTCCAGCCGTACGCGTAGAGCACGTCGCCGTAATGCGCGATCGCGTTGACCAGAGCGGCGGCGGACCGCGTGAAGTCCGCGGCGGCGGTGTCGTATTCCTGAGCCCACTGCAAACAACCTGGTGCGTCACCGGCCATACCTTTGCAATTGTGCACAAGGGTTGAATGCAGCGGACCGAAAGCCAGCGACAGTTCACCCGCGAGATCGTGACACTTCTTGCCCGCCGCATACGCCACACCCCATTCGATGCGGATCGCCATGTCAGGACCCGCCGAGCATGCGGCTGTTGAGATCCACCGCGCGCTGAATCCGTTCGTGTGCCAGGCGCGCGGCCTCCTGCGCGGTACTCACTCCCGCGGCGAACTCACGAGCCTTCGTCGCCCACGTTTGATGGGCTTCCGAATACGCCTGCGCGGCTGCGGAATTCCATACTCCCGGCCCCAAGCCCGCAACCGTGGTATCGATCGCGTCGAGCTGGTCGGTGATGAATCCCGCGAGCGCGGACAAACGCGCGACTATGCCATCGAGTTGATCGAGATCAACCCGGAAACCGTCTTCCATGCCCCCCGGCCCTTCACATGTTCAGATTGGTCAACTGCACGGTCGAGACCTCTTCGGTCTGTTCATACGTGTTCGCGGCCGCACCGAGCTTGCCCGCCAGCGAATCGAGCGTCGAAAGAATCGCGAGACCACTGTCGCGGGTTTGGGTCCAGCCGTTGGTGAACCGTGTCGCCGCGGGGCCGGCCCAGTCGGCGTCCAGGAACGAATCCACCTCGCTGCCCGCCGATTCCAGCGCGCTGCGCAGATCCACCGCGGCCTTCGATACCAATTGTCCGATCGCACGTACCGCCGCCGGAGTCACGTCCACCCCGGTTCCAGCGGTCGTCGAATCCCCCTCGACCCCCATGGACGGGAACGCTAACCGACCGACCGGGCATTGTCGACTCGGGCGTCGACCACGGTCGGCCGGATGCCGATCAGCGGAGCAGGACGTCCGCGTCCGGGGGTAGGGCGTTCACCGGCCAGAAGCGGAGGTCGGTCGACTCCGCGCTGCGGACGGGGACCGCGCCGGGCGGGGCGGTGATCTTGAACAGGAGGTCCAGGTGGCGGGTCGGGACGCCGAGGGAGCAGGTGATGGGGTGGGCCTGGGCTGCGTAGAGGCCGGGGTGGAGGTGGAGGCCGGGGATCCCGGACTCCTCGGTGGCCTCGCGGTAGGCCGCGTCGGACACCGACTCGTCGGATTCCTCGCAGTGGCCGCCCAGCTGGATCCAGCGGCCCACGCGGGGGTGCAGGGTCAGCAGGACCTCGGACTCGTCGTGGGACAGGACTATCGCCGACGCGGTGATGTGGCCGGCGGCGTGCTCGCGCAGGCAGCCGCGGGGGGCCGAGCCGAGGAACGCGAGCATCGCCTCACGCAGGGAGGAGTCCGGTCCCGTTGCGGGGGACCACTTTTCGAGCAGTTCGGTGGCTGAACGGTGCAGGGATTCAGCGCTCACGGTTCCACCGCCCCCGTGCCGCGCGCCGCGAGTTCGGCACTTGCCCCACACAAAGACTCCGGACGGGTGGGGTGTAGCCGATGTCCGCTATCGCGGGTGGCCCCCGAGCCGCACACACCCGGCGCCCGGCGCCCCGTGCTCACAGCTCCACCAGCCCGGTGCCGGGGTCGCGAGCAGCGCGAGGTGCGAGCTCCTCCAGGGGATAGCCGATCGCGATGGCCCCCAACGGATTCCAGTCCGACTCCAGACCCAGCACCTCGCGAGTCAACTCGGGAGCGAAGATCGTCGAGCCGATCCAGCAGCTACCCACGCCCTTGGTCGCCAGCGCGACCAGCAGACCCTGCACCGCCGCGCCGACCGCGACGTTGAACATGGTCGCCTCGTGCCCGCGCCGGCGCTCGTCCGGATAGTCGTGCGCGCCGTCCGGCACACAGAACGGGATGATCACCTCGGGGGCGTCGAACAGGATGCGCCCGCGCGCGACCCGGCGTTCGACCCGGTCGGGATCGAGCCCGTCGGCGCGCAGATCCGCACGCCACTTCTCGGCCATGGCCTCGAGCAGCCGCTCGCGCAGCGCCCGATCGCGCAGCCAGACGAACCGCACCGGGCGGGTGTGGTGCGGCGCGGGCGCGGTCAGCGCCTCCCCCACCGCGGCCCGGATGATCGTGGGTTCGACCGGCGCGGCGGCGAATTGCCGCACCGACCGCCGCACCAGGAGCGCCTGCGAGCGCCCGAGCTCGATGGCCTCCTGGGTCCCGAGCCAGAACAGATCCTCGACCCCGCGCCGCGGCAGATCCGCGGCGGTGGAACCGTCGTCGGTGTAGTCGAGCCCGCGCACCACCGCGATCGGCACCCCGCCGAGTTTGCCCTTCACCAGGTCCGCGGCCGCGGCCAGTTCGTCGGCGATCGCGACCAGGGTGACGTGCAGTTCGTTGCCCTGCCCGTCGATCGCGCCGTCGTAGTCGTGCAGCACCCGCACGCCGGAGGAGCCGATGGCGGCGTCGATCTGGCCGTTGCGCCACGCCCGCCCCATGGTGTCGGTGACGACCACGGCCACCCGCACGCCGAGCCGGTCGGCGAGCGCGGTGCGCAGGGCCTTGGCGCTGCCGTCGGGATCGACCGGCAGCAACACCAGTTCACCGGATTCCACATTGGACCCGTCGATGCCGGAGGCCGCCTGCACGATGCCGAGCTTGTTCTCGGTGATCAGGGTGCGGTTCTTCTGCGCCAGTACGCGAACCGCCTCCTGCCGCACCAGTTCCCGGCGCGCGGCGTCGCGCTCCTCGGGATCGGTGGGCGCGGCCACGATCCGGCCCTCGACCTTGGAGACGATCTTGCTGGTGACCACCAGCACGTCCCCGTCCCGCAGCCAAGGTGCCTGTGCCGCAACGTGTTCGGCGATATCGTCACCCGGCCGGAACTCGGGCAGACCGGTGATGGGCAGTATGCGGAGTTCGCCTCCGGCCGCGTGATCGTGCACGCCGCTCATGGTTTCACGCCCGCGAGGTCCAGGACCTGTTCGACCATCCGCGCCGTGGTGGCGGGATCGGTCATGAGCAGCGGCACCGAGCGGACCTCGACGCCGGGGATCTCGGCGGTATCGCCGGAGTGCACGAGCCAGCCGTCCAGGATTCCGGTAGCCGACCGTGCGCCGAAGTGGTTGCCCACGGCCTCGGCACTGGTCTCCACCCCGATCACCGACAGACATTCATCGGCCATGCCACGCAAGGGCTTTCCGCCGACCACGGGCGACAGGCCGATCACCTTGGCGGTGGTGGTGCGCAGTGCGCCGCGAATGCCCGGAACCGCGAGTATGGCTCCGACGCTCACGACGGGGTTCGACGGGGCCAGAATGACCACATCGGCGGACTCTATGATTTCTGTCACACCTGGCGCCGGTTTTGCTTGTTCCGCCCCAATAGTCACAAATCCATGGGTCTCAACGTTCGCCCGGTACCGCACCCACCACTCTTGGAAATGGATCGCGCGACGTTCGCCAGGGTTCTCCGGGTCACCGATAACGACGTGTGTTTCACACCGATCGTCCGTTGCCGGCAGCAGCTTCACACCCGGCTGCCAGCGATTGCAGAGGGCATCGGTCACCGCCGAGAGCGGGTATCCCTGACGCAGCATTTCGGTCCGGATGAGATGGGTGGCGATATCGCGGTCGCCGAGCCCGAACCAATCGGGCTGCGCGTTGTATTTCGCCAGCTCCTCCTTGGCGTTCCAGGTCTCGTTCGCATGCCCCCAGCCGCGTTCGGGATCGATGCCCCCACCCAGCGTGTACATGCAGGTGTCCAGGTCAGGACAAATTCGGAGCCCGTGCATCCAGACGTCGTCGCCGACGTTCACAATGGCGGTCACATCGGCGCCGGGGACCAGCTCGCGCACGCCCTGCAGGAACCTCGCGCCGCCGACTCCACCCACCAGTACCGCAATCCGCAGACCGGTTCCGGGCGCGGTATCCGCTTGTTCTCGAGTCACATCCGCACAGCCTAAGCGGTACACGCGCGGACACACCCGGCAGGATATTTGCTGTGAATTTGCTACTTGATCTGCGGGAACCTCAGAAAATAGGGCCGCAGATGGTAACGGAATAGCTTCGGCGGCTTGACCACCGCCGCGCCCGGCGTGTCTAATCACAGGCATGTCATTCCGGGTCCCGCGAGAGCTCAAGGCGCGGACCACTTTTCGAACAACTGTTCGCATCGGAATGGCCAGCAGCTCGGGGATGGCCGCGGGACTACGTCGCGGTGTTGGGCCGTCGGTGGGATCGGGTCCGACGGATTAATCATTCTGCGCTAACACACAGTGAGGAGGCGGAGCGATGGCCGATGAGCTGGCCCCGTCAGGAATTCCGGGCGGTGTATCGCGAACCGATTCCCAAGCTGGCGCAGCTTCTGACTTCTGCGCCGACGTTTGGAACGGACACGAGGGGGGTGAACTGATGACGCCGCGCCCAGGCGGCGGTCAATGGGCTCGGGCGCAATACCAGCCCGAACCGCCCCGCCTGAGCCTGATCGTCACGGGCACCGATGAGGGGTTCGACAGCTTTTCCCGCGGGGGTCGCATGACCGAGGCGGAGCAGTGGCAGGAACGGGCGCTGTGCGCCCAGACCGATCCGGAGGCGTTCTTCCCCGAGAAGGGCGGCTCCACCCGCGAGGCCAAGCGCATCTGCCTGGGCTGCGAGGTTCGAGACGAATGCCTGGAATACGCGCTCGCGAACGATGAGCGCTTCGGCATCTGGGGCGGGCTCTCCGAGCGCGAACGCCGTCGCCTCAAACGCGGCATCATCTAGAGACGCCGGGCCCCTCGCACGAAAACTGTTGTAGCGAGGGGCTTTTCACACTCCCCCGACTACTCCGGCTCCGGGTCGATCACATCCGGATCGACCCCGAGATAGGTCGCGATCTGCTGAACGAGCACCTCGCGCAGCAGATCCACCAGATCGTCCGGATCCCCGGCGCGCAGCTCCAGTGGCTTGCGGAAGATCACGATGCGGGCGCGTGTCGCCTGACCGTAGCGGTCGACCCCTGCCGGGATGAGGCGCGACAGGGGCACCGGCCCGTCGGCCACCACCTCGTCCGGCCAGGTGACCGAATCCGGGTTCAGCGGACGGATTTTCGGCACGTCGTCCACCGCGATGTCGAGATTGGTGAGCTGATCGTGCCAGCGACTTTCCAAGGGCGCGAACGCTTCCAGCACCAACCGGTCGAACTGCTGACCGCGGGTGCGGCGAGCGGGCACGGTGGGCGGCAGCATCGGTCCACGCACACCCCGCCCGCGGCGGATGACAGACCGCGCCGTGGGGGCGGGTCGCTTACGTGAACGGGTCATACCTCGAATCTACTGTGTCCGATTGCCTCCGCTACGCTCCGGCGGTTCGCGGCCCCCGAAGCCCGGTTCTTCCCTCCCTCCGCTCCTCCGCTTCGCTCCCCCGCTCCACTCAGTCCAGAACCGGGCGGGCCGCGAACAGCGAAGGTGAGATGCCCGTCATGATCGGTTCAGGACGGGCACGAAACGCGACGTTGACCGGGTTGTGGCGTGTCCCATTGCGCGTGTCTGACCGCACGGAGGCCCCCGGAGGGTTACCCTGCTTGGCGTGATTCCCATGCGTCGTTGCTGCCGACCCGGCTGCAAGAACCCGGCCGTCGCGACGCTGACCTATGTGTACTCGGACTCCATGGCGGTGGTCGGGCCACTCGTCACCGTCGCCGAGCCGCACTCCTGGGATCTGTGTGAAACGCACGCATCCCGCATCACCGCTCCCAAGGGCTGGGAACTGGTCAAGCACGAGGGCGGTTTCTCCTCGGGTACGCCCGATGACGACGACCTCACCGCGCTGGCCGAGGCCGTCCGCGAGGCCGGATTGCGCCGTCGCGCACCCGAACCCGATCCACGCGGCTATTCCGACTATCCGGGCAGCGCGGGCCCCGCGGCCCAGCGCACCGGCCGCCCCGCGCGCACCGGGCGACGCGGTCATCTCCGGGTGCTGCCGGATCCGCCGAACTGACGCCGTGTCCGTATACAGCTCCCCGGCCGGGCGCCGAAGTCTCGGGCAGGCGGGATAGTGTGGTCGGCATGACAGTCGCCCGCTCCGCCGAGTCCGTGCACGCAGTCATCAAGGCGTATGACGTCCGCGGTGTCGTCGGCGAACAGATCGACGCGGCCTTCGTCGCCGATGTCGGCGGCTCGTTCGCCCGCCTCATGCGCGCCGAGGGCGCCGCCCAGGTGGTCATCGGCCACGATATGCGCGACTCCTCACCGGAATTGGCCGCCGCCTTCGCCGACGGCGTGCTCGCGCAGGGCCTGAACGTGGTGCACATCGGCCTGGCCTCCACCGACCAGCTGTACTTCGCCTCGGGCCACCTCGAATGCCCGGGCGCCATGTTCACCGCCTCGCACAACCCGGCCAAGTACAACGGCATCAAGCTGTGCCGCGCCAAGGCGCTGCCGGTCGGTCAGGACACCGGCCTTGCCACCATCAGCGACGAGGTCATCGCGGGCGTGCCCGCCTTCGACGGCCCGCGCGGCACCGCCACCGAACAGGATCTGCTCGCCGACTACGCGGCCTTCCTGCACAAGCTCGTCGACCTGAGCGCGAGCCGCCCGCTGCGCATCGCGGTGGACGCCGGCAACGGCATGGGCGGCTACACGGTGCCCGCCGTGCTCGGCACCGTCGGCCAATACGAGATCGAACCGCTGTTCTTCGAACTGGACGGCAACTTCCCCAATCACGAAGCCAATCCCCTGGATCCGAAGAACCTGGTGGATCTGCAGGCCTACGTGCGCGAGACCAAGGCCGACATCGGCCTCGCCTTCGACGGCGACGCCGACCGCTGCTTCGTGGTGGACGAGAAGGGCGACCCGGTCTCCCCCTCCGCCGTCACCGCGCTGGTGGCCGAGCGCGAGCTGGCCAAGGAGCCGGGTGCGACCATCATCCACAACCTCATCACCTCCAAGGCCGTGCCGGAGCTGGTGAGCCAGCTGGGCGGCAACCCGGTGCGGACCCGCGTCGGCCACTCGTTCATCAAGCAGCAGATGGCCTCGACCGGAGCGATCTTCGGCGGCGAGCATTCCGCGCACTACTACTTCCGGGATTTCTGGGGCGCCGACTCCGGCATGCTCGCGGCCCTGCACGTGCTCGCCGTCCTCGGCGAGAAGGACCGCCCGATGTCCGAGCTCGCGTCCGCGTATGCAACATACGCATCCTCCGGGGAGATCAACTCCACGGTGCCCGACGCCCAGGAACGGACGCTGGCCGTGCTCGAAGCGTTCGGCGCCCGCGCGAAGTCGGTGGATCGCCTCGACGGGGTGACCGTGCAACTGGCCGACGGCGCGTGGTTCAACCTTCGGGCCTCGAATACCGAACCGCTGCTGCGACTCAACGTCGAAGCCCGATCGCAGGAGGATGTAGACGGACTCGTAACCGAGATCCTGAGCATCGTCCGCGCCTGACTGGAATAGTGGAATCACAGAGCTTGGATTCGCCAGCGCCTGGTGACCTGTGAGGGGAGGTGGCAACGCCCGATGATCGCTGGGACACCGGTACTCGATCTCGATGACGTCGCCTCGCTGGAGGCAGCCGACGTCGCGGGCACACTGCGCTCGGCGGCGTCCGGCGGAGCCCAGGTACGGGCGACCGCGGCCGCACTGGCGGAGAACGCCCTGACGCGCCTGACCGAGCTGCGCCCGCGCAGCGTGGTCCTGGTGTCCGGCAGCGGCCGGGCCGCGAGAGCGGCCGCCCTGCTGGTCGCCGCCCTCGGCGACAGAACCAGCATGCCCGTGGTCACCTCGACCGCGATTCCGCCGTGGGTGGGACCGCTGGACGTGGTGCTGGTCGCGGGCGACGACGCGGGCGATCCCCGCCTGGCCGAAGCCGTGGATTTCGCGGTGCGCCGGGGCGCGGAGGTCGTGGTCGCGGCGCCGGACGAGGGTCCGCTGCGCGCCGCCGCGGCCGGGCGGGCGACGATGCTGCCGCCGCGCATCCCGGTGCTCGACCACAATCGCGTGCTGCGCTTCCTGGCCATCGGCATGGCCGTACTGGCCGCGGTCGATCCGCATCGCACGGGCCCGCTGGTGCCGGATCTGAACGCGCTCGCCGATCTGCTCGACGCCGAGGCGCTGCGCGACGGCCCGCAGCAGGAGGCCTTCCGCAATCCGGCCAAGACCCTGGCCACCCGCATGCAGCAGCGCAAGCGCCTGGTCTTCTCGGGCGATTCGCCCGCCACCACCGTGCTCGCCGCGCATTCGTCGGACGTGCTGCTGGCCGCGGCCGGACAGGTCGTCGCGGCCGCCGGGCTGGCGGAAGTCATTGCCGCGCACGGACGTCTGATCCAGGCCGCGGGTGTGGCCGATCCGGATTTCGATCCGCTCTTCCACGACGCGGAACTCGACGGGCCGCCGCCGGTCGAGCAGGTCCGCATCTTCGTACTCAGCGCCGAATCCGATCAGGTGACGGTGCGCAGACGGCTGGCGGTGTTCGGCTCCGACGCCGGACTCGTCGACGTCGATCTGGTGAATCTGGACGCGGAGGCCGCGGGTACCGCGCCGGCCGCGGAGGCGGCGGGGCAGGCCGTGCCCCCCGGTCGGGGCGGCGAGCTGGAACAGCTCGCGGTGCTGACGCTTCGAATCGAGATGGCGGCCGCGTATCTACGACTACTCGGTTCCCGCCCGGTCGCAGATCCGGGACGCTACGACGGGGGACACTACTAGTGCACGAACTCGTTGGTGCGCTGCGTTCTTACGCATGGGGTTCGCGCACCGCGCTCGCTCAGCTGTGCGGACGACCGGTTCCATCCGCGCATCCGGAGGCCGAACTCTGGTTCGGCGCGCATCCGGCCGATCCCGCGCAGGTGCGAATCAATGGACACAGCACCTCGCTGCTCGACGTGGTCAGCGCGAATCCGCAGCGCGAATTGGGCGCGGTCGCCGGTGAATTCGGCGGACGGCTGCCGTTCCTGCTGAAGATCCTGGCCGCGGAGGAAGCGCTCTCGCTGCAGGCCCACCCCAGCCTCGAACAGGCACAGGTCGGATTCCAGCGCGAGAACCGCGCGGGCATGCCGCTGGACTCGCCGCTGCGCAACTACCGCGACGAGAACCACAAGCCGGAACTGGTCGTCGCCCTGGATCGCTTCGAGGCGCTGGCCGGATTCCGCACCCCGACCCGGACCGTGCGACTGCTGCATGCGCTCGAGGTGCCCGAACTCGAGCCCTACGCCGAACTGCTCGCCGCCCAGCCCGATTCGGCCGGCCTGCGCACGCTGTTCACGACCTGGATCGCGCTGCCGCAGGCCAGCCTGAGCACGCTGCTGCCCAAGGTGCTGGACGGCTGCGTGCGCTACCTGTCCGGGCGCGACGAGGGCTCGCAGGACAAACGCCGCGAATTCACCGCCGAGATCCGGACCGCGCTGGAGCTGGCCGAGGCCTATCCCGGCGACGCCGGCGTGCTGGCGGCGCTGCTGCTCAACCGCATCACCCTGGAACCCGGCGAGGGCCTGTTCCTGGCCGCGGGCAACCTGCACGCGTATCTGCGCGGGGTCGGCGTGGAGATCATGGCCAACTCCGACAACGTGTTGCGCGGCGGGCTCACCCCCAAGCACGTGGACGTGCCGGAGTTGTTGCGGGTGCTGGACTTCGAACCGCTCGAGCTGCCCAAGGTGCAGCCGGAGGTGCTGGGCAACGGGGTCTTCCGCTACCGCACGCCCGCGTCCGAGTTCGTGCTCAGCCGGTTCGAGCTGGCGCCGGGCGACGAGCCGGTGCGGGTGCCGCACGCGGGCCCGGGCATCGCGCTGTGCACGCACGGCGCGGTCGGGCTGCTGCTCGGCAAGGATCAGCTGCGGGTCGAATGCGGGCGCGCGGCCTGGATCTCGGCCGCCGACGGCGAGATTCGGGCACGGGCGCTGGACGGCGCCGCACAGCTGTTCTACGCGGCGGTCAGCGAGAACTGAGCGGCCGAGCGCCCACCGACTCCGACGCCGACGCGGGCGCACACCGACGCCGGTTTGGGCACCTCACCCACGTGAAACAGGCGCGAAGCCGTGTGCCGTCTCGAGGCGGAGCGGACAGCGGCTGCGGCCCCGGCCCACGAACGCTCAGCCGCGTGCCGACGCCGTTATGCGGTGTGAATCCGGCATCGGAGTCCGCCGCGCCCGGCGACGCTACCGACACCGCGCCCGCGCCGTCGGTAGCGTCGTTCCCATGTCCGGTGACGAGAGTCGTAAGGCGGTCCTGGCGGCGTTCTCGGCGGACGCCGGAATCACGGTGGCGAAATTCGCGGGCGCGGTGATCACCGGCTCGTCGTCGATGTACGCCGAGGCCGTGCACTCGCTCGCCGACACCGCCAATCAGGGCCTGCTGCTGATCGGGCGCAAACGCGCGCAGCAGCCGCCGGATCAATTGCACCCCTTCGGGTACGGCCGCAACCGCTACTTCTACTCGTTCGTGGTGGCGCTGGTCATCTTCGCACTGGGCTCGCTGTTCGCCATCGACGAGGGCATCACCAAGATCCGGCATCCCGAGCATCTCTCGGACGCCGGGATCGCCATCGGCATCCTGGTCATCGCCATGGCGCTGGAGTCCTACAGCCTGTTCACCGCCCGCAACGCCTCGGCGCCGCTCAAGGGCCGCAAGAGCTGGTGGCGCTTCATCCGCACCACCCGCAATCCGGAACTTCCGGTGGTGCTGCTGGAGGATTTCGGCGCGCTCATCGGCCTGCTGCTGGCCTTCCTCGGCGTCGGCCTGACCGAGCTGACCGGCAATCCGATCTGGGACGGCGTCGGCACCCTGGGCATCGGCATCCTGCTCGGTTTCATCGCGATAGTGCTCATCGTGGAGATGAAGAGCCTGCTCATCGGCGAGGGCGCGACCCCCGACGAGGAACACCGGATTCGCGCGAACCTGGTGGACGGCACGCGGATCGACCGCGTCATCCACCTCAAGACCCAGTACCTGGCCCCGGATGATCTGCTGGTCGCCGCCAAGGTCGGCATGGCCCCGGACCTGGACCTGACCGGCGTGGCCCGGGCGATCGACGACGCCGAAGCCCGTGTCCGCGAAGCGGTCCCGGTGGCACGGACCATCTACCTCGAGCCGGACCTGTACCGCCCCGAGCCGAACTGACGGAGTCAGGCTCCGGCGAGCAGTTTCAGCGGGTCCGTGCGGATGCCGAACTCCCGGCGCAGGGCGTGGCGGGCCGCGAAGTAGCCGTTCATGCCGTGGACGCCGGGGCCGGGCGGGGTCGCGGCGGAGCAGAGGTAGACCCCGGGCAGCGGGGTGCGGTACGGATTCCAGCGGGGCACGGGGCGAAAGAGGGTCTGGCGCAGGGTGACCGCGCCCGCGGAGATGTCGCCGCCGACGTAGTTGGCGTTGTGGGCGGGCATCCGGGCGGCGGTGCGCACGTGGGTGGCGAGGATGAGATCGCGGAAGCCGGGGGCGAAACGCTCCACCTGGGCGATGATCTCGGCGCTGACGTCGCGCCGCGACCCGTGCGGGACGTGCGCGTAGGTGTAGAGGGTGTGCTGCCCGGCGGGCGCGCGGGTGTCGTCGACCACGCCGGGCTGGATCGCGAGCACGTACGGCCGGTCCGCGTGTTGTCCCGCGGCGACGGCCTTCTCGGCGGCCTCGGCCTCGGCGCGCGAGCCGACCAGGTGCAGGGTGCCCGCCCGATCGCAGCCGAGCCCCTGCCACGGCACCGGGCCGGACAGCGCGAAATCGACCTTGCACGCGGCGCCGCCGTAGCGGAAGTTCGCCAGTGCGCGGGTGTAGCGCCCGGGCAGCCGATCCCCCGCGACGCGCTGCAGTTCGGCCGGGGCGAGATCCAGCAGAACCGCTGACACGGAATCGAATTCGTCGATGTCGTCGACCCGGTGCCCGGTGTATATCTCGCCGCCGTGCGCGCGCAGATCGGCGGCCAGCGCGTCCACGATGGCCTGGCTGCCCCCGCGTGGCACCGGCCAGCCGCCCACGTGCGCCAGGGTCCCGAGCAGCAATCCCACACCCGCGCCGGGGATTCCGCGCGGCGGCCGGATGGCGTGCGCGGCGACACCGGTCAGCAGCGCCGGCGCGACGTCCTCCCGGAAGCGCAGATTCCACAGCGGCGACGCCTGTTCCAGCAGCCGGCGCGCGACCCCGATCTCGGTGCGCAGCAGGCCGTCCGGGCGGATCGGCGGCGGCCGCAGATCCGACATGATCAGCCCGACCACGTCCTCCCACTGCCGCACCAGCGGGCCGAACAACCGCCGCCACGCCGCGCCGTCACGACCGAGCCCGTCCACGGTATTGCCCAGATCGCGCCAGGCCAGCCCGGCCCGGCCACCGTCCAGCGGATGCGCGTAGGACACCTGCGGCGCAAGCAGTTCCACCCCGTGCGCGGGCAGGTCGAAGGCGCGCAGGAACGGCGAGGCCACCGCCATGGGATGCGCGCCCGCGCACAGATCGTGCCGGAAACCGGGCAGCGTGATCTCGGCGGTGCGGCAGCCGCCGCCGATCGTGTCGGCGGCCTCGTACACCTCGACCGCGAGCCCCGCCCGGGCCAGGATCACCGCCGCCGCGAGCCCGTTGGGCCCGGACCCCACCACCACCGCGTCAGCCATGTTCACAGCCTAGGCGCGTTCGGACGGCCGGAACCGGACCGTGGTGAATCGCATGATTCACGCGCGGCCGCACCGGTGCTGTGCCGCTTCGCGTTCCGCGTACGGGCGGGCCGACGCCGCTATGTGACGGCCGGGCCCGCCTCGGCGCGGTGCCAGCGCAATTCGATCGGTGCGTCACCGGGCCACGGCTCGACCCGCACCGGACAGCCCGTGCCGAGTGGGTCAGCTCCCGATCCATTCGGCAGTAAGGATTTCCAGACGCTCGGCACGAAAGTCCGGCCGCAGTCGGCCACCTCGATCCAGCGTGGCCAGTCCGTGCAGCGCACTCCAGGCGACCTCGGTGAAGGTCTCCACATCGTGCGGCGGCGCGAAGGGCGCGAAGGTGAGCAGTAGTTCCATGAAGCACTCCTTGAGCACCTCCCCCGCGTCGGGCCCGAACTTCAGCTCGGTGCGCAGCAGGAACATGGCGTCGTACAGCGCCGAGCTCTCGCGGGCGAAGGTCAGGTAGCCCTCGGCGACCAGGGTCAGCGCCTGTTCCGGGGTCTCGGCGCCGGTGCGCAGTTCCCGGGTCGCCACCGCGAGTTCGGCGAACCCCTGTTCGGCCACCGCGGTGACGATGGCGTCCTTGCCCGCGAAGTGGCTGTACAGCACGGGCTGGCTGTATTCGATGGCCTCGGCCAGTTTGCGCACGGTGACCGCGTCCCAGCCCTGGGTCTCGGCCAGTTCGCGGGCGGTGTCGACGATGCGCTTCTCCCGTTCGGCCCGTTCGCGTTCACGACGGCTCTGAGATGCGTTCATGAGCAGAATTCTAGCACCGCTAGACAATCTATCCATGCGAATGCTAGCGTTGCTATATCAACAAGCGACGCTAGAACCGGAGATCGACATGACCCTGCACCGCATCAACACCGCCCTCACCCTCGCCGGCGTGGCGTTCATCCTCTACATCGGTCTCAACTACCTGCTCACCCCCGAAACCTTCGCCGCCGGCTTCGGCCTGCCGGAATGGCCGACCGGCGACGCGGTCGCGTTCATGAACCTGAAGGGCGTGCGCGACACCGCCTTCGGCGTGGCGATCCTGGCCCTGCTGGCCTTCCGGCAGCGCTTCGCACTGGGCATCACGATGCTGGCCACCACCCTCGTCCCGCTCGGCGACATGATCACCGTGCTGAGCTACGACGGCTCGACCTCCGCCGCGTTCGGCATCCACGGCTTCACGGCCGCCCTCGTCGCCCTCACCGGCGCCCTGCTGATCCGCGAACACCGCGCGGCCACGGCCGCGACCGCACGCATCCCCGCCGCGGCCGCAGCGTGATGCCGATCACACGGCGATGAATTCGGCCCGGCCCGCCCGTCATGATCGGCAACACCCCCCGACAAGGAGCGACACCATGGCGACCACCAAGCCCCACGGCCCGGCCTCGTACTTCCCCTCCATCGAGACCAAGTACGGCCGCACCGTCGACGAGTGGTTCGCCCTCATGTCCGCCTCCGGCCACACCGGCCAGAAGGACCTGGTCAACTGGCTCAAGACCGACCACGAGATGGGCCACGGGCACGCCACCGCCCTCGCCCAGTTCCACCTGAACCCGGGCAAGTGGGAACGCTGAGAAACTCCCTCTACGACGAAAAGGCCGCTCCCCCAAGGGGAGCGGCCTTTCGCGTGTACTCCGATGGTGCGTTGACCCGCGCGGGCGAACACCGTTGCCACCGCGCGGCGAACCGGCCCGCACGCGAGAGTGCTACTCGCCCGGCCCGACTGCCCGGGCGGGAATCCCTAGACGTCGGTCGAGAAGCGGATGCCGCCGTCGGGAATCTCGACGCCGGGCCAGACGCGCGCGCCGCGTAATAGTTCGCAGCGCGCGCCGACGACCGCGCCGTCGCCGATGACCGCGTCGCGGACCAGGGCGCGGGGGCCGATCTTGGCGCCGAAGCCGATGATCGAGCGTTCCACGGTCGCACCGGCTTCCACGCACGCGCCGTCGAACAGGACCGCGCCGTCCAGGCGGGCGCCCGCGCCCACCTCCGCGCCGCGGCCGACGACCGTGCCGCCGATCAGCAGCGCGCCCGGCGCGACGCCCGCGCCGGCGTGCACGAGCGACTCGCCGCGCTGGCCGGGCAGGGCCGGGGACGGCGCGATGCCGCGGACCAGATCCGCGGAACCGCGCACGAAGTCCTCGGGGGTGCCCATGTCGCGCCAGTACGAGGTGTCCACGTGACCCTGGATGTGCGCGCCCTCGGCGAGCAGGGACGGGAAGGTCTCACGCTCGACCGAGACCGGGCGCCCGGCCGGGATCTTCTCGATGTACTCGCGGCGGAACACGTAGCAGCCCGCGTTGATCTGGTCGGTCGGCGGATCCTGGGTCTTCTCCAGGAACGCGGTGACGCGGCCGTTCTCGTCGGTGGGCACGCAGCCGAACGCGCGCGGATCGCTCACCCGCACCAGGTGCAGGGTGACATCGGCATTGGACTCGTGATGGGTGTCCAGGATGCCGCCGAGATCGGTACCGCCGAGCACGTCGCCGTTGAACACCATGACGGTGTCCGCGCGCAGCTTGGGCAGCACGTTGCGGATGCCGCCGCCGGTGCCCAGGGCCTCGGCCTCGAAGACGTACTCGAGTTCGAGCCCGAGCGCCGAGCCGTCACCGAAGTGGTCCTCGAACACCTCCGCCTTGTAGGAGGTGCCGAGTACGACGTGGGTGATCCCGGCATCGGCGATGCGGGCCAGCAGATGCTGCAGGAACGGCAGACCGGCCGTCGGCAGCATCGGCTTGGGAGCGGACAGGGTCAGCGGACGCAGGCGGGTGCCCTGGCCGCCGACCAGAATCACCGCATCCGTGGATCCGGCACCATTGCCGCTGTTCACCATGTTCTCCCCTGTGGTCAGGTGTCTATCGAAATTCGCGGGCGCGTGCTCCGGGACCCGCCGGAGCATGCGACCTGCTCAGTGGGCCGAGCCGGCCGCGGCCTCGGCCGCATCGCGTTCACGCAGTGCGGATCGAACCGCAAGCTTGCAGCGGATGGCAAGTCCGGCCTTCAACGCGACCCGCAACGGCGCCTGCCACCAGTGCGGATGCCTGTCCGCCTGGAAGCGGTAGGCGCTGGCGTGGTGCGCGGGCAGCATGGTCTCGGGGTGCTTACCGGCGGCGTGACCCTTGGCGTGGGTGACCTCGGCGGTCGGCACGAAGACATTGTGCCAGCCCGCCTTGCCCATGCGGTCACCGAAGTCGACATCCTCCATGTACATGAAGTAGCGGGAGTCGAAACCGTCGATGGAGTCGAAGGCGGCGCGGCGGACCAGCAGGCACGAGCCCGAGAGCCAGCCGACGGTGCGCTCGGAGATCTGCTCGTTCTCCTGGCGGTAGCGGCGGGTCCAGGGGTTCGTGGGCCAGACGGTGCCGAGGATGGCGTGGCCCGCGCCGTCGAGCAGTCCGGGGACCGAGCGCGCGGAGGGGTAGAGGCTGCCGTCCGGCTCGAGCACCTTGGGCCCGAGCGCACCCGCGCGCGGCCAGCGCCGGGCCGCGGCCAGCAGTTCGTCGATGGAGTCGGTGCCCCAGCGAATGTCCGGGTTCACGATGGCGATGAATTCGATGTCCGGGTCGATCTCGGCGACCGCGCGATTGATCGCGCCGCCGTAGCCGAGGTTGCCGCCGGTGCGCAGCAGCCGCACGTGGCTGTTGGCTTCGGCGATCAGCTCCGGCACCCCGTCCACCGAGCCGTTGTCGGCGAGGATCACCTGGGGCTTCTCGCCGGTGGCGGTGGCTAGCGTGCTGATGAAGTGCTGCAGGTGCTCACCGGGCGAGTAGGTCACCGTGACGACGGCCAGTACTGGCGGTCCGACAGAATCCGAGGGGCTCACGGACGCCCAGCCTAGTCGGAGATGGCGGCCAGTGCGTCGCCCAGTGCCAGTCGCCATTCCCGCAGGGGCGCGAGCCCGGCCGATGCCCAGGCCGTGCCCGAAAGGACCGAATATGCCGGGCGCGGAGCGGGTCTCGGGAAATCGGCGGTGCCGCAGGGGCGCACGCGTTCGGGGTCGGCGCCCAGACCCGCGAAGACGGCCCGCGCGAGCTCGAACCAGCTGGCCTGTCCGGCATTGCCCGCGTGCAGGATTCGCGGGATGACGGATTCGTCGGGATCGGCGCTCAGCCGGCCCGCCAGCTCCAGCAGGCCCGCTGCCAGATCCGGTGCGTAGGTGGGTGATCCGATCTGGTCCGCGACCACGTTCACGGTGTCGCGTTCGCGCTCGAGCCGCCGCATGGTCGCGACGAAATCGCCGTCCGTGCCGGTGTAGACCCACGCGGTGCGCACGACGCGGGCGCGCGGATCCAGCTCCAGCACCGCCTGTTCGCCGGCGAGCTTGGAGCGGCCGTAGACGGTGCCGGGTCCGGTCGGGTCGCCGGGCTCGTAGGGACGATTCGCGGTGCCGGGGAAGACGTAGTCGGTGGAGATGTGCACCAGCCGCGCGCCGATGTCCGCGCACGCGGCGGCGAGGACCGCGGGCCCGGTGGCGTTGCCCGCGAAGGCGGCGTCGACATCGGTCTCGGCCAGATCCACCGCGGTGTAGGCGGCGCAGTTGACGACGATGTCGCCCGGATTCAGTACCGCGCGTACGGCATCGGCGTCGGTGATGTCGAGTTCGGCGCGGCCGTAGCCGCGGGCGCCGGGCGCGTGCCGGAGCAGGGCGCGGCCCAACTGTCCCCGCGCACCGGTCACCACGAGCCGCTCGGTGATGGGTGTCACGGCGGGGGAAGTCACGGCGGTCAGTGTGACACGGGCGGCGGCGGGTTTCGCGCACACCCGTAGCTACCTGCGCGAATGTCCGGCTCTCGCGCGCGCGGGCGCGAGTGGGCAACACGACTCACGGAGCGCGAGCTACACGGACATGTCCGGCGGCGCGTCTAGCCTGCATTCGGGGGCACTCCACAGACATCACCCCGGCAGCGAGCGCGGTCGGCCGAGTACTGGAAGAGGGAGCAAGGGGTTGTCGCAGACCAGGAGAGCATCCGCACCGCTACCCTCTCGCCCGGCCGGGCCCCGGGTGCACGGCGGCCGGGATCGGACGCATCCCCTGCGGCTTCTGTCGGCGGCGGCCGCGATCGTCGTGCTGGTGGTGACGGGACTGGGCTGGCGCAGTGTGGATCAGCTCGTTTCCAGCATCGAGCGGATCGGCGACCTGGGCCTGGGCGGGGGCAAGGACGGCGCGGTCGACATTCTCATGGTCGGCATCGACTCGCGCACGGACGCGCACGGCAATCCGCTGTCCGATGACGAGCGGGCGATGTTGCACGCGGGCGACGAGATCGGGCTCAACACCGACACGATCGTGCTGATCCGCGTGCCCAACGACGGCCGATCGGCCACGGCCATCTCGATTCCGCGCGATTCGTACGTGGACATTCCGGGGCTGGGCATGGGAAAGATCAACTCCGCGTACGGCGTGACCAAGCTGACCGAGCAGCAGAAGCGGCTGGACAAGGGCGAATCGGCGTCCGAGGCCGACAGCGAGTCCACCCTGGCCGGGCGGCAGGCCCTCATCAAATCCGTTGCCACGCTGACCGGTATCACCGTCGATCACTACGCCGAAGTCGGCCTGCTGGGCTTCGTCCTGCTCACCGACGCGGTGGGCGGGGTCGACGTCTGCCTGAACAACGCGGTGTACGAGCCGCTTTCGGGCGCGGACTTCACCGCCGGGGAGCAGAAGCTCACGGGCCCCGAGGCGTTGAGCTTCGTGCGCCAGCGGCACGAGCTGCCGCGCGGGGATCTGGACCGCATCGTGCGCCAGCAGGTGTACATGGCGCAGCTCGTGCACCAGGTGGTCAGCGCCAAGACCCTGACCAATCCGGGCCGGCTGAGCGATCTGAGCAAGGCGGTCGGGCGCACCGTGGTGCTGGACGATAATTGGGATGTGCTGGCGTTCCTGACGCAACTGCAGGATCTGTCGGGCGGACAGGTGAAGTTCGAGACCATCCCGGTCAAGGATCTCAACGGCTGGACCGACAACGGTGAATCGGTCGTGCGCGTGGATCCGACCGCCGTGCAGAAGTACGTGGCGCGCACCATCGGCGGCGGTTCCGCGGACGACTTCCAGGACACCGGCGGCGTCGATCCCGCCACCGTGGTCGCCGACGTGTACAACGCCAGCGGCACCGGCGGTCTGGCCGCGGTTGCCGCACAGGCGCTGGCGGGCAAGGGTTTCCGCACCGGCACGGTGGACAACTGGATCGGCGGGCCGGTGCAGAGCAGCCGGGTCCTGGCGAACAGCGGCGGCGATCCCCGGGCCCGCGCGGTCGCGCAGGCGCTGGGCGGATTGCCGGTCTACGCCGAGGCCGGATTGGCGGAGGGCTCGGTCCGCGTGGTGCTCGCGGGTGACTACTCTGGTCCGGGTTCGACGACCGGCACCGGGATCGATTTCACGATCGGTACCACCCCCATGACGCCGGTTCCGCCAGCTCCACCCATCGATGCCGGTAAGAACGGACCGAAATGCGTCAACTGAACGAGACCCTCACCGACGCGGTACTCGACCCCATCCTGGCCCGCGATCCCGCGGGTCCGCGCATCACCCACTACGACGACGCGACCGGCGCGCGCATCGAGCTCTCGGCGCTCACACTCGCCAACTGGGCGGCCAAGACCGCCAACATGATTCGCGACGAGTTCGGCCTGTCCCCGGGGTCCCGGGTAGCGGTCCTGCTGCCCGCGCACTGGCAGACCGCGGCGGTGCTGCTGGGATGCTGGTGGGCCGGCGCGGAGGTCGTGCTGACCGCCGACCCGGACGCCGAGCTGGCGCTGGTGACCGCCGATCGCATCGACGAGGCCGGGGACATCCCGGAGATCGCGGCGCTGTCGCTGGATCCCATGGGCATGCCGGTCCGGGATCTGCCCGTCGGGATCACCGACTACGCGACGTCGGTGCGCGTGCACGGTGATCAGTTCCGGCCCGGGGACAGCGGCTGCGCGCTCGACGGGCTCTCGGTCTCGGAGGTGCTGGAGCAGGCCCGCAGGTCCGCGCAGCGGCAGGGGTTCACCGCCGAGGATCGCGTGCTGTCGAGTACGCCGTGGGAAACCCCGGCCGAATTGATCGACGGCTTCGTGGCGGTCCTGGCCGCGGGGGCGTCGTTGGTGCAGGTCAGCCATCCGGATCCGGCCGCCCTGGAACGCCGCGTGACGTCGGAGAAGGTCACCGCCCGGCGGGCCTGAGTCCTACCCCGGTAGGAGCCCGAATTCCCTCTCCGGGATCTTTTTCACCCCAACCGCTTTCCGTACGGTGAGAGATACCCGAGGAGAGGGGATCAACGATGATGAGCCCGCGATACCGAATGCGGTGGCTGTTCGAGCAGGGCGCCGCGCGCTACATGTTGCGCCTGCAGGCGCGGCGGGGTGATCCCTTCGGCAGACTCTTCGGCAGTCGCGCGGCCATCGCCGATCCCTATCCCTTCATCGAGGACCTGCGCGCCCGCGGGCGACTCGTGCGCAGCCCCTCCGCGCACGCCACCGCGGACTACGAAGTGATCCGGGGTGTGTTGCGGGACAATCGATTCGGCATCTTCGGCCTCGGCAACCTCGACGTACCCCGCAGCCTGCGGGACACCATCCGCTCGGCCAAGCTGCCGCCCAATCCGGTCGAGCCGCCCTCGATGCTGGTCATCGACCCGCCGGACCACACCCGATTGCGCAAGTCCGTCGCCGCCGCCTTCACCCCGCGCGCCACGAGCCGCCTGCGCGAGCGGGTGGAGACGGTGACCCGGGAGCTGCTCGACGCGCTGCCCGAGAACGGTTCCGCCGATCTGATCGGCGATTACGCCCAGCAGATCCCGATCGCGATCATCGCCGAGATGCTGGGGTTCCCGCACGAATCGCGCGACGAGTTCCTCGAATGGGGCGACGCGGCCAGCCCGCTGCTCGACTTCGGCATCTCGTGGAAGACCTGGCGCATCGCGGCCGAAGCCATGATGGACATGGACGCGTACCTCGACCGGCACATCGCCCGGCTCCGCCGGGAACCGGGCGAGGACATTCTGAGCAGCCTGGTGAGCGCCGGCGATCTCGACGACCGCGAACTGAAGGCGACGGCCAGCCTGCTCATGGGCGCGGGCTTCGAGACCACCGTCAATCTCATCGGCAACGGCATCGTGCAGCTGCTGGCCCACCCGGACCAGTTGGCGCTGCTGCGTGCGGATCCCGCGCTGTGGTCGCCCGCGGTCGAGGAGATCCTGCGCTACGACGCACCGGTGCAGACCACCGCGCGGCTCGCGCTGGCGGACGTGGAGATCGGCGGCGTGCGGTTCCACCGGGGCAATGTGGTCGTGATGTCGCTGGCGGGGGCGAACCGGGATCCGAAGGTCTTCGAGAATCCCGCGACCTTCGACATCACGCGCTCGAACGCCCGGGACCACCTGACGTTCTCCAGCGGAATCCATACGTGCCTGGGCGCGAGCCTGGCTCGGATGGAAGGGGTGTACGCGCTGCGAGCACTGTTCGACCGGTTCCCCGAGCTGGCGCTGGCGGGTGAGCCCGAGCGGCGTCCGCTGTTCACCCTGCACGGATACTCGCGGATGCCCGCCCGGCTGGGGCGGCGGGCCGCCGCCGTGGTGTAGCCGCCGCTCCTCCTCAGAAGAACCCGACCACCTGATCTCCCCAGACCGAGTTCCGGTCGTAGTCGGGGTCGTCGACGATGCGATCGGTCGCGTCGATGATCAGCGTGCGGCGGTCCGCGACGTTGTAGGGCGGCCAGTGTTTGGAGCCGTCCAGCGCGGCGGGGACGCTGTGCCGGGCGAAGGCCGTCCAGCGGCGCATGGTGCGGCCGGAAACCTCCTGCGCCGCTTTGCGTCCGCCGAGCCAGAAGGTCGGGTCGCGGTCGAAGGACCCGAAATTGCCGAAGACGTACGGCAATTCGGTGGCGTGCCCGGCGCCGACGCGGGCCGCCTTGAGCATGGGCGTCGCGTGATCGAAGCGGTACATCCAGGTCGGGGAATGCTGGGAGTGCGCGTTGGCGACCCAGTGCGCGGGCATCCGGAAGGCGGCGTCGCCGGACATGGTCAGGGCGCTGCGCGCGGTGCTGAGATCGCCGTAGGCGGAGGCGATTTCGGCGATCCGCTCGGGCGACATGCCGGGGTGCTCGGCGGCCACCCCGCGCAGCATCGCGTTCACCGCGTCGGGGGTGACGGGCATGATCGGCGAGCGGAACAGGCGGAACATGGACGCCTCGTCCTTGTTCGTGCCGATGATCAGCGGCACGCGGTGCGAGCGGCCCTGCTGGAAACGGTCGCTCGGATACGCGGGCAGCACCTCGCCGTCCACCACGGGCGCGGCGGCCAGGCGGCCGGGCTCGCGGGTCGGCACCTCGTCGAGCAGGATTCCGGCGCCGGCGATGATCCGCTCGATGGGCATGTCCAGCAGTTCGGCGCCCTCCCCCGGTTTCACGTCCAGGATCTCCAGGAAGCGCCGGGCCACGCCCGCTGCCCGCTCCTGCCCGAAAACCGTTGTGGCGGGCGGTGACTGCGCGATGGCGCGGTGGAACAGACCCGCCGACAGCGGGGAGGTGAGCAGGGCTGTCACGCAGCCCGCGCCGGAGGATTCACCGAAGACGGTGACGCTGCCCGGGTCACCGCCGAAGGACTCGATGTTGTCGCGCACCCATTCCAGGGCGGCGATCTGATCGCGCAGGCCCAGGTTCGGGGTGAACTCGGGACCGAGGGAGGACAGGTCCAGGAAACCGAGCGATCCCAGCCGGTAGTTCACCCCGACCACGATCACGTCACCGGTCTCGACGAGTCTGCGGCCGTCGTAGATGGCCTGGGCCGCCGTGCCGAGGCAGTACGCGCCGCCGTGCAGCCACACCATGACCGGCCGCGGGTCCTCGCTGGGCGCGGCGGGGGCCCAGATGTTGAGCCAGCAGCAGTCCTCGCCCATGCGCAGGCCCGAGTCCACGGGGACGAAGCCCGCGCTCTGGGGGGCCACCTCGCCGAAGTCGAAGCAGTCGCGCACACCGTCCCAGGGTTCGGGGGGCTGCGGCGGGCGGTACCGATTCGGGCCGCCGGTCGAGGCGGCGTACGGAATGCCCCGCCAGACCGCGATGCCGTCCTGCCGTCGGCCCCGCACCCGGCCGTATTCGGTGACGGCCACCGGTTCGGCCTGCTCGTCCGGCAGCGTCTCGAAGAACGTAGTGTTCATCGCCCACCTCCTCGTACTCCGTAAATCGAGGGTACCGGGGAGATCGACAGCGGTCCGGCCACCGGTGACCGCGCGCCGCCGCCGGACCCCGGGGTCATCGGTGGCCTACGCTGGGCCGGTGCCGAGTTATGCGTACCGCTGCCGCAGCTGCGGGGACAGTTTCGAAGTAACCCGTCCGATGGCCGAGGCGTCCGATCCGGCCGACTGCCCGCTGGGGCATTCGGACACCGTAAAGCTGCTGACCACGTTCGGGACGGTGAGTCGCGGGGGCGGCGGCGCGCTGCCGATCGCACCGGCCGCGCCCGCGGGTGGGGGCGGCTGCTGCGGGGGCGGCGGGTGCTGCTGACCCGCTGAGGCCGCCCCGGCCCGGGGTTACCCGGCGGAGTCGCCGGTGGCCGGCGTGTCCGAGTGGCCGAGGGAGCGGCCGGGGGCGACCCGGTCCCGGACGCGCTGCTTGAGCACGGTGATGTCCGGAAAACCGCCGTCCGCCTTGCGTTCCCAGATCTGTTCGCCGTCCACGGTGATGCGGAAGATCCCGCCGTCGCCGGGTACCAGGGCGACCTCGGACAGGTCGGTCGTGAAGGTGGTGAGCAGTTCCTGGGCCATCCAGCTCGCACGCAGGAGCCATCGGCACTGGGTGCAGTATTCGATCGCTACGCGGGGCATGGGCGAAACCCTACCGGGCGGTGCGCGGGGGTGAGGTCCCGGCGGAATGGCACGGCGCGCGGCGCGTGACTCGTTTCGGGCGCTGTCGGAGCGTGAATTCATCCCGGGGGCACGGTATTTCAGCTATCACGCCCGCAGAATTTCCACGGCCGCGACCGGCGAAATATCGGCAAATACGGCCCCGTGCACTTGTCGGTGCCCTGCGATAGACATGCGGTGAACGAACGAAGGGGGCACGATGACCACCGCCTGGACCGCCGAGCAGATCGCGGCGCTGGCGCCCGACGCGGCGTCGCTCACCGCCGCGCGCAAGCTGCGCGGCAAGTGGAGCGGCAGCGGAGAGCACGGGGGCACGGTGTGGGGCCTGTGCGCGGGCAGCGGCAGCCGCCCGTATCAGACCGTGGTCGACACCTCGGGTCCCGCGTACAAATGCTCGTGCCCGAGCCGGAAATTTCCGTGCAAACACGCACTGTCCCTTTTGCTTTCCTGGTCGGAGGGCAATGTTCCGGCTACCGGCGCGCCCGCCGATTTCGCCGCCGAATGGCTCGCCGGGCGCGCGGCGCGGGAAGCGAAGAAAGCCACGGCCGCCGCGACGCCGCCGGGGGGCGCGGGGCGGGCGGGCGCGGCCGATCAGCGACGGGCGCGGGTGGCGGCCGGCCTGGCCGATCTCGATACCTGGCTCACCGATCAGGTGCGGACCGGCCTGGCCCAGGCCGACCGCTCCCACCTCGCGTTCGACGCCGTCGCCGCGCGCATGGTCGACGCGCAGGCCCCCGGCGTCGCGGTCACGCTGCGCCATCTGCCGCGCGCCGCGACCGGCGCGGACTGGCCCCGGGTGCTGCTGCGCGAATACGCGCGCCTGCACCTGCTGACCGTCGCGCACACCCGCCTGGACGACCTCGATCCGGCACTGCGCGCGAGCGTGCGCACGCACGTGGGCTATCCGGTCCCGGCCGATTCCGTGCACGCCGAGCCCGCCGTCCGCGATCGCTGGCTGGTGCTCGGGCAGCGCGTGACCTCCGACGAAGCGCTGTACACGCGCCGAATCTGGTTGCGGGGCAGGGAGTCCGGCCGCTGGGCGCTGCTCGTGGACCACCATCACGGCAGCCCCAGCTTCCCGCCGGACACCCCGCTGCCCGGCTACGAGGTGGACGCGGACCTGCGCTTCTACCCGGGCGCCGCGCCCCTGCGCGCGCTGTGGGGCACACGGCATTCCACCCCCGAACCCTTCACCACGATTCCGCGGCCACCCGCCGCGCGAACCGGTTCCGTGGCGGCGGATCCGGCGCCCGGCGGACCGGGGGCGCACGAGGCCGCGCCGGGGAGCATCGCCGCGGCGCTGCTCGAGCACGCGGTGGCCGTAGGCGCCGACCCGTTCCTGCGGTCGTGGCCGGTGCTGCTGGCGAGCGTGGTGCCGGTGCGGGAGGACACCGGCTGGTACGTGGTCGAACCCGACGGCGCGGCGGTGCCGATCGCGCCCGGCGACGAGGAACCGTGGAAGCTGCTGGGGTTGTCCGGCGGGCATCCGGTGACCCTGGTCGGGGAATGGTCGGCGGCCGGGGTGATCCCGGTGTCCGCGCTGCACACCGGGGTGGTCACCGATGTGGCTGTCCCGGAGCGCAATTCGGTGGGTCTCACCGCGGCGAGTGATGATCCGGGCCTGGCCGAGCTCGTCTCCACCGCGCTGGTGGGCACGGCGCGGCGGCAGGGCGACGGCGGCGCGCTGCCGGGGCCGGTCGCGGCGCTGAGCGCGCGGCTGACCGGTGAGCCCGCCGCCGCCCTGCTCGACACCATCGCGCTGCAGGACTGTTTCGCGCGGGGCGCGGTCACCGCGGGTGCGGTGAAACAGCCGGACACGGCGCAGGACGACGATCGGCCGCTGCTGCCCCGGGGCGCGGGTGCGCACCTGGCGGAGCTGCTCGGGGAGAACTCGCCGTTCCTGGACGAGTGGTTCGCCGCGGCGGCCGTCCACGACTTCCGGGCACCCGACGAACTGTGCAGCCTGCTGCTGGATCGAGCCAAATCGCTGTCGGCGCACCGGGAATCACTGCTGCGCCTGGCGGGCGCGCGCGGGCGGTGGCTGGCCGCGCAGCACCCGGGCTGGCGGTCGCTGGTACGGGTCCCGGTCGAGGACGAGTCGGTGTGGTCGCACGGTCGGCCCGCCGAGCGGCGACTATGGCTGGCGCAGTTGCGGTCTCGCGACCGGCACGCCGCGCTGGCGGCGCTGGCCGGATCCTGGGGCACCGAATCCGGGCCGGGCCGGGCGGAATTGCTGCTGGTGCTCGCCGACGGGCTCGGGCTCGGCGACGAGGCGATGCTGGAGACCGCGCTCGATGATCGGCGGGCCGAGGTACGGCGCACGGCGGCGGATCTGCTGGCTCGGTTGCCGGATTCCACCTTCGCGGCGCGCATGGCCGAACGGGCGGGCGCGTGGCTGAGTTTCGGGCCGCGACTGCTCCGGCCGGTGCTCACCACCACCGGCCCGGGCGTGCTCGACGACGCCGCGCGCCGGGACGGTGTCGGGGATTCCTACGGCTACACCGCCTATCGCGCGGACGGCGCACCGGATCTGGCCGCTGAATGGCTGCACCGGGTCGTGGCCGGCACCCCGCTGGCGCATTGGGAACGGGTGCTGGGCCCGCCGGAACAGGCGGTGCGGGTGGCCATGTCCCAGGGCATGCGCGGTCCGATGTTCGCGGGCTGGTCCGATGCCACGCTCGCGCAGCGGGATTCGGCGTGGGCCAAGGCGCTGTTCACGGCGTTCGCGGCGCAGGAGGCGGGTGAGTCCGACAGCGAGAAGCTGCGCGAGCTGTTCGCCCTGCAACCGCTGGACGATCAGATCCGGCACCTGCGCCGCCTGGACAGCAGCTGGCTTGCCGAGATCGAATCGCTGCTGCGCGCGGTGCCGCATCCGTGGCCCGCCCCGATGGCCGAGCACGTGCTGCGGCTGCTGCTCGAGCGCGCGCAGTTGTCCGCCGACCGGCCGGGCGCGCCCTCGCTGGTGCCCGGTTCCTATCGCACGCTGTTCCGCGCCTCCTCCGCGCATTTCCCGGTGACGGCCGCCGAGATGGTGGCCGGTATCGCGCGGCGGTGCGGAGATCCCTACTGGGAGCAGGCTTTCGACCAGCTCGCCCATGACCTGATTCACCGTAAGACGATGCTCGAGGAGCTGCAGTGACCACTTCCGACGTTCGAACCACCGACGAGTCCGCGACCCTGCTGCGCCCGCACGCCGAGCAGGCGTTCGCCGACGAACTGGCCGCGCTCGCGGCCGCCGACGATCGCCCGCGCCCGCCGTCGTGGCGGCTCTCGCCGTGGGCCGTCGTCACCTATCTGCTGGGCGGCGCGCTGGCGGACGGCACCGTGATCTCGCCCAAGTACGTGGGCCCGCGCCGGCTGATGGAGGTCGCGGTCTCGACCCTGGCCACCGATCGCGCGCTGCTGCTGATCGGCGTGCCCGGCACCGCCAAGACCTGGGTGTCCGAGCACCTCGCGGCGGCCGTCTCGGGCCGGTCCACCCTGCTGGTGCAGGGCACCTCCGGCACCGCGGAGGAGGCGATTCGCTACGGCTGGAACTACGCCCGGCTGCTCGCGGAGGGTCCGAGCGAGGCGGCGCTGGTGCCCTCGCCCATCATGACCGCGATGCGGGCCGGTTCGATCGCACGGCTCGAGGAGCTCACCCGTATCCCGTCGGACGTGCAGGACGCGCTCATCACCGTGCTGTCGGAGAAGACGCTCCCGGTGCCCGAACTCGGCGCCGAGGTGCAGGCGGCCAAGGGCTTCAACCTCATCGCCACCGCCAACGATCGCGATCGCGGCGTGAACGAGCTGTCCTCCGCGCTGCGCAGGCGCTTCAACACCGTCGTGCTGCCGCTGCCCGCCGGGGAGGACGAGGAGGTCGCGATCGTCACCCGCCGGGTCGAACAGCTCGGCACCGCACTGGAATTGCCCGCCGTGCCCGCGGCCGCCGAGGAGGTGCGCCGGGTGGTGCGCATCTTCCGGGAGCTGCGCTCGGGCATGACGGCCGACGGCCGCACCAAGCTCAAGTCGCCGTCCAGCACGCTGTCGACCGCCGAGGCGATCTCGGTGATCACCAACGGGCTGGCGCTGGCCGCGCACTTCGGGGACGGCGTGCTGCGCGCGGGCGACGTGGCCGGGGCGGTGCTGGGCGCGGTCATCAAGGATCCGGTCGCGGACGGGGTGGTGTGGACCGAGTACCTGGAAGCCGTTGTGCGCCAGCGCCCGGACTGGGCCGACTTCTACCGCGCCGCCCGCGAGGTGAGCTGATGCGCGCCGACGCCGCCGGGCCGGCGGCCGCGGTTCCGGAGTCCGGGTCCGCGGTGGCGGAGGCCGGACCCGGAGATTCCGCCACGCCCGTATCCCCTGCGAAGCAGACGAAGTCGAGTACGTCGGGCGTCACGGTGCGCCCGGAGCCCGAGACCCGGGTGTTCGGGATCCGCCATCACGGGCCGGGTTCGGCGCGGTCACTGCGTTTGGCGCTGAACCGGTTCCGGCCGGACGTGATTCTGATCGAGGGCCCGGCCGACGCCGACCCGCTGCTGGGTTTCGTCGCCGCCGACGGCATGGAGCCCCCGGTCGCGCTGCTCGGCTACCGCCCGGACGAACCGGCCAAGGCCGCGATGTGGCCGTTCGCCGAGTTCTCCCCGGAGTGGCAGGCCATGACCTACGCCGCCGAACACGGTGTGCGCGTGGGATTCTGCGATCTGCCCGCCGCGACCGTGCTGGCCATGGAGCAGGATCCGGTCCCCACCGGCGACCCGCTCGCGCTGCTCGCCGAGGCCGGCGGCTACGACGACGCCGAGCGCTGGTGGGACGCGATCGTCGAATCGGCCACGGACGCCGACATTTTCCCGGCGGTCAACGACGCGATGGCGGCGCTGCGCGAACACGCGGAGCAACTCGGGCCGGACGGCGAGCCCGCGAGCCCCGGCACCGTCGGCGGAACCCCGCCGCTGCCCCCGGGCTCGACCGAAACCGTCACCGCCCCGGGCGTCACCGATTCCGAAGGTGCGACGGCTACCGAAGCCGCGCCACGCTCGGAGGACAGCCCTGCTGCCGCGGGGCGGCTGCCCGGGGAGTCTCACCCCGGCCGACAGGTACAGCCGGACGACACCGATCGGGAAGGTCGGGCCGGTGCAGCGGCCCCTGTCGACGAAGCGGCTACCGATAGCGGCGACAACGACTCCGGCGCAGCGCTGTTCGCCGAGCCGTACGCCGGCGAGTACGGGCAGTCGGCCGATTTCGATCCGAGTGATCCGGCCGCCGTCGCACCGGGGCGCATCGTGCTCGACACGCACACGCTCGTGCGCGAGGCGTACATGCGGCAGGTCATGCGCAAGGCGCTCAAGGACGGGGCGGTGCGGCTGGCCGTGGTGTGCGGGGCGTGGCACGCGCCCGCGCTCGAGGGCAAGCTCGGGCCGGCGGCGGCTGACGCGCGGCTGCTCAAGGGGCTGCCACGGGGGAAGGCGACGCTGACCTGGGTGCCGTGGACGCACTCGCGACTCTCCAGTACCTCGGGGTACGGGGCGGGGATCACCTCGCCGGGGTGGTACCACCATCTGTTCACCGTCACCGAGCAGCCGATCGCGCGGTGGCTGACACGGGTGGCGGGGATGCTGCGCACCCACGATCTGCCGGTGTCGAGCGCGCACATCATCGAGGCGGTGCGCCTCGCCGAGACCCTGGCCACGCTGCGCGAGCGGCCGCTGGCGGGATTGTCCGAGGTCACCGAGGCCACCCGGGCCGTGCTGTGCGACGGCGACGAGGTGATGCAGCGGCTGGTGAGCACCGAACTGGTGGTCGGGGAGGCGCTGGGCGCGGTACCCGAGGGGACGCCGACGGTGCCGTTGGAAGCCGATCTGCGGGCGCGGATCAAGACCCTGCGGATGAAGCAGCAGGCCCTCGAACGGACCGTGGACCTGGATCTGCGGACCGAGCAGGGCCTGGCGAAATCGCGGCTGCTGCACCAGCTCCGGCTGCTGGGGATCGAGTGGGGGCGGCTGACCGACAGCCAGGTGCGGGCCACCGGCACCTTCCGCGAGACGTGGGTACTGCAGTGGCGGCCCGAACTCGCGATCTCGATCGTGGAGGCCGCGCGCTGGGGCACCACGCTGCGCACCGCCGCCGCGGCCAAGATCCTCGACACGGTCGCCGCGCCGGACGCGACGGTCGGACAGGTGGCGAACGCGCTGGAAGCGGCGCTGCTCGCCGACCTGGGCGGGGCCACCGACGGGCTCATCGCGCGCCTGGAAAGCGTTGCGGCACTGGATCACGACGTCACGCACCTGCTGGCGGCACTGCCCGGACTGCTGCGGACGCTGCGCTACGGCGACGTGCGCGGCACCGACGGCGCCGCCCTCACCCGGGTCGCGGACGGCCTGCTGGTGCGGGTGTGCGCGGGACTGCCCAGCGCGGTCACCGGCTTGGACGCCGACTCCGCCGCCGCGCTGCGCGCGCTGATGGACGGTGTGCACCAGGCACTGTCGGCGCGCGACGACGAGTGGGCCACCCGGTCCTGGCTCACCGCCCTGCGCGGGGTGGCCGACCGCGCCGATATCCACGGCGGTCTCATCGGGCGCGCGGTGCGGCTGCTCTGCGACGCCGAGGTGATCGACGCGGCCGAATCGGCGCGCCGGCTCGCGGCCGCGCTGTCGGTGGGCCACGCGGCCGCCGACAAGGCCGCCTGGATCGACGGCTTCCTGGGCGGGCGCGGGCTGCTGCTGGTGCACGACCGAAACCTGCTCTCGCTCATCGACACCTGGCTGTGCACGCTGGACGAGGAGCAGTTCGTGGCCACCCTGCCGCTGCTGCGCCGCACGTTCGGCGGCTTCGATTCCGGTGAGCGCCAGGCCATCGCGCAGGCGGTGCGCCACACGGGCGCCGCCGCGACGCCGGCGGGCGTCACCGACTACGACACCGTCCGCGGTGAACTCGCGCTGAGCGCGGCCGCCACGATCCTCGGGCTCACCGGGTGAGAACGAACAGAACCGGAGTGATGTCATGACCGACGTGGACGAAGCGCAGGCCCGACGGTGGCGGCTGGTGCTCGGGGCGCCCGCCGAGGGCGGCGGCACGGGCGGGCTCGGCGCGGCCGAGGACCAGGCCATGGACCGGGCGCTGGGTGCGCTGTACGACGGGGGCGGGCAGGGCGGGAGCGGGCGGCGCTCGGGCGGGCTGGGCGGGTCCGCGCCGCAGGTCGCGCGGTGGCTCGGCGACATCCGGCGGTACTTCCCGTCGACGGTCGTCGAGGTCATGCAGCGCGACGCCGTGGACCGGCTGAACCTGACCGAACTGCTGCTGGAGCCGGAACTGCTCGAGGCGGTGGAACCGGATGTGCACCTGGTCGGCACACTGCTGAGCCTGAACCGGGTGATGCCCGAGACCACCAAGGCCACCGCGCGGACCGTGGTGGAGAAGGTGGTCCGCGAGATCGAGCGGCGGCTGGCCGCGCAGACCATCGCGGCCGTCGGCGGCGCGCTCAATCGCGCGGCCCGGGTCTCGCGGCCCAAACTCCGCGATATCGACTGGGATCGCACCATCCGCAAGAACCTGGCCAACTATCTGCCCGAGCACCGCACCGTGGTGCCCGAACGCCTGGTCGGCTACGGGCGCAAGGCGCAGGCGGTGAAACGCGACGTGGTGCTGGCCATCGACCAGTCCGGGTCGATGGCGTCGAGCGTGGTGTACGCCTCGGTGTTCGGCGCGGTGCTGGCGTCGATGCGCTCGCTGAAGACGTCGCTGGTGGTGTTCGACACCGCGGTCGTCGATCTCACCGACAAGCTGTCCGATCCGGTCGACGTCCTGTTCGGCACCCAACTCGGCGGCGGCACCGACATCAATCGCGCGATCGCCTACTCCCAGTCCCTCATCACCCGCCCCGCCGACAGCCTGTTCGTACTGATCTCCGATCTCTACGAGGGCGGCGTCCGCGCGGAGATGCTGCGCCGCATCCGCGCCATGACCGAGTCCGGCGTGCAGGTGGTGGTCCTGCTGGCCCTCTCGGACGAGGGCGCCCCCGCCTACGACCACGACAACGCCGCGGCCCTGTCCGCCCTCGGCGTCCCCGCCTTCGCCTGCACCCCCGACCGCTTCCCGGACCTCCTCGCCGTCGCCCTGGACCGCGGCGACGTCCAGTCCTGGGCCAACCAGAACGCCGGAAAGGCCTGACAGCGGCCGCGAACCCGCCCGGAGCGGAGCGGAGGGCAAATTGAGCACGGTAGGCTCCTGGGCGGATCTATCTCGTGGAAACGGGGGCTCGGCATTGCGCTCTGGTGATGTGTTCGCCGGTTACGTCATCGAACGCGAGCTCGGTCGCGGCGGTATGGGAGCGGTATATCTGGCCCAGCATCCGCGGCTGCCGCGGAAGACGGCGTTGAAACTGCTCAATCAGGAGATGTTCACCGACACCGAGATTCGTGCCCGGTTCGTCCGGGAAGCGGACCTGGTGGCGCAGTTGGACCATCCGAATATCGTCACGGTCTACGACCGCGGCACCGAGGGCGAACAGCTGTGGATATCCATGCAGTTCGTCGACGGGGTGAACGCGGCCGCGGTCAAGGCCGGGAACCTGCCGCCCATGCGGGCCGTGCAGATCATCACCGAGACCGCCAAGGCGCTGGACTACGCGCACGGGCGCGGCGTCCTGCATCGCGATGTGAAGCCCGCCAACATCCTGCTGGCCCGGGCCTCGGCCAAGTCGGGTTCCGGCGGGGAGCGGGTGTATCTCACCGACTTCGGCATCGCCCGGCTGCGCGACGACACCGGTCATCTCACCCAGACCGGCACCGTGACCGCGACCCTGGCCTACGCCTCGCCCGAACAGCTCACCGGCGCGACCCTGGACGGCCGCTCGGACCAGTACGCGCTGGCCTGCACCCTGTTCCAATTGCTCACCGGCGCGGTGCCGTTCGAGGGCACCAGCCCCGCGGCGGTGATCCGCGGGCACCTGCAGCAACCGCCGCCCCCGGCCAGCCCGCTGCGCCCCGAGCTACCCCGCGCCATCGACGGCGTCCTGGCCCGCGCGCTGGCCAAGCGCCCGCAGGACCGCTTCCGCTCCTGCACCGAATTCGCCGCGGCCATCGAACGCGTGCTCACCGCTCCGCGCACGCCCCCGCGCCCGCCGACCCCGGTGCGGCCGCAGCCGATCGTCAACCCGGCGCCGCCGCGGCAGCCGACCCCGGCGCATCCGCAGCCCGTCATCAAGCCGGCCACCCCCGCCACCCCGCGGCCGCAGCCGCCCGGCCCACAGCCCGGCCCCAATCCGCGGCCCGCGTTCCCGAATCAGCCGCCCCCGTCGACCCCGGCGTACCCCAAGCAGTCCGGCTCCGGTTCGGCCTACCCGGTCCCCAATTCCGGTGCGGCGTACCCGAATCAGCAGTCGGGACCGGCCTTCCCGCAGCAGTCGGGCGGCTCGTCCCCGGCGTACCCGAACCAGTCCGCGACCCCCGGCCCGGCGTATCCGAGCCAGTCCGGGTCCGCGCCCGCGTTCCCCCAGCAACAACAGCCGCCGCCGATCGCGACGCCGTCGTATCAGAACCCGGCGAACAAGGGTTTCGTACACCAGGCCCCGGTGCCGGCCTATGGCCAGTCCGGCCAGCCGCGCAATCCGTCGCAGCAGATGTACCGGCAACCGCCGCAGCAGAGTTCGAGTCCGATCGGCTGGATCATCGGCGGCATCGTGGTGGTCCTGATCATCGTGATCGTGGCGATCGCGATCATCGCGAACAGCGGCAAGTCGAGTTCGCTCGGCCCGGTCGCCCCGGAGTCGAGCCTCGCGCTCGCCGCGGGCGATCTCGTGCCCGGCCCGTACGCCGGAGAGCTGTTCCGGCCCTAGGCGTCGGGAATCGGGCGGTCGCGGCTCCGAGTCACCCGGCAGCACGAACGGCTCCGGCCGGTCACCGTGGTGACCGGCCGGAGCGCCTGTACCGCAATCCCTTCCGCGCGACCTAGACGTCGGCGATGGCGGCCAGCGGCGGCGTCCGCGCCGCCCGGACCGCGGGCCACAGCGCCGCGAGCACGCCGACGAACCCGGATCCGACGAGCATCAGCACCAGCTGCCCCCACGGCACCGCGATCTGCGCGAGGCCGAGATCCCGCAGCGTGCGCAGGAATCCGACGCCGAGCCCGAGGCCGAGCACCACGCCGACCACCGCGCCGAAGATGGCGATGAGCATGGACTCCAGATAGATGGTGCGCCGCACCTGCGGGCGTTGCATGCCCACCGCGCGCAGCATGCCGATCTCCCGGCGGCGTTCGACCACCGACAGCGCGAGGGTGTTCACGATGCCGAGGATGGCGATCACCACCGCCAGCGCCAGCAGGCCGTACAGGATGGCGAGCATGGTGTTGATCTGCTTGCCCTGCGCGCCCTTGAAGTCCTCGCGGTCCTGAACCTGCACCACCACATAGGGTTCCATGGCCTTCTCCAGGTCGGTGCGCATGGTGGCGAGGTTCGCACCGGGTTCCGCGGTCATCAGGACGATGAAGTTGTTGCGGAAGTTCACCGGCATGACCTGGTTGTACAGCGACGTCGAGGCCACCAGCGGCCCGAGCAGCTGGGTGTCCTTGTACACGCCGCTGACGGTGACCGGATACTTCTTGAAATCCAGGCTGGTCAGCTCGACCTTCTCGCCGACCTTCCAGCCGTGCTCGCCCGCAACGGTTTCCGACACCAGGATGTCGTTGTCGCCCAGCGTCCGGGTGCCCGAGAGCAGGTCGTAACTGAGCACGTTGTCCAGCGGTCCCTCGGCGACGGTGCCGAACACCTGCTCGTCGCCGACCTTGACGGCCATCACGTGGAAGGCCACGACGTCCTTGATCCCCGGCACGGATTTCACCGCGTCGCCGGCGGGCAGCGGCACGCCGATGATGCCCCCGGGCGGGCCGGCCAGGATGTAGTCCGCCTTCACGCCCTTGTCCACGAGGTCGGTGATGCTCGCCTTGGCCGAGGCCCCGAGCATGCCGATGGCCGAGACCAGCATGAGTCCGAGGGTGAGCGCGAAGGCCGTCGCGGCCGTGCGCCGGGGGTTGCGGCGGGCGTTGTTCCGCGCCATCTGCCCGACCGGGCCGAAGGGCCGCACCAGTATGCCGAGCGCACCGACCACCGGGCGCGAGAGCGCGGGCGAGGCCAGCAGCACGGCAAAGATCAGGGCGAGCGCGCCGACGCCGACGGTCGCTGCGGCGTTGCCGCCGGTGCGCTGGGCGCCGATCACCACCAGGGCCACACCGGCGACGGCGAGCACCGCGCCGACGATGGACCGCATGCGCAACGAGCCGTCGTGCGAACTGAATTCCGCGCGCATGGCCTCCACCGGCGGAATCGTGGCGGCGCGGCGGGCGGGCGCGTAGGCGCTGACCACGGTCACCAGCACGCCGACCAGCACGCCGACCACGATGGTGCGCGGCTGCACCGACATCGAGCCGGTCGGCAGACCGAGATCGAAGGCGTTGAGCATGGCCGAGAGCCCGAAGGCGAGCCCGACGCCGGCCGCGAGACCCAGTGCGCTGCCGATGATTCCGATGATCAGCGCCTCGCCGACCACCGAGCGGCCCACCTGCCCGCGGCTCGCGCCGACGGCGCGCAGCAGCGCGAGTTCGCGCAGGCGCTGTGCCACCAGCATCGAGAAGGTGTTGTAGATGATGAAGGTGCCGACGATGAGCGCGATGGAGCCGAAGGCCAGCAGGAAGTAGTTGATGAACTTGAGCGCGTCCCCGACCTCCTTCTTCATGTCCTCGCGGACCTGATCGCCGTTCTGCACCTTGTAGTTCGGCATGGTCTTGGCGATCTCGTCGCGCAGATCGTTCGCCGCCACACCGGGTTTCGCGGCGATGTCCACGAAGGCGACGTGCTGACCGTCGGTGAAGAGCTCGCGCGCCTGGGCGTCGTCGAAGAGCAGATTGATGAAACCGCCGGTGTTGGAGGGCAGGTCGTAGATGCCGCTCACGGTGACGTCGATGTTGCCCTTCGAGGGAATCAGCACCGTTGTCCGATCACCCACCTGCAGGCCGGCGCGATCGGCGCCGCCCTCGTTGATGGCGATCTCACCGGCCTTGCTCGGCGGCACGCCGCGTAGGAACTTGTCCGGCTCGGCGATCGCCTTGTCCGGCGGCAGATACGAGTTGCCGAAGGTGGGCGCGCCGCCGGTCTGCACCGCCTTGCCGTCCTGCAGCAGGACGACCGGGCCGTTCACGCTGGGCGCGACCGAGCGCACACCGGACATGGCGGCGATCTTGTCGACGTCCTCGTTCGGAATGCCCAGGGACTGGCGCTCCTTCGGCGCGACGCGAACGTCGACGCCCTTGGCCTGATTGGCGAAGATGTCGTCGAAGCTGCCCTGCAGGGTATCGGTGAAGACGAACGAGCCCGCGATGAAGGCGGTTCCGAGAACCACCGACAGCAGGGTCAGCACCAGTCGCACCTTGTGCGCGGCGAGATTGCGCAAGGCGACCTTGCGCATGGGACTTCCGGACATCAGACGGTCTCCAGCGACTTCATCTTGTCGAGCACGGAATCGGCGGTGGGCGAGCGCAATTCGTCGACGATATGACCGTCGGCGAGGAAGACCACGCGATCGGCGTAGGAGGCCGCGCGCGGATCGTGCGTCACGATTACCACGGTCTGACGGAATTCGTCGACCGCGGCGCGCAGGATGGAGAGCACTTCCCCGGACGAGCGGGAGTCGAGGTTACCGGTCGGCTCGTCGCCGAAGATGATGTCCGGCTGCCCCGCGAGCGCCCGGGCGCAGGCCACGCGCTGCTGCTGGCCGCCGGAGAGTTCGCTGGGCCGGTGGTTGAGGCGATCGGTCAGACCGAGCCGCTCGACCACGCTGGTGAGCCACTTCTCGTCGGCCTTGCGGCCGGCGATGTCCAGCGGCAGGGTGATGTTCTCCAGTGCCGTCAGGGTGGGAACCAGGTTGAACGCCTGGAAGACGAAGCCGATGCGGTCGCGGCGCAACTGGGTCATCTGCTTGTCCGAGAGCTGGGTGAGGTCGGTGTCGCCGATGTGAACCGATCCGCCGGTGGCGGCGTCCAATCCGGCCAGGCAGTGCATGAGGGTCGATTTGCCGGAACCCGAGGGTCCCATGATCGCGGTGAACTCCCCTTTCGCGAAGTCGGCGGTCACCCCGTCCAGCGCACGCACCTGGGTGTCGCCTGATCCGTAGAACTTTGTCAGTTCGGTCGCCCGGGCGGCGACCTCGGTCGCGCCCTTGTCGAGGGTGACGGAGTCCGAGACGTTCGAAGTCATGGTGTCCAGTGTGTCGGCCTTCGCTGAGCCGCGCCATCCGGGATACCCCCTAGACCCGCAACCTCATGGACTCCTCACAAATCGGGCGTGAACTCAGGGTATGGGGGCAATACTGCCCTCGGGAGACGGCGCGTCGGAGGTCGTTTCGTACGTCGGTTCCCATACGGTTGTGGGCTCGGCAGGCGCTTCGTACTCGGTGGTCGGCACGACCGTGGTCGGCGTGGTCGTGGTGCCGAACGGCAGATAGCGGTTCGCCACGGCCACACAACCACCCGCCAGGAGCAGCACCGCCACCGTGAGCACCACGACCCACAGCAGACAGCCGCGCAGGCGGGACTTGCGGCGCTTCCGGACCGGTTGCCTGCCCCAGCCGGGACCGGGACGGGCTCCGGGCAGCCGCGGTGCCGGAGCGGCCGGAGCGGGAGTTCGATTGCCCGGCAACGACGTTCCGGCGGCGGAGGCGCCGAACTTGCGGGTCGCGGGACGCGGCGCCGGGGCGGGCGCGGGCGGACGGGCGACGCCGGCGGTGAAGTTCGTGGGCGGGGCGGCGCTGGGACGGGCCGGCACGGGCTGCGACGGCACGCTGATCACCCCGCGCGGCGGCGGGGTCGCCTGTGCGGGTGCGTATCCGGGAGCGGGCGTCCCCTGGAAGCCGGCCGGCCGGGCCAGACCGCCGGACCCGTTGCCCGCGTGGCCACCGGGTCCGTTCCCGGCGTAGCCGCCGGCCCCGTTACCCGCGGCGCCGCGGCCGGGAACGCCGTTGCTCGCGTGCGCGCCGCCCCGGGCACCGCCGGGCGCCGCGCCCGCGTATCCGTTGCCCGGGTGCCCGCCCGTCAGGGCGCGCTGCGCGGCGGTGGCGAGCTCGACGCACGAATCGAACCGTTCCGCGGGACTTTTCGCCATGGCGCGGGCCAGGACCGCGTCCAGCGCGGGCGGCAGACCGGGCCGCACGGCGCTCACCCGGGGCGGCGGGGTGTTCAGGTGCCCCTGCATGATCGCCACCGGATGCTCGGCGCTGAAGGGCACGTCGCCGGTCAGCAGCCGGAACAGCGTGCAGGCCAGCGAGTACTGGTCGCAACGGTGATCGAGGTCGCCGCCGATCAGCTGTTCGGGAGCCGCGTAGGCCAGGGTCGCGGTGAACGAGCCGGTCTGGGTGAGCCGGGCCGCGGAATCGTCGCGCAGGCGCGCGATGCCGAAGTCCGCCAGGAAGACCCGGTCCTCGCCGTCATCGTGTTCCAGCAGGATGTTGGCGGGCTTCACGTCGCGGTGCAGCACGCCCTTGCGATGCGCGTAGTCCAGCGCCTGGGCGGTGGCCGCGATGATCCGGACGGCCTGGGCCGGAGCCAGTTTCGCCGAATCCAGGGTGGAGGCGTCGGGGCCGTCGATGTAGCGCATGGAGATCCACAGCTGATCGCCGTCGCTGCCGCGGTCGTAGATCGGCACGATGTGCGGATGCTCGAGCCGGGCCACCAGATCGGCCTCCCGCTCGAAGCGGGCGCGAGTCTCGGTATCGCCGAACAGATCCCGGTTCAGCAGCTTGAGCGCCGTCCGGCGCGGCAGCCGCGGATGCTGGGCCAGGTACACCGCGCCCATTCCGCCCCGGCCGAGTTCGCGCTCGATCAGGTAACCGGCGAACCTCTCCCCGCTGCGCAGCACGCCGACCCTTTCGCTCGATTACGAACGGGACCCTAACGCGCGCGCGGCGGGCCCGACAACCTCCCCGCTCCAGGCCGTGGCTCAGGCAACAGACCGGGACGGGTGTGCCGAATTCGCGCCCGGAGCCGCGTCGGCACGGCGGCGATCCGGCTCCGGACCGGCCGAATACCGGCCGATCCGTGCACCCGGATCAGTTCAGCGGCGCCGAGCGCCACCAGGTGAGCACCTCGTCGATGGTGCCGACCACGCCGTCGGTGTACATCAGGAACACCGCGCGCTCGTTGTCGCCGGTGAAGGCGGTGACCATGCGCGGGCGATCCTGATCGGTGAACTGGTAGTTCGTGTAGGTCTTGCCGCCGTTGGCGTCGGAGGACTTGGTGTCCGGGGACAGCGCGTTCACCACGGCCTGCGCCTTGGCCGGGGAGCTGTAGACGTAGAACCGGTAGAACGGATCCTTGTTCTCGCCGCCGCCGAAGCAGCGCCACTGCACCGAGTAGTCGCCGAAATCGGGCTCGCCGTCGGACTTGTCCGGCGGGCTGGACGGATCGGCCACCCAGCAGTCCGCACCGTTGTAGCCGATGTCGCCGCTCTCGGACGCGGGCACCATGCGCGGGAACTTCGCGGCGATCGCCGAGGCGTCACCGGGCGAGCCCGCCGAGGTGGTGGTCGGTTTCGCCGAGGGCGTGGTCTTGCCCGTGGGGTTCGACTTCGCGGTGGTGGACACCCCCGAAGCCGTTGTCAGGCCGCGGTTCTCCTCGTCGCTGCCGCCGCCGAGCGCCACACCGACCACGACCGCGCCGATGACCAGCACGAGCGCGCCGACGATGGCGCCGATGATCACTCCGGCGTTGGACTTCTTCGGCGGCGGCCCACCCGGGCGCTGACCGCCGATCGGGCCGCCCATGGTCGGCGGGCCCGGCGGAACTCCCCCGCCGGTGTTGGCGAAGTTGTAGGCCGGGGCGGTGTACTGGTTCGTCGGCTGCGGGGCGCCGGTGTAGGTGTTGGCCACCGGCTGCGGCTGCGGCGTGTGGCCCATGGTCTGGAAGTGGTTCGGCCCCGAGGTGGTCGGGCTCGGACCGCCGGTCATGGGATTGACCATCGGGCCGGCGCCGCCGGTGTGCGGCTGCACCGGCATCGGCGGCGCGGTGCGGTTGCCCACCAGCGGCATGGCCGGCGCGCTCGGCGCGGACAGCGCCCGGCGCGCGGCCGCGGCGAAGTCGCTGCAGGTGGCGAACCGCTCCTCCGCGCGCTTGGCCATGGCCTTGTTCAGCACCATGTCCAGCGCCGGCGGCAGCCCCGGGCGGGCGCTGCTCAGCGGCGGCGGCGGATTCTGCAGGTGCCCCTGGATGACGGCGGCCGGATTGGTGGCCGAGAACGGGCCGGACCCGGTGAGCAGCCAGAACAGGGTGCAGGCCAGCGAGTACTGGTCGGAGCGCCCGTCCAGCGCCGAACCGGTGAGCTGTTCGGGCGAGGCGTAGGCCAGGGTGGCGGTGAAAGTGCCGGTCTGGGTGAGGTTCTGGCCGTGGTCGTCGCGCAGGCGGGCGATGCCGAAGTCGGTGAGGTAGACGCGTTCGCCCTTGCCGCCGGTGGACCGCGCGAGCAGGATGTTGGCCGGCTTCACGTCGCGGTGCAGCACCTCGTTGCGGTGCGCGTAGTCCAGCGCGTCGCCCATCTCGGCGATGATCTGCACGGCGCGTTCGGGCGGCAGGGTCAGCGCGTTCACGCTCGCGGCGTCGACACCGTCGATGTACTGCATCGAGATCCACAGCTGGCCGTCTTCCAGCCCGCGGTCGTACACGGTGACGATGTTGTGGTGGTCCAGCTGCGCGACCAGGTCCGCCTCCCGCTCGAAGCGGGCGCGAACCTCCTTGTCGAAGACCATCTCCCGGTTCAGCAACTTGAGCGCGGTCATGCGCGGCAGGCGCGGGTGCTTGGCCAGGTAGACCGAACCCATTCCCCCGCGACCCAACTGCCGCTCGATCACATAACCGGCGAAAACGTCGCCGTTGGACAGCATGACCAGCTCTCACTTCCCACGTCGTGCGCCGGGACCCACCAGCGCGCGGCGTACCGCAAACGATCGGCATGATCGCACTCGGGCCGATCCGGAAAACACCGAAACCATAGCAGGACGGCGATGAATCACCCCGTCGATCCGGGCTCGGCAACACAGTCCTTACCGAACTATCTCCGCCCGCAGCGAAAGCGCAACAACCGTGACCGCCGTCTCGTCGCGGAGGCTGTCGGACGCTAGCGATAGCCTGTATCGCATGCGCATAGGAGCACACGTTCGGACCGAGGGCGACCCCATCGCGTTCGGGGTCAAGCTGGGCGCCGACGTCATCCAGATGTTCGTGGTGGATCCGCAGAGCTGGGACAAACCCCAGCCGCATCCCCTGGCCGCGGAGATCAAGGCCAGCCCGATCGAGGTGGTGGTGCACTCCAGCTACCAGATCAACGTGGCCAGCCTGAACAACCGCCTGCGCATGCCCTCCCGCAACGCGGTGGCGGCCCAGGCGAAGGCCGCGGCCGAGCTCGGCGCCTTCGGCCTGGTCGTGCACGGCGGGCACGTGCGCAAGGACGAGGAGATGCTCGAGGGGATCCTGAACTGGCGCAAACTCTTCGAACGCCAGCAGGACAAGGGCGGCTTCGCCGTGCCCATCCTGATCGAGAACACCGCGGGCGGAAACCACGCCATGGCACGGCATTTCGACGACATCGCCCGGCTGTGGGACGCCGTCGGCGACTTCGGCGCCGGTTTCTGCCTGGACACCTGCCACGCCTGGGCCGGCGGCGAGGAACTGCTGGGCGTGGTGGACAGGATCAAGGCCATCACCGGCCGGATCGACCTGGTGCACCTGAACTCCTCGCGCGACGCGTTCGACTCCGGCGCGGACAGGCACGCGAATCTGTCCGAGGGCACCATCGACCCGCAGCTGCTGGTGGAGGTGTGCCGGGCGGTGGACGCGCCGATCGTGCTGGAGACCCCGGCCGAGGGCGTCGCCGAGGATCTGGCCTACCTGCGGGAGCAGGTGGGCTGAGTCGGCCGGGGGCCGCTTCCGGCCCGGGCCGCTCTTTCGATCCGGCTGCGCCTAATCCTGTTTCCCGCGGGGCCTCGATGGTGTGCTCGTACGCAGCATCCGATCGAGCGAAAGGCCCTGTATGTCCGTCGATTACGCCACCGCCACCGCCACCGTGGTGAAGCTCGGCAGCAAGATAGGCGCTCGCATCGACGGCGTGCGCCTGGGCGCCGATCTGCCGCCCGAGACCGTCGAGCTCATCCAGTCGGCGCTGGCCGAGCACAAGGTCATCTTCTTCCGCGGCCAGGAACATCTGACCGAGGACGGCCAGTACGAGTTCGCCGAACTGCTCGGCTCCCCCACCACGCCGCACCCGACCGTCACCTCCAAGGGCGTCAAGTCCCTGCCCATCGACTCCGAGTACGGCCGGGCCAACAGCTGGCACACCGATGTCAGCTTCGTGGACCGGATCCCGAAGGCGTCCATCCTGCGCGCGGTGCACCTGCCCTCCTACGGCGGTTCGACCACCTGGGCCTCCACCGTCGCCGCCTACGAGGCGCTGCCCGCACCGCTCAAGGTGCTGGTGGAGAACCTGCGCGCCCGGCACACCAACGTGTACGACTACGCCGCCGACCGCAGCGACACCGCCGCGGCCAACGAGCACGGTAAGGCGTACCGCGCGGAGTTCGAGTCGAACTACTACGAGACCGAGCACCCGGTCGTGCGCGTGCACCCGGTCACCGGCGAGCGCGCCCTGCTGCTGGGGCACTTCGTGAAGAATTTCGTCGGCCTGTCCGCCGCCGAGTCCCAGGCGCTGTTCCAGCTGCTGCAGAACCGGGTCATCAAGCTGGAGAACACCACCCGCTGGAACTGGCAGCTCGGCGACGTCGCGATCTGGGACAACCGCGCCACCCAGCACTACGCGATCGACGACTACGACGGCGAGCCCCGCCGCCTGACCCGCATCACCCTCGCGGGCGACGTCCCGGTCGACGTGCACGGCGAGCCCAGCACCATCATCAGCGGCAACGCCGAGCACTACTCCATCATCGAACAGGTCGCCCCGCGCGCGGCCTGAGCGAGCCGGCCCCGAGTGTGATGTTCTTGCGCACAGCACAATCGGAGCGGGAGGAAGGCCGGTGCGACGGCCCCAACCAGCCGTCGCCCCGGCCTTTCGTCTGTCCGGAACCGCTCCCGCGCACGACCCCTCGGGCGGCGCATCGGGCGGCGGCGGACCGGAGGTCGCGCCGCGGCGGGCGACTATAGAGTTGCCCGCATGGAGATTCGGCCGCTCGACGGCGTGCGGGTTCTGGAGCTGGGCAACTACGTCGCCGCGCCGACGGCGGGGCGTATCCTCGGCGATTTCGGGGCCGAGGTCATCAAGGTGGAGCGGCCCAAAACCGGTGATGAGCTGCGCAATTGGCGGCTCTACGGCGGTGACACCTCCATGCTGTACCGGACGGTGAACCGGAACAAGAAGTCCATCACCCTGGACCTGCGCACCGAGGCGGGGCGGGCGATCGTGCTCGGGCTTATCGAGAAGTGCGACGTACTGCTCGAGAACTTCCGGCCCGGCATGCTGGAGAAGTGGGGCCTGGGGCCCGAGGTGCTCGACGCCGCCAACCCGAATCTGGTCATCACCCGCATCTCGGCGTACGGGCAGACCGGGCCGCTGGCCCAGCGGCCGGGCTTCGCCGCGGTCGCCGAGGCGGTCGGCGGGCTGCGCGAACTAGTCGGCGATCCGGACCGGCCGCCGGTGCGAGTGGGCGTGTCCATCGGCGACTCCATCGCCGGCATCTACGCCGCCTTCGGCACGGTGATGGCGCTGTTCCAGCGCGAGCGCGTGACCGAGTCGGTGCCGCTGGCCCAGCGCGTCATCGACGTGGCACTGAACGAATCCATCCTGTCGGTGATGGAGTCGCTGGTGCCGGACTACCTCGCGTACGGCATCAACCGGGAGCGGGTCGGCGGGCGCATGGAGGGCATCGCGCCCAGCAACGCCTACCCGTGCAGCGACGGCAACAGCATCATCATCGGCGGGAACGGCGACGCCATTTTCCAGCGCTACATGCAGGTCATCGAGCGGCCCGATCTGGCGGCCGATCCGGAATTGCAGGACAACGCGGGCCGCTGGCGCAATCGCGATCGGCTCGACGCCTCGATCGCGGAATGGACGCGCACCCGCACCCCGGCGCAGGCGCTCGAAGTCCTCGAGGCCGCCGCCATTCCGTGCGGACCCATCTATACCGCCGCCGATATCGTGGCCGACGAACAATACCGGGCGCGCAATATGATTCAGGACTTCGCGGTGGACGTGGGTGAGCCCGAACCCAAGCGGGTGGGCTTCACCGGCATCGTGCCGGTCATCGGCGAGCAGTCGTTGCCCATTCGCAACGTCGGACCCGACCTGGGTGCGCACACCCGCGAAGTCCTCGCGGGACTATTGGGCATGTCCGACAGCGAGATCGACGCCCTGGAGGAACAGTGATGGAAGCGATCCTGCGCGATGTGACCCTGCGCGACGGGCTGCAGCTCACCGGCAAGGTGCTGCCGACCGAACGCAAGGCCGAGATCGTGCGCCGGCTGCTGGCGCTGGGTGTCCCGGAATTGGAGATCGGGTCCATGGCGCGCCCGGATCTGGTGCCGCCCATGGCCAATACGCTCGAGCTCGTCGCCGCGCTCACGCCCGAGGAATTGAGCCGCTGCTGGGTCTGGGTGGCCACGCCGCGGCACGTGGAAAAGGCCGCGGCCGCGGGCGTGCGGAATTTCCAGTACTGCTTCTCGGTCTCGGACGCGCACAACAAAGCCAATATCGGGCGCACCACCGAGGACAGTCTGGCCGCCATGCCGGACGCGGTCGCGATCGCCCGCGAGGCGGGCGGGCGCATTCAGCTGTGCCTGGCAACGGCTTTCACCTGCCCGTTCGACGGCCCGGTCGATCCGCGGCGGGTGCTGGCCATCGCCGGGGATCAGCGCGCGGCCGGATCGGCGGACATCGTGATCGCGGACACCCTGGGCCAGGCGCATCCGGCGCAGGTCTCGGCGCTGATCGCGGCGGTGGCCGCGCCGGGCCGCTGGGGTACGGCCAACCGCCGCATCGTGTTCCACGGCCATGACACCTGGGGCATGGGCGTGGCGAATTCGCTGGCGGCCATCGCCGCCGGGGCCGCCGTGGTGGACGGGTCGCTCGGCGGCCTCGGCGGCTGCCCGTTCGCGCCGGGCGCCTCCGGCAACACCGCCAGCGAGGATCTGCTCTTCGCGACGCGTCCGGAATGGTTCACGCCCGAGTCGCTCGCGGAGCTCGTGCCGATATCCGAACAGTTGCTGGCTGAACTCGGCGAGCCGAATCGTTCCCGCACGGCGGAGGGCAGTCGCTCGAAAGCGGCGGCATTCGAATGGGTTGTTCGCGGTTAGCGCCAATGACGGCAAAGACTCGAGCGGCAGCGAATGGAGCCGAGAATTGGTAGCTAATAATTAGCTGAATTCATTCAGCTATTCGATGCGCGGCCGATCGCGGATTCATTTCGCGAGTTTTTCTCGACGGGCGGGAAGGGACTCGATCGACTCCGGGTCCGTGTGCCGCCCGGGGAGAGTCAGTTGCCGTCGGTGGGCGCGTTGTCCGCGCGTAGTTTGAGCAGGACCAGTCCTGCGGTGCAGGCCAGTATCAGGCCCGCGACGGTGATTTCCACATGTAGGCCCGCTATCCCGAGGATCGCGCCGACCACTCCGCCCAGGAAGAAGAGCCAGGCGGCGGCGCGGGCCAGGATCGCCGACGGTCTCGACGGTCTGTCGACCGCCGGTTCCCCGGGCCGCGCGTTGGCGCGCAGCGGGGATGTCGAGAATGCACCCATCATCCACTCCTAGATGACGCCCACCGGTTCGGCGAATCTTCGGCGCGTCTCTCGGCTAATTTCGGGCGTCTCACGTGTAACTTTGGACACACATTACGGCTCGGCAACGAAATGTCCAGGCGACACGTGCGTGCAACACGCGGAGTTTATTAATCCGATATCTGAATCATTGCTGTTTGAGATATTGTCGTAGCCTTCCGGAACAGTGCCGTAGTCGAACAAATCGGACCAAGCACCCGCCTGGCCCCGAGTCATCACCTCCGTTATGGTGAGCCCACTCGAGACAATCAGGAGTGCCACGAATGGACGGCAGCAACGCCCGCGCGGACGAGCGCGGCGACACCACACCGCGGAGGCCGCTCCCCCGGCCCGTGGTCGGTGCCGCCGCCGCGGTCGGCGCGGTATCGCTGGGTCTGGTGGTTCTCGGCGCCTGCGGCCTCGGCCGGCAGGACGTCTACGTGCCGCCCCCGGCGTTGAACGCGGATCTGCAAGCCGCACCGGCGAATTCGACGTCGAGCGGCAGCACCACCCCCGGGATCCTCATCCCGCCCTCGCCGACCTGGCGGGTCGCCTCGGATCAGCCGCCGCGGCGCACGCTGCCGCCCTCGGTCACCATCGACCCCGACGACCCGGACTACCCGGGCAACCGGACGACCACGACCACCCGCACCACGCGGCCGACCACCCCGCGCACCACCACCTCGCGGCCGCCGCGCACGACCACCGAACGCCCGGTCACGACCGAGCGCCCGGTGACCACCGAACGGCCGGTGACCACCACCGAGGACACCACCGTCGCGCCCACCACGACCACCGAACGGCCCACCGCCACCGACGATTCGGAGGAGTGAGGGCGGCCGCCCGGGCGTGCGCGGGCGGCCGGCCACGGGTTGTCGGCGGGCCGGAACGGCCGGACTACCAGTCGCCGTCGGTGACGGGTTTGCCCTTCGCATCTCCCAGGTGATGCACCTGACCGGGTGTGGGGTCCTGCCACGGTTCGTGATCCGCGCCCAGCCAGTCGCCCACCGGCACGACGTTGGACAGGTCCGGGGCGGGCGGCAGATCCGAGCCGTCCGAGTCGTAGTAGTCGAACCACGGCAGGCCCGCCTCGGTGTACGCCTGCCGGTTCACCGGTGAGGGCGGCGGCGCTTCTCCGGTGATGCGCTGCCAGTCCGGCGGGGTCACCAGGTGTACGAAGACACGGCCGGAAGGCGTTGCCGCCCAGGCCGCGAGCCTCCGGTCGTCGGCGTAGATCTCCTGGTGCATGGTGCCGCCGACGCCCAGTCCCATGGCCTTGGCGGATTTGCCAGCGGCCGCGCGCGGGAGGGGCGCTCCGGGCGCTGCGGGCGGGGGCAGCGGGGCCGAGGACGGGTGCGGCGCCGCGCCGTACACCGGGGCCTGGGCGGACGGCGCGGGCGGCGGGCCACCGGCCACGGGCATGCCGCCCCAGGGCGGCGGCTCCTTGGCGCCGTAGCCGCCGTCGAACGGGCTTCCGAGCGTCACCGGACCGTCACCGCGGCTCACCTCCCGCGCCCGCTGGGCCTTGCGCCACTGCGCCAACTCGATCTCGTTCAATCCGAAGTGCTGCAACTGGATTCCGCCCCACACCTCCTCCCCCGTGACCTGGCCCTCCACCGTCGCGCCCAAACCCAGTGGGACGGCGACGAATTGGCGGATGGTGCCGGCACCGGAGTTGATGCCGTCCAGCCAGGGCTGGCGGGGTAGCACCACGTAGTTCTGCGGATCGCGGCCGAGCCGGTCGCTCCAGGGCTTGCCCGAAACCGCGCACACCTTGCCCACCCCGACCTGCAGCGCCGCCGGTTCGCGCGCGGAGAACGAGAGCCACATGGCCTCGCGCAGGTACATGGGCAGCATGACGCCGCCGCGCTTCGCCCACTCGTCGGGCACCGTGTCCGCGTAATCCGCGACCCGCCGCACCGGGAAATCCCCGATACCCGGCGGCAACGCGTGCGTTCCCGTCTCCGGCAGCCGCAGCGTGCGAATGAATCGCACCCGTACGTCCCCCGCCAGCACCAGCGTATTCCCGTCCAGCCGAACAGTTTCCTCTCCCATGACCGCACCCTACGCGCGGTCTCGCACCCGCCCCCACCCGATTTCACCGAACGCGGAAACGACACGCGCCCCGGCCCAGGTCGGGCGGCGCGCGCGGGTCGTCATACACGGAACCCCGTGCCCCGCAACGGCCGAACGTCCCGGAAACGCGCGCGCCCCGCTCCGATCCGGAGCGGGGCACGTGGGAGAGGCGTGTCAGAACTCGACGAGGGTGTAATCGCCGACGTGGCCGGCCAGGTGGTTGAGGTGGTCCAGGTCGGTGCCCAGGGTGCGGGCGATGGCGGTCAGGCGGGCCACGTAGTGGCTCACCGGATACTCGGTGGTGATGCCGATGCCGCCGTGCATCTGGATCGCCTCCTGGCCGATGTGCCGGGCCGAACGCCCTACCTGCAGGCGGGCGCGGGCGGCGACGGTCGGATCGGTCACCTCGTCCACCAGGGCTGCCGTGGCGTACAGGCTCATACTGCGCGCCAACTCCAGGGAGACGTACATTTCGGCGGCGCGCTGGCTCAGGGTCTGGAACTTCGACAGCGTGACGCCGAACTGCTTGCGGGTCTTGAGGTATTCGGTCGTCAGGCGCAGCGACTCCTCCATCGCGCCCAGCGACTCCGCGCACAGCGCGGCCTGCGCCTGGGCGGTCACCGCGGCCAGCGCGGCCGCGGTGTCGGCGTTGTCGCCGAGCAGCTCACCCGGGGTCGCGGTGAACTCGAGCTGCGCGCCCCGGCGCTCGTCGAAGGTGCGGAAGGGCTTGCGCACCACGCCGGTCGCGTCGGCCGCGACCAGGAACAGCCCCGGCCCGCCGCCGGGCAGTTCGGCGCTGACCACGAACTCGTCGGCGCAATCCCCGTGCGGCACCGGGTTCTTCACCCCGGTCAGCACGTACCCGTCACCCTGCGGCACCGCGATCGTGGCGAGTTCCGCGGCGGGCCAGCGGGTTCCGGGCTCGTCGTGGGCGAACGCGAGCAGCTTCTCCCCCGCGATCACCTCGGGCAGCACGCGCTGCCGCTGCGCCTCGGTGCCCGCGGCGGCGATCAGGCCGCCGGGGACCAGGACCGCGTCCAGGATCGGCTCGGGCGCCAGGCGGCGGCCGACCTCCTCCAGCACGACCATGGTCTCCACCGGCCCGGCGCCGACGCCGCCGTCCTCCTCGCCGAAAGCCAGTCCCAGCACGCCGAGTTCGGCGAGCTGGTTCCAGACCTGGCGATTCCAGCCGAGTTCGGCGTCGGTGACCTTCAGGCGGGTCTCGGGGTCGTAGGCGCGGGCGAGCAGATCGCGGACCGTGTCGCGCAGCATGACCTGTTCATCGGTGAGTTCGAAATCCATGGCGGCAGCTCACAATCCGAGGATGGTGGAGGCGATGATGGTGCGCTGCACCTCGCTGGAACCTCCGTAGATGGTTGTCTTGCGGTAGTTCAGGTAGCCGGGGCCGGTGCGCTGCGCCCACGCGGGCGAAGCGATGTCATCGGCCTGCACCGGCAGCGCGTCCGGTCCCGCGATGTCCAGCAGCAGCTCGGTGGCGGCCTGCTGCAGCTCCGAACCCCGCAGCTTGAGCACCGAGGACGCCGGATTCGGCTTGCCGTCGGTGGTATTGGACACCACCCGCATCAGCGTCAGTTCCAGCGCCAGCAGCTCGTTCTCCAGCGCCGCGATCCGAGCCGCGAACACCGGATCCTCGAGCAGCGTGCCGCGCCCCGACCTGGTCTGGGCCGCATACTCTTTCGCCACCGCCAGCTTGACCTTCGTGCGGCCGACGCCGGTGATGCCGGTGCGCTCGTTGCCGAGCAGGAACTTGGCGTAGGTCCAGCCCATGTTCTCCTCGCCGACCAGCTGATCGGCGGGCACCCGGACGTTCTCGAAGAAGACCTCGTTGACCTCGTGGCCGCCGTCGATCAGCTTGATCGGGCGAATGGTCACGCCCGGCGACTTCACGTCGAACAGCAGCATGGAGATGCCGGCCTGCTTCTTCGCCGCCGGATCGGTGCGGACCAGGCAGAAGATCCAATCCGCGTACTGCGCCAGCGTGGTCCAGATCTTCTGGCCGTTGACGATGTAGTCGTCGCCGTCGCGGACCGCGGTGGTGCGCAGCGAGGCCAGGTCCGAACCGGCGTCCGGCTCGGAGAAGCCCTGGCACCACCAGATGTCCAGGTTCGCGGTCGGCGGCAGGAAGCGCTGTTTGAGCTCCTCGGAGCCGAACTGCGCGATGACGGGGCCGATCATCTGGGCGTTGAAGGTCAGCGGCTCGATGACCGAGGCCAGCTGCATCTCGTCTTCCCAGATGTGGCGCTGCATGGGCGTCCAGTCGCGGCCGCCCCAGGCCACCGGCCACTTGGGGACCGCGTAGCCGTGCTCGTTGAGGATTCGATGCGTGGTGACGATGTCGTCCTTGGAGAGCTCGCGACCGTACTTCACGCGTTCGCGAATCTCCGCCGGGACCTTGGTCCGGTAGAACTCGCGCAGTTCGTCCCGGAATTTCACCTCATCTGGTGACAGGGCAAGTTTCATCGCTTCTCCCAGCGTCGCTGTCGTATCAAGGTCAAACCTACCCCCCGGTAATACTCGGCGTGTCGGCTGGATCACACCCGGCTACCGCCTGGGCGGACGCGATCGCGGGGCAGCTGGTACGTTGCCGGGGAGATCCGGTGCGCCGGTGCCGCTTCCGAAGCGCAGAGCCGCCGATCGCCCCACCGGTATCCCGAGTTCGCAGGAGAAGTACGAGTGAACGGCAGAACTCTTCCCGGGCGCGCCGCCTCGGTCACCGCCCTCGCCGCCGCGGCGATCCTGTGCGCGGGCGGCACGGCCGCCGCCGACGCGGAGAAGTCCCCGGTCGAGCAGGCCATCGAGCAGCTCACGACCGCTGCGGGCGACAACGCCGAGGCGCAGGCCGCAGTAACCACGGTGAGCAAGGGCGCCCAGCTGGTCGCGGCCGCCAAGCTCGGCGACATCGGCTTCCGGCCCTTCGGATACACCGCCCCCACCATCGGCTGCGGACACAACCTGCCCTTCACCATGACCGCCGCCTCGGCCACCCCCGGCATGGTCGACGGCCCCGAACTGGGCCTGGCCGGCCCGCCCGGCACCCTGCGCTTCCAGGCCACCCCCGCGCATTCGGGCATGCCGCTGGCCTCGGGCCTCAGTGTCGCCTGGCTCAACGTCGGCAACGGCCGCAGCGGCATCAGCCCACTCGCCGACCTGACCGAGTACAACCTCCCGGCCCTGGCGACCACGGTCGACTCCGGCCCCGGCACCGTCGTGGCCTCGCTCTGGGGCACGATCGACTACCCGGCCGCCCGGTGCGTGGTGCTGCCGACCGTCGGCCTGTTCACCGTGGCCGAACTCCCGAAGGTCGACGGCGAGCCCGCCACCACGGGTTCGGGCGGCTCCAGCGACAGCGGCTCGAGCGGCTCCGGCGACGCGCCGGCCCCGGCGGACGCGGCGCCCGCGGCTCCGGCCGCCCCGCCCGCGAGCTAGCCGCCCGGCCGCGCCGGGCTCGAACGAGCCTGCGGCACAGCCACTGTCGTGCCCGGACCGCACAGGTCCGGGCC
>NZ_JBSHMS010000011.1:0-191728 GCF_053645575.1 Nocardia sp. NPDC055321
GATTAGAGGTGTGGCGCCACGGCGTTTCTCCTTGGGCGTGTCCGGCGTGTCGAGCTGTCGACGAGATTCCCCACCCCGCCCCACCGGGTGTCCCCACCGCGCCCCACCGTCGCCGGAAATGGGCGCTATCTGCGGGTTTGCTGGCTGTTGTCGGATCCCGGCCGAGGCGTGCCGCGCGTGTCGGGGGAACAGGGGCGAAAGTTCCCCACCCGCGTGATAGCTGCGATGACCTGCGAAGTTCGCCAAGCGGGGACCGAGATCACCGCCGCTTTCGATTGAAAGTGGGGGAAAGTGGGGTAATGTGGAGCGCGCACTACAGGAGGCCAACAGTCGAGAGGTGATCCGGTAGGAGGTGTCGGGACTTGTTTCTCGGGACCTATACCCCTCGGCTGGACGATAAAGGGCGACTCACGTTGCCTGCGAAGTTCCGTGACGAGCTGGCGGGAGGGTTGATGGTCACGAAGGGACAGGACCACAGCCTTGCCGTTTATCCGAAGGACGAGTTCACCGCGCTGGCGCGGCGAGCCGCGGCGGCGTCGCGGAGCAACCCGCAGGCCCGGGCGTTCGTCCGAAACCTGGCCGCCTCCACCGACGAACAGCGCCCGGACGCTCAGGGCCGGATCGTGCTGTCGGCCGAACACCGTCGCTACGCCGGACTGACCAAGGATTGCGTGGTCATCGGCTCGGTCGACTTTCTCGAGATTTGGGACAAGGCGGCGTGGGAGTCCTACCTCGCCGAACACGAGGAGGATTACTCGCAGGCTGGAGACGAGTCGCTGGGCGGGATCTTCTAGCCCACAGCGAGGCGAGTGCCCTGCGGCCTCTGCCCGACACGGACCCTGACGTACTTCCCCAACGCCAGGTGCCGCGCTTCGGTCAGAGACCACGGGGCATTGGTCACCGACGCTGAAAACGCAGTGCCGGCCGAGGGTTTCGACGAAATCCGGCCGAACAGTGCGGTGAAGTCCGACCGAACAGTTCAGTGAAGTCCGAATCGCGAGCGACCCATACGTGGCCGTGCGACGAATGTGAGGCAGGATCCGGGAGGCCGAAGGTGAACCGAGACAGTGACGGTCCCCGCCATGTTCCGGTTCTCCTCGATCGCGCCGACGAAATCCTCGGTCCCGCACTGGAATCGGGTGGTCCCGGCGCCGTCTACCTGGACTGCACGCTCGGTCTGGGCGGTCACGCGGAACACTTCCTGCGCACGTACCCGAACATCCGGCTGGTCGGTCTCGATCGCGATACCAACGCCCTGAAATTGGCGGGCGAGCGGCTGAGCCCCTTCCAGGACCGAATCACCCTGGTGCACACCAGATACGACGGCATCGCCGACGCGCTGGACGAGGCGGGCCTGCCCGCGCGCGGTTCGGTGCACGCGATCCTCATGGACCTGGGCGTGTCCTCCATGCAGCTGGACGAGGCCGATCGCGGCTTCGCCTATTCCATCGACGCGCCCCTGGACATGCGGATGGACCCGAGTACCGGGCCCACCGCCGCCGACGTGCTCAACACCTACTCGCACGGCGAATTGGCCAGGGTCCTCAAGGTTTACGGTGAGGAGCGCTTCGCGGGCAAGATCGCCTCCGAGGTCGTCCGCCGCCGTGCGCGCACCCCCTTCACCACCAGCGCCGCGCTGGTGGAACTGCTCTACGACACCATTCCCGCCGCCACCCGCCGCACCGGCGGCCACCCCGCCAAGCGCACGTTCCAGGCGTTGCGGGTGGAGGTCAACCGCGAACTCGAATCCCTCGAACTGGCCATGCCCGCCGCGCTGGACGCGCTGGCGCCGGGCGGCCGGATCGTCATCATGAGCTACCAGTCGCTCGAGGACCGGGTGGTGAAGGCGGCGCTGACCAAGCGGTCGGTCTCGCGTACCCCCCTGGACCTGCCCTATGAACTGCCAGGTATGGGACCGGAATTCAAGATTCTGACCCGGGGCGCGGAGAAGGCCACCGAGCAGGAGATCGAGCAGAACCCGCGTGCCACCCCGGTGCGCATGCGGGCCGCGGAACGAATCGCAGGGGAGGCAGGGCAATGAGGCGGGAGCGGAGCGTCACCACGCGGGGGCAGATTCGAATGCGGCGGCGAACCGGGCATTACTGGAGGTGGCACGCCGGCCCGGCGTGGAACGGGGCCGGGCTATGACGATCAGGACGCAGTCCGCGGGCCGGGGGGCACGGCGGGCGCAGGCGGCGGACCGGGTGAAATCGGGTGCGGCACAGCGCGCCTACGCGCGCCGCAGCAGTCGTGCCCGGACCGAGCTGCCGCAACTGCTCCGCCGGTCCGGCGGGCCCGCCCCGCGCGGCCGGATGTCCTTCGTGGCCAGCATCATCGCGCTGCTCGGCTGCGGTCTGGCGCTGACGCTGCTGTTGACCACCCGTGCCACCGAGGGCAGCTATCAGCTCGGTGACGCGCGCCGGTCGAACCAGCAGCTCTCGGACGAGCGGGCCGCGCTGCAGCGTGAGGTGGAGGCCGCCGATTCCGCGCCCGAACTGGCCGCGCGCGCCGCGCAGCTGGGCATGATCCCGGCCAAGGATCCCGCGCGCCTGCTGATCGGCCCGGACGGCGAGGTGACGGTGGTCGGCGATCCGGTTCCCGCACAGGGCAATCCGGCCGCCCCGCTGAACACCACGCCGCCCGCGGCCGTCGCGCAGCCGCCGCGCTCGGTCTCGGCCCCCGGCGCGGGTGAGCGCCTGGTGCCGGTGACCACGACCGCCAAACCGCCGACGACAGCGCCCGCTCCGGCGCAGGCCCCGCAGCTTCCGGGCGCTCAGGTCCCGTCGCTGCAGGCCGCGCCGAACGGTGCCCCTCGGTGAGCCCTTCCCGCGCCGGCCGCGACGGCCGGAGCCGCTCGGATTCCCCGCGTGCGCGTTCGGCGCCCGCCCGGAACCGAACCGGCTCCGGCCGTGCCGGTTCCGGGCCGGGCCGCCGTCCCCGCCCGCGCAACGCCTCGGGTATGGACGCCTCCACCCGGTTCCGTTTCGGGGTCGGCCGCCTGGTCATGCTCATCGCCCTGCTGGTCTCGGCGATCCAATTGCTCTGGGTGCAGAGCTTTTCCGCGCCGGAGCTCTCGGCCGAGGCCGCCAGCCAGCGCACGGTGAAGCTGCCAGATCCGGCGACCCGCGGCCCGATCACCGATCGCTACGGGCATTCGCTGGCCTTCACCATCGCCGCCAAGGCGCTCACCTTCCAGCCGGTGCGGGTGCGCAAGGATCTGGCCGACGCGCACGCCAAGGATTCGACCAAGCCCGATCCGGACGACCGGATGAAGGCGATCGCCAAGTACATTCACGAGAAGCTCGGCATCGCGGCGCCGGAGAAGGACATGCTGGCCCTGCTGCAGAGCGACGAGCCGTGGACCTATCTGGTGCGCAACGTGGATCCCCGCATCGCCGCCGACATCAGCCTGAAGTTCCCCGAGGTCGGCACCGAGCGCCAGGACATGCGCGAATACCCGGGCGGGTCGCTGGCGGCGAACGTGATCGGCGCGACCGGCTGGGACGGGCACGGCCAGATCGGCCTGGAGTCCGCCATGGACGCCATTCTCGCCGGTTCGGACGGTTCCATGACCTACGACCGCGGTTCGGACGGCGCGGTCATCCCGGGGTCCTGGCGTGATCAGCAGCCCGCGGTGAACGGCTACGGCGTGGAGCTGACCCTCGATCAGGATCTGCAGTACTACGTGCAGCAGCAGGTGCAGCAGGCCAAGGAGAACTCGGGCGCGCAGGCCGCCTCGGCGGTGGTGCTGGACGCGCACACCGGCCAGGTGCTGGCGATGGCGAACGACAACACCTTCAATCCCGCACTGGGGCCCAAGTATTGGTCCACCTCGGATCTGGGCAACCCGACCGTGCAGGAGGTGTACGAGCCCGGCTCGGTCAACAAGATCGTCACCGCGGCCGCCGCCATCGAGTACGGCCTGACCACCCCGGACGAGGTGCACCAGGTACCCGGCAGCATCTTCACCGGCGGCGTCACCGTGCACGACGCCTGGGATCACGGCGTCGCGCCGTACACCACGACCGGCATCTTCGGTAAGTCGTCGAACGTGGGCACGCTGATGCTGGCTCAGCGGGTCGGCGAGGACCGCTATTTCGACCTGCTCAAGAAGTTCGGCCTGGGTCAGCGCACCGGGGTCGGCCTGCCCGGCGAGAGCGCGGGCGTGGTGCCCGCGCGCGACCAGTGGTCCGGCTCGACCTTCGCGAACCTGCCCATCGGCCAGGGCCTTTCGATGACGACCCTGCAGATGGCGGCCATGTACCAGGCCATCGCCAACGACGGGGTGCGGATTCCGCCGCGCATCGTCAAGGCGCGGATCGCCCCGAACGGCGAGCGCATCGAAGAGGAACAGCCCGAGAGTGTCAAGGTGGTGAGCCCGGAGACCGCGGCCACGCTGCGCCGCATGTTCCAGTCGGTGGTGCAGCGCGACCCGCGCGGCGTCCAGACCGGCACCGGCGGCCCGGCGGCGATCGAGGGATATCAGGTGGCGGGCAAGACCGGCACCGCGCAGCAGATCGATCAGAAGTGCCGCTGCTACTCCACCGATCGCTACTGGATCACGTTCGCCGGTATGGCTCCGGCCGACAATCCGCGCTACGTGATCGGCATGATGCTGGACGCGCCGGTGCGCAGTTCGGACGGCAGCGGTGGCGGTTCGGTCGCGCCGCTGTTCCACAGCATCGCGTCCTGGGCACTGCAGCGCGATCGCGTGCCGCCGTCGCCACCGGTCGAGCCGCTGGTTCTGCAGGCGAGTTAGCGCGGAAAACGGTGGGCGGCACGTTCGGCGCGGTCGGTGTGCGCGGTGGTGGGTGAGCGAACTGCGCCGTGCCGGTGGCCCGGCGATCCAACACAGGTAACCTGACACGTCGATCCGGGTGAATGCGGAGGCTCGCCTTCGAGTCCCGAGGCCGGATTTCTACCCCATGACAAGAGTCCCGGAGAGGAGCTTCGTGCCCGCGCAATCGGATCCGCGTCGCGGAGATTCGATGGAGCCGCGCAGCGGAAGTTCGATTCCGCCGCAGGTACTTCGGCCGACCGCCCCACCTGCGACGTCCTTGCGGGCGGTGGCGGAACTGACGGGCGCGCGCCCGGCGGGTGCGGCCGAGGTGCCGGCGCAGGTGCAGGTCACCGGTATCGAGCAGCGATCGAACGCGGTACTGCCCGGTGATCTGTTCGCCGGTCTGGCCGGTGCGCACGCGCACGGCGCCCGCTTCGCCCGGGCGGCGGTGGAACGGGGCGCGGTGGCGATCCTCACCGATCCGGCCGGGGCCGAGCTGATCGGCGACATCGACGTGCCGGTGCTGGTGCACGACGCGCCGCGCGCGATTCTCGGCGCGCTGTCCTCGGCCGTGTACGGCGATCCGTCCCGCACTCTGCGCATCATCGGCATCACCGGTACCTCCGGCAAGACCACGACCTCGTACCTGGTGGAAGCGGGGCTGGCGGCCGCGGGGCTGCGCACCGCGCTCATCGGCACCATCGAGACCCGCATCGGCGGGGATCGGGTGCCCTCGGCGCTGACCACCCCCGAGGCGCCGCAGCTGCACGCCATGTTCGCGGTGATGGTCGAGCGCGGGGTGCAGGCGGTGGTCATGGAGGTCTCGAGCCACGCGCTGGCGCTGGGCCGGGTGGACGGGGTGGAGTTCGCGGTCGGCGCGTTCACCAACCTGTCCCAGGACCACCTGGATTTCCACGCCGACTTCGAGGACTACTTCGCCGCCAAGCGCCGGCTGTTCGTGCCGGACGGCTCGGCGGTGGTGCCCGCGGCGCGGTCGGTGGTCTGTATCGATGACGAGTGGGGTGTGCGGCTGGCGGGCGACATCGCCGTGGCCGCCGCCGCGACCGGTGATCGGGAGCTGATCACCGTGGCCACCCGTCCCGGCGTCGCCGCCGACTGGGTCGCGAGCGCGGCCCGGGCCGGCGCGGCCGGGACCCAGGAGTTCACCGCGTCCGGACCGGGCGCGAACATGGATGTGCGCCTGCGGCTTCCGGGCGCGTACAACATCGCCAACGGCCTGCTCGCGCTGGCCGTGTGCACCGCTGCGGGCGCCGATCCGGCGGCCGCGGCGGGTGCGCTGGGTGAGGTGGATGTGCCCGGGCGCATGCAGCGGGTGGATCGCGGTCAGGAGTTCCTGGCCGTGGTCGACTACGCGCACAAGCCCGCGGCCATCGAATCGGTGGTGGCGACGCTGCGCGCGTTGCTCGCCGAGCAGGGCGGTGGACGCCTCGCGGTGGTGGTCGGCGCGGGTGGTGATCGCGATGCCGGCAAGCGCCCGCTCATGGGTGCGGCCGGGGCGCGCGGCGCCGATCTGCTCATCATCACCGACGACAATCCCCGCGGTGAGGATCCGGCGGTCATTCGCGCCGCGGTCCGGGACGGAGCCGAGGCGGTTCCGGCGGCCGAACGCGGGCAGGTCCGGGAGGTCGGGGACCGGGCCGACGCGATCACGGCCGTCGTCGACTGGGCGAGTCCGGGCGATGTGGTGCTGATCGCGGGCAAGGGACATGAGACAGGGCAGGAGATTTCGGGAGTGAAGTATCCGTTCGACGACCGTGAGGTGCTCGCGGTGGCCTTGTCGCGAAAGACGAGGGATCTGACGCATTCATGATCGAGATGACTTTGCGGGAGATCGCGGACATCGTGGGCGGCACGCTGCACGATGTTCCCGACCCCGAGGCGAAGGTCACCGGAGCGGTCGAATTCGATTCGCGCGCAATTGGTTCCGGTGATCTGTTTCTGGCGTTGCCGGGTGAGCGCGCCGACGGCCACGATTTCGCGGCCAAGGCGGTGGCCCAGGGCGCGGTAGCGGTGCTGGCCGCGCGGCCGGTGGGCGCGCCTGCGGTGGTGGTCGAGCCGCGACCGCACGCAAGCCGCGCGATCGCGCTGGCGCACGACGCCGACGGCTCGGGCGCCGCGGTGCTCGAGGCACTGGGCAAGCTGGCCCGGGCGAGTGTGGACCGCCTGGTGGCGGCCGGCGGCCTGACCGTGGTCGGGGTGACCGGTTCCTCCGGCAAGACCTCCACCAAGGATCTGCTGGCGGCCGTGCTGGCCCCCCTCGGCGCCGTGGTGGCCCCGCCCGGGTCGTTCAACAACGAACTCGGGCACCCCTGGACGGCCCTGCGCGCCGACGCGAACACCCGCTTCCTGGTGCTCGAGCTGTCCGCGCGCGGCCCCGGGCACATCAGGCACCTGACCGAGATCGCCCCGCCCAACGCCGGCGTGGTGCTGAACATCGGCACCGCGCACCTGGGCGAGTTCGGCAGCCAGGAGGTGATCGCGCAGACCAAAGGTGAACTGGTGGAGGCGCTTCCGGCCTCCGGTCTGGCCGTGCTCAATCTCGACGACCACCTCGTCGCGAAGATGGCGTCGCGGACCGCGGCCCGCGTGGTCACCGTCGGCCTGAACTCGAACGCCGACATCCGCGCCACCGACGTGCGCATGGACGATCAGGCCCGGGCCCGCTTCACCCTGCACGCCGGCGGCGGATCGATCCCGATCGAGCTCGCGGTGCACGGGGAACACCAGGTCGGCAACGCGCTCTCCGCGGCCGCGGTGGCCCTGGATCAGGGCGCGGATCTGGCGACCGTGGCCGCCGCGCTCGCCGGCGCCAACGCCGCCTCGGTGCGGCGCATGGACGTGCGCACCCGCGCGGACGGCGTCACCGTCATCAACGACTCCTACAACGCCAATCCCGATTCGGTGCGGGCCGCGCTCAAGGCGCTGGTCACCATGTCCCGCGCGGGCGGCACCGACGGGCGCGGGCGCGAGATCGGCCGCCGCCGCAGCTGGGCCGTGCTCGGGGAAATGGGTGAGCTGGGCGACGATTCGGTCATCGAGCACGATCGCATCGGCCGCCTGGTGGTGCGCCTGGACGTGGACCGGCTCATCGTGATCGGCACCGGCCGCCCCTCGCACGGCATGCATCAGGGCGCGGTCATGGAAGGGTCGTGGGGCGAGGAGTCGGTGCTGGTGCCCGACCTCGATTCCGCGATAGCGATATTGGACGATGAGCTCGAGGCGGGCGATGTGGTGCTGGTGAAAGCGTCCAAGTCCGTGGGGCTCTGGACGGTGGCCGAACACCTGATGGCCGCCGCCGGTCGGGAGGCCGTGCAGTGACCCAGATTCTGTTGTCGGCGGCGATCGCCCTCGGCGTCTCCATCCTGCTGACCCCGGTGGTCATCCGCTACTTCGCCAAACAGGGCTTCGGCCAGGAGATCCGGGTCGACGGCCCGGAGAGCCACAAGGCCAAGCGCGGCACCCCCACCATGGGCGGCGTCGCGATCATCGTCGGCATGTGGGCGGGCTACCTGGGCTCGCACCTGATCTCCATGAGCTACGGCGAGCCCGGCCCCTCGGCATCGGGTCTGCTGGTGATGGGCCTGGCCACCGCGCTCGGCCTGGTCGGCTTCCTGGACGATCTGATCAAGCTGCGCAAGCAGCGCAACCTCGGTCTGACCGCGGCCGGCAAGTACATCGGCCAGCTGACCTCGGCCGTGGTGTTCGGCGTGCTGGCGCTGCAGTTCAAGGGCGCCAACGGTTTGACCCCGGCCAGCCGGCACCTGTCCTACACCCGGGACATCACCACGGTGTCGATGAGCGTGGTCGTGTTCCTGTTCTTCGTGGCCCTGGTCGTGGTCGCCTGGTCCAACGCGGTCAACCTGACCGACGGCCTGGACGGGCTGGCGGCGGGTTCGATGTCGCTGGTGCTGGGCGCGTACATGATCATCACCTTCTGGCAGTGGCGCAACGCGTGCTCCACGCACCCGGAGGCGGGCTGCTACAACGTGCGCGATCCGCTGGATCTGGCGCTGGTCTGCGCCGCCGGCGGCGCGGCCTGTATCGGCTTCCTGTGGTGGAACGCGGCGCCCGCCAAGATCTTCATGGGCGACACCGGTTCCCTCGCGCTGGGCGGCCTGCTGGCGGGCCTGTCCGTCACCACTCGCACCGAGCTGCTGATGATCGTGATCGGCGCGCTGTTCGTGGCCGAGGCGGCCTCGGTCATCCTGCAGGTGGCGGTGTTCCGCACCACGCGTAACCGATTGTTCAAGATGGCTCCGTTCCATCACCACTTCGAATTGAGCGGCTGGGCCGAAACGACGGTGATCATACGGTTCTGGTTGCTGGCCGGCATCGCGTCGGCCGTCGGCCTTGGCCTGTTCTACAGCGATTATCTTTCTGCGGTCGGGTGAACTGATGGTTGAGCATTCACAGCATTCCCAGCACAATCCCCGGGTCCTGCGGTCGCCCGGGCCCATGCTCGAATTCCTGCGCGGCCGTGACGTTCTCGTCGCCGGGTGGGGGGTGTCCGGGCGCTCGCTGGTCGAGCCGCTGCAGGACATCGGCGCCCGCCCGGTGGTGACCGACGGCGGCGGCAAGGCCCTGGCCGAAGCGGCCGAACTCGGACTGGAGACCGCCACCCCGGCGGATCTGCTCGAACCCGATGCGCTGCAACGCTTCGCGCTGGTGATCACCAGCCCGGGCTGGCGCCCCGATTCCCCGGTGCTGGTTTCCGCTGTCACCGAGGGCATTCCGGTGTGGGGTGACGTCGAGTTCGCGTGGTGGGTCGATCAGGCCCGCATCTACGGGCCGGTGCGCAAGTGGCTCGTGGTGACGGGCACCAACGGCAAGACCACCACCACCCAGATGACGCATTCGATCCTGCGTTCGGCGGGCATTCCCAGTGTGGCGTGCGGCAATATCGGCCTGCCCATCCTGGACGCGCTGCGGCGCAGCCCGGGCCCGCAGGTGCTCGCGGTGGAACTGTCCTCGTTCCAACTGCATTGGGCGCCCTCGGTCCGGCCCGAGGCCGGCGTGGTGCTGAATGTGGCCGAGGATCACCTGGATTGGCACGGCGGCCTGGACGCGTACGCCGCGGCCAAGGCGCGCGCGCTGACCGGACGCGTCGGCGTGGTCGGTCTCGACGATCAGGTCGCCGCGGCGCTGGCCCGAAAGTCCAAGGCGCGCCGCACCGTCGGCTTCCGCATCGGCGTCCCGGCCGACGGTGAACTCGGCGTGGTGGACGGCAAGCTGCTCGATCGCGCCTTCACCAAGGCCGCGATCCTGGCCGAGACCGCGGACATCAGCCCGCAGGGCCCGGCTGGCATCGCCGACGCGCTCGCCGCGGCCGCGCTCACCCGCAGCATCGACGTGGCCCCGCAGTTCGTGAAAGAGGGCCTGCAGGAACACAAGGTCGGCCCGCACCGCGCCGCCTTCGTGCGCGAGCTGTGCGGGGTGGAGTTCGTCGACGATTCCAAGGCGACCAACCCGCACGCCGCGCGCTCGTCGATCCTGGCGCACCAGTCGGTGATCTGGGTCGCGGGCGGTCAGCTCAAGGGCGCGGGCGTGGAGGATCTGGTGGAGGAGGTGCGCGAGCACCTCGTGGCCGCCGTGGTTTTCGGCGTCGACGCACCCGTGATCGCGGCCGCGCTGGCGCGACACGCGCCGGATGTCCCGGTTGTGGAGCTGAATTCGGGGGACGATGCAGGAATGGGTGACGCCTTCACCGAAATCGAGCCCGAAGCGGTGATGGCTCGTGCGGTCCGGGTGGCCGCCGGTTACGCCACCCGCGGCGACGTCGTGCTGCTGGCTCCGGCCGCGGCTTCATTGGATATGTTCGCCGACTACACCCATCGCGGACGGAGTTTCGCCGCCGCGGTGCAGGCCCTGGACGAGAAGGACATCGGGAGAACGGAATGACGGCGTCGCGGCGGGCGGGTGACAAGCCGCTGCCGCGCGCCGACAAGCCGGCCCCGGCCCGGCGGACCAGGACCGCCTGGTTCGCCGCCTGGCTGGCCCGCCCGCTGGCCTCGTTCCACCTGGTCGTCACGATCGCCCTGCTGCTGACCGTGCTCGGTCTGGTCATGGTGCTCTCGGCGTCCAGCGTGGAGTCCTATGCCGTTGGCAAATCCGCGTATTCGCTGTTCATCCAGCAGGCGGTGCTGGCGGCGTTCGGCGCGGTGCTGTTCTACATCGCGCTGCGAATTCCCATGCGGCTCATGCGCCAGCTGTCGTTCCCGGTGTTCGCGCTCTCGGTGGTGCTGCTGGTGCTGGTGCTCATCCCGGGCATCGGCACCGAGGTGCAGGGTTCGCGGCGCTGGTTCGACCTCGGCCTGGTGTCGGTGCAGCCCTCGGAGATCGCCAAGGTGACGCTGGTGGTGTGGGGTTCGCACCTGCTGGCCTCGCGCCAGACCGAAAAGGCCGGGTACAAGGACATTCTCATGCCCCTGGTGCCCGCCGGTCTGCTGGTGTGCTTCCTGGTGGTGCTCGAACCCAACCTGTCCACCACGATCGCACTGGGCATCGTGCTGTCCTCGCTGCTGTGGTTCGGCGGGCTGCCGCTGCGCATGTTCGTGACCATCGCGGTCTCGGGCGCGGTGGCGGCGGGCATCCTGGCGCTCTCGGCGGGATACCGCTCCGATCGCATGCGCGCGTTCTTCAATCCCGGCGACGATCCGCAGGGCATCGGCTACCAGGCCCGCCAGGCGCTGTATTCGCTGGCGGACGGCGGGATCTGGGGCCGCGGGCTCGGGCAGTCGCGGGCCAAGTGGAGCTATCTGCCCAACGCGCACAACGACTTCATCTTCGCGATCATCGGCGAGGAGCTCGGCTTCCTCGGATGTGCGCTGGTGCTCGGGCTTTTCGCGCTCTTCGTCTACACCGGCCTGCGCATCGCGACGCGTTCGCTGGATCCGTTCCTGCGCCTGCTCGCGGCCTCGGCGACCACCTGGATCACCGGGCAGGCGCTGATCAACGTCGGCTACGTGGTCGGCCTGCTGCCGGTGACCGGTCTGCAGCTGCCGCTGGTGTCGGCGGGCGGCTCCTCGCTCGCGATCACGCTGTTCATGTTCGGCATCATCGCCAACGCCGCCCGGCACGAGCCCGAGGCGGTGGCGGCGCTGCACGCCGGGCAGGACGGCCGGGTCAGCCGGATGCTGCGGCTGCCGATTCCCGAGATGTATTCCCCCGCACGGGCGCAGGCCGCCCGGGCCCGCAAGGCCAAGGCGAAGCCGAAGCCCGCACCCCGGTCCGGCGCCAAGCCCAAGGGCGGGATGAAGGCCGCACCGCCGCGCCGCGCCCTGCCGAACGGCGGCCGGGGCCGGGCCGCGGACCCGAGAGCCCGATCGGTGGACTCCGATTCGGCCCGCCGCACCAGCCGCTCCACCGAATCGTGGCGCGGCACCCGGGCCTGGGAGCCCAGCTATCCCATGAAACACGCGAGAGAACGGGGAGATTCGAGGTGAGTGCGCAGCGGGCGCTCTCGGTGGGTGCGGCCGCGGACGGCACCACGCGGCCGATGATCACGGCCGGCGGTGGCACAATCGTCGCGGGAGCGCGGATCGTGGTGGAGGTGGCAGGTCGTGGCTGAGGTAGCGGGCAACGGGCAGGGTGTGGACGCCGAACAGGGCGCGGGCACAGCGGGAATGACGCGGGCGAGTGACCTCCCCGAGCTGTTGCAGCGGGTGCACATGATCGGTATCGGCGGTGCGGGCATGTCCGGCATCGCCCGGATCCTGCTCTCGCGCGGCGGCCTGGTGTCGGGTTCGGACGCCAAGGAGAGCCGGGGTGTGCTGGCACTGCGAGCGCGCGGCGCGCAGGTGCGCATCGGGCACGACGCCGGTGCGCTGGATCTGCTGCCCGGCGGCCCGTCGGCGGTGGTGACCACGTTCGCCGCCATTCCCAAGACCAATCCCGAACTGGTGGAGGCGCATCGGCGCGGGGTCCCGGTGCTGCTGCGCCCGGCCGTGCTGGCCGCGCTCATGCAGGGCCACAAGACCCTGCTGGTCTCGGGCACGCACGGCAAGACCTCGACCACCTCGATGCTGGTCGTGGCGCTGCAGCACTGCGGCGCGGATCCGTCCTTCGCGGTCGGCGGCGAGTTGAACGAATCGGGCACCAACGCCCATCACGGCACCGGCGGCATCTTCGTGGCCGAGGCCGACGAGAGCGACGGCTCGCTGCTGCAGTACGCGCCGGATGTGGCGGTGGTGACCAACATCGAGTCCGACCACCTGGACTACTTCGGCACCGACGAGGCCTACACGCAGGTCTTCGACGACTTCGTCGATCGCCTGCAGCCGGGCGGCCGGCTGGTGGTGTGCCTGGACGATCCGGGGTCGCTGGGCCTGGCGCGACGGTCGCTGGTCCGGCTCGCCGAGGATCCGCGCGGCATCGAGATCATCGGTTACGGCTCGGGCGATCCGGACGACACCGCGGATCCGGCGGTGCCGGTCGGCGCGCGGCTGCTGTCCTTCGAGCCCCGCGATGTCGGCGGGGTCGCGGTCTTCCAGCTCGCCGACGAAGCCACCCCGCGCACGCTGCGCCTGTCGGTGCCGGGCCGCCACATGGCGCTCAACGCGCTGGGCGCGCTGCTGGCCGCGCGGGCCGCGGGCGCCGATCTCGCCGAGATCATCCAGGGCCTGGAGGGTTTCGGCGGGGTGCACCGGCGTTTCCAGCTCACCGGGCGCGAACACGGCGTGCGCGTATTCGACGACTACGCCCACCATCCGACCGAGGTGCGCGCGGTGCTCAGCGCCGCCGCGGAACTGGTGGCACAGGAGGCCCGCGACGGCGCGCGGTCGCGCCCGGGCCGGGTCATCGTGGTCTTCCAGCCGCATTTGTACAGTCGGACCGCGACATTCGCGACGGAGTTCGGCACCGCCCTCTCACTCGCGGACGAGGTGGTCGTGCTCGATGTGTACGGCGCGCGCGAGGAACCGCTGCCCGGGGTGAACGGTGCGCTGGTGGCGAACTCGGTGACCAAACCCGTGCACTATCAACCCGATATGTCACGTGTCGGCAAGCAGGTGGCCGGCCTGGCCCGCCCCGGTGACGTCGTGATCACCATGGGCGCGGGCGATGTGACGATGCTGGGTGGGCAGATCCTCGACGGGCTGCGTGCCCGCCCGGCGCACGGGCGGTGATCGGGCGTGCCATCGGGCGGGGGGACGGGCGGCGACACGGCTGAGGACAGGCTCGACGACGCGCGGGCCGATCCGGACGCCGCGGAAGCGGCCGCGGCCCGGCGGGCCCGGCTGCACCGCGGACGCGTCCGGCGGGCCGGCGCGCCGGGGTCGGCGCTGTCCGGGGCCTGGCGTTCGCGGCCGTTGCGCATCGGTGTCGCAGTCGGTTTCGTGCTGCTGCTCGCGCTGGGGCTGACCGCCTGGTTCACCCCGGTGCTCTCGGTGCGCACGGTGCGGGTGGACGGGCTCTCGGCGGTGTCGGAGGCCGAAGTGCTGGCGGCACTGGAGGTACCGGACGGTCGATCCATGATGCGGATCGACACCACCGTCATGGCCGAGCGGGTCGCGCGCCTGCCCAAGGTCCGATCCGCCCGTGTACAACGGGTTTTCCCGTCCAGCGTGCGGGTCACGGTGGTGGAGCGCGTCGCCGTGCTGTACTTCGACGCCCCGGACGGTACCCACCTGGTCGACGGTGACGGCGTGGAGTTCGCGATCGAGCCGCCCCCGCCCGGCACCCCGAAGCTGGTGACCGCCGGCGCGGGGGGCGCGGACCCGGTGACCCGGGCCGCGGTGGCCGTGGTGGCCGCCGTGCCGGGGGAACTGCGCCTGCAGACGGGAGAGGTTGTGGCCCGTTCGGTTTCGGATATTGCTCTGGAGTTGCGCGATGGGCGTACCGTGCTGTGGGGTGGGACGAGTGACGGACAGCGCAAGGCAGCGGTGGTCGGACCCCTGCTCACCCAGCCCGGCAAGGTGTTCGATATTTCGAGTCCCAATCTGGTCACGGTAAAGTGAGCGATACCCCTTGGGCCGCCCGGTGTTTGACGGCGGACAGGCCCGGTCGCAGCTCGCCCCCGGCGATCTCGGCACCGGAGGGCAACCGTCCACGATACGATGCGAAGTGGGTCGGACGAGGTGGATCAACCAAGATTCTGCTACTCGTTGCGGCGCGCCTGCGCACGTAATGCGGTGGCGGCGAATACCGTTTCGGCCCAGTCGGATACTTGACATAAGGCTCGAGCTATGGTTGAGGGTTTATCGTCCTGAAACTATCGGCCCGGCGTACGGCGAGCATCTGTTAGACGACAAGCTTTTTGGATCTAAGGAAGGCGAGAGCCCATGACGCCCCCGCACAACTACCTTGCGGTGATCAAGGTCGTCGGTATCGGCGGCGGCGGCGTGAATGCCGTCAACCGAATGATCGAACAGGGACTCAAGGGAGTCGAGTTCATCGCGGTCAACACCGACGCGCAGGCGCTGCTCATGAGCGACGCCGACGTCAAGCTCGATGTCGGTCGCGAGCTGACCCGCGGTCTGGGGGCCGGAGCCGATCCCGAGGTCGGCCGCAAGGCCGCCGAGGACCACAAGGACGAGATCGAAGAGGTGCTCAAGGGCGCCGACATGGTCTTCGTGACCGCGGGCGAGGGCGGCGGCACCGGCACCGGTGGCGCACCCGTCGTGGCCCAGATCGCCCGCAAGCTCGGCGCGCTCACCATCGGTGTGGTCACCCGCCCCTTCTCCTTCGAGGGCAAGCGCCGCAGCAACCAGGCCGAAGCCGGCATCCAGGCGCTGCGCGAATCCTGCGACACCCTCATCGTCATCCCCAACGACCGGCTGCTGCAGCTCGGCGACGCCGCGGTGAGCCTCATGGACGCCTTCCGCTCCGCGGACGAGGTACTGCTCAACGGTGTTCAGGGCATCACCGACCTGATCACCACCCCGGGTCTGATCAACGTCGACTTCGCGGACGTCAAGTCCGTCATGTCCGGTGCGGGCAGCGCCCTCATGGGCATCGGCTCGGCGCGCGGCGAGGGCCGCTCGGTCAAAGCCGCCGAGGCCGCGATCAATTCACCCCTGCTCGAGGCGTCCATGGACGGCGCGCACGGCGTGCTGCTCTCGATCGCCGGTGGCTCGGACCTCGGCCTGTTCGAGATCAACGAGGCGGCCTCGCTGGTGCAGGAGGCCGCGCACATCGAAGCGAACATCATCTTCGGAACGGTCATCGACGACTCACTCGGTGACGAGGTCCGGGTCACGGTGATCGCGGCGGGCTTCGACGGCAGCGGCCCGGCGCGGCGCATCGAACCCGCGGTCGGCCGCACCGGAACCACCACGTCCTCCTTCGGACGCGCCAGCGCCGGGGAGGTTGCCGCGCCCCGGGCGAGCGAATACACCGCGCGCACACCCGAACCGCCCGCGCCGCGGCCCGAACCCGTGGTGGCTCCGGTCGCCCCGGCGCCCGCCCCGATCTCCTCGCGCGGCCCCGCGCCGTCCTACGACGCGCCGCGGCCGGCGATCGATCCGACGATCAACGCCAACACCCGCGATCACATCCTGCCGTCGGACGACGACGAGGTCGACGTCCCGTCCTTCATGCGCCGGGGGCAGTGATCACCCGGCCCGGATGACCGTCCGGGCCGTCGCAAGCTTCACGCCGACATCCGCGGCCCGCACCGGACATCCGGTGCGGGCCGCCGGTTTTCCGGTGGACGCGCCCGCGCCGGGCCGATAACGCGTGGTCGAACTCCGGCCTTCTCGCTAACCTGGCGCCTGTGCGAGATGACGAGATCGAATTCCGGGGCCGCCGAGTCGAACTGGAACGCGGATCGGACACCGCGGAGTTCCGGGTCCTGGTGGACGGGCAGCCGATCCCCATGACGTACACCGAGACCGAGAGCTGGAACAGCAACACCACGCGCGGCACCCGCGCGGTACGCGAGCCCGCCCCGGCGCGGTGGGCGCGCGCGAGCGTCCCGCTGCCGGTGCCGCTGCGCCTGGACAGCTCGATTCACGACGACAGCCTGCGCGTGTCCATGCGGCTCGAGCACCACGCCGCCGAAGGACTCGGCACCGTCGTGCACAGCTCGGACACGGTGTACCTGCGATTCGGCCCGGACTGCGCGGCCGTCGAGGTGGACCTGAACCACTACACCGACACGTCGAGCTAGGGGTGGCGATGGACACCCGGTCACGAGATGGGTTGCGGGGAATTGGCCACTAGGCTCGACGACATGACTTCGGCAGCACCGCTCTTTCGGACCAGACGAGTGACGACCACCCGGACCGGCGGTGTCTCCGTCGCGCCGTACGACTCGTTCAACCTCGGCGATCACGTCGGGGACGATCCGGACGCGGTGCGGCGCAATCGAGTTCGCCTCGCCGAGAGCATCGGCCTGACGCCGGGGCAGCTCGTCTGGATGGAACAGATCCACGGCCGGAACGTGGAGATCGTGGACGGGCCGCGGGCCGAGCCCGTGCCTGCCACCGATGCGCTGGTGACCACCCGCCGCGATCTGGCCCTGGTGGTGCTGACCGCGGACTGCGTGCCCGTCCTGCTCTCGGACGACGAGGCGGGGGTCATCGCCGCCGTGCACGCCGGCCGGATCGGCGCACGCATCGGCATCGTGCCGCTCGTGCTCGAGGCCATGGTGTCCCTGGGCGCCGAGCCCGCGCGGATCGGCGCGTTCCTGGGACCGGCGGCCAGCGGCAGGCAGTACGAGGTGCCCGCGGCCATGCGCACGGACGTGGAGTCGCGCCTGCCCGGCAGCGCCACCACCACCGTGCGCGGCACCCCGGGCCTGGATCTGCGCGCGGGCATCCGGCGACAGCTGGAAGCGGCCGGCGTCGGCGGGGTAGCGGTCGACCCGCGCTGCACCATCGAGGACAAGACCCTGTTCAGCCACCGCCGCGGCGCGCCGACCGGCAGACTTGCCGGTGTGATTTGGATGTCATCGGAGGGGATCGCGGAATGATCGAAAACTCCGCCGCCGCAATCGGTTCCGACGAGGCGCAGATCACCTCCGCCGGTGATCGCGCCGCGGCCCTGGCGACCGCGCTGGCCGCGCTGACCGAGCGCATCGACGCAGCCTGCGCCGCCGCCGGGCGGGATCGGGACGCGGTGCGTCTGCTCCCGGTGACCAAGTTCCACCCGGCCTCGGATATCGAGATCCTCTATGGATTGGGCCTGCGCGAGTTCGGTGAATCGCGGGAGCAGGAGGCCGCGGCGAAGGTCGACGCCCTGCGCGCGTTGACCGGGGTGCGGTGGGAGTTCATCGGCCGGCTGCAGCGGAACAAGGCGAAATCGGTCGCACGCTGGGCGAATACGGTCTATTCGGTCGACAGTGACCGGCTGGCGAGCGCCCTGGACGCGGGTGCGGGCGCCGCCCTCGAGACGGGGGAGCGGACCGCGCCGCTGCGGGTGCTGCTCCAGGTGAGTCTGGACGAAGACCCCAAGCGGGGCGGTGTTTCCGACACGCGCATGCTGACCCTCGCCGATCAGGTCGAAAAGTCGGCATATCTGCAGCTCGCGGGCCTGATGGCGATCCCGCCGCTGGATCTGGAGCCGGATCGCGCGTTCGAGCGACTCGCCCAACTGCACAGTTCACTTTTGAGCACACATCCCGAGGCCAGAGACCTGTCCGCGGGTATGTCGGGCGACTTGGAGGCTGCGATCCGTCACGGTTCTACGTGCGTGCGTGTCGGTACCGCTTTGATGGGCGCTCGACCGATAACCTCGCCGTAGCAAAGAAACCTCATCAGTCACATATGAAACATATGCTTGGTGACAGACGAGGACTGAGCAGGACAACACCCCAGGCCAACCGGGGCCGAAGGAAGGTCGACCAGATGAGCGAGCGCAGCGAGCGGGACATGTACGCAGCCACGAGCGTGCTCGTGCTGGAGTCGAGCGCAGGCGAGGTGGAAGAATGAGCACGCTGCACAAGTTCAAGGCGTACTTCGGGATGGTCCCCCTCGAGGACTACGAAGACGACTATGTCGACGACCGCGCTCCCCGTGGCGCCGTCGACGAGCGTGCACCGCGCCGGTCCCGGCCCTACCCCGAGCGCGACTACGACCGCTACGAGCACGAGCGGTACGACGACGAGCCGGCGTATGTCGAGGCCGACCAGTACAAGCAGCCGTACAAGCCTCCGTACAAGCCCGCCTACGGTGTGTCGCGTCGTGACGAATACGCCGACGACTACTCCGACGACCGTGACCGCTACGACGCGCCGCGCCGGCCCACCCGCATCGACACCGCTCCGTCCAGCCGTACCCGGACCATGGCCGGGGGCGCGGGTGGCGCGGGGATGGTGCGCGGCACCACGCGTGGTGCGCTGGCGGTGGACCCGGAAGCCGAGCGCCGCATGGAAGAGCTGCGGATGGAGGAGCGCAGGCTGGAACAGCAGCCGCCGCGCCGTTCGCCGATCTTCGAGGACGGAGGCACCATGTCCAAGATCACGACGCTGCGCCCGCGTACCTACGCCGAGGCCGCCATCATCGGAGAGCGCTTCCGCGACGGCACCCCGGTCATCATGGATCTGGTCGAGATGAGCAACTCCGACGCCCGCCGCCTGGTGGACTTCGCCGCCGGTCTGGCGTTCGCGCTGCGTGGTTCGTTCGACAAGGTCGCGACCAAGGTGTTCCTGCTCTCGCCCGCGGACGTGGACGTCTCGGCCGAGGAGCGCCGGCGGATCGCGGAGAACGGTTTCTACAACCAGAAGTAAGCTGCCGCAACGGAAGTAACGGTTGTGGCAGCTCCGGGACGGGCGGCGACGACCAAAAGTAAACGGCTGCAACATTATGCGGTCGTGTAAACGGGGGTTTGCGAAGTAGTCGCTGCTGCCCGCCCGGAGAAAACTCGTTCCGATCCGCCGCGGACGATCACGGGTGTAGAGCGCGCGAAGATCACGCGAAGATCAAGGACGGTCTCTTATGGCCGACTTGTCGGATCCGGAGAATCCGGTCGATTCAGAGCCCAGAGATCCTAGCTGTGACATGGACGATGGCGGGTCTTATTTTGCAGGGCAGGGTTTCTGAGGCAGAGTGAACGTCGTGGCCCTGTTCCAGGTGTTGAACCTACTGCTGTTCCTCTTCTGGCTGCTGCTGATCAGCCGAGTCATCGTCGAGTTCATTCGCAGCTTCGCGCGCGACTGGCGGCCCACCGGGTTCGTCGTGATCGTGCTGGAGGTCATCTTCACGATCACGGATCCCCCGGTGAAACTTCTGAGGCGTTTGATACCTCCAGTGAATCTTGGGGGAATTCGACTCGATCTGTCGATTATGGTCCTGCTTTTCATCGTCTTCATCTTGATGTCGATCACGGGCTCGCTCGGGCAGTCGGTAGCTCAGGTGTGACAGAATGTCTTCCAGAAGAATGCTTGCCCAGATCTACCGCTAGATCTCCAACGAAGCGTGAAGGGATCGTTCCATGCCGCTGACCCCTGCCGATGTGCACAACGTCGCGTTCAGCAAACCACCGATCGGGAAGCGCGGCTACAACGAGGACGAAGTCGACGCCTTCCTCGATCTGGTCGAGCAGGAGCTCTCACGCCTCATCGAAGAAAACGCCGATCTGCGCCAGCGTGTTGCCGAGCTGGACGCGGAGCTGGCGGACGCCAAGAAGAACCGGGGCCCGGTCAACGCCGTGAAACAGGCGCCCGTGCCGGAGCCGCCCAAGGCCGCCCCCGTGGCGCCGCCGGCCCCGATGCCCGCGCCCGCCCCGATGCCGGTCAAGGCCGAGGCCCCCAGCGCGGACGCCAATCTACAGGCCGCCAAGGTCCTTTCGCTGGCCCAGGAGATGGCCGACCGTCTCACCTCCGACGCCAAGACCGAGGCCGAGCAGTTGCTCGCCAACGCTAGAGCGAACTCGGAGCGACTGGTCAGCGACGCGCGCACCCGTTCCGAGGCGATGATCGCGGACTCCCGCCAGAAGGCCGAGGCCATGCTGTCGGACGCGCAGACCCGCTCGGACAACCAGCTGCGCCAGGCCAAGGAGAAGGCCGACGCCCTGCAGGCCGACGCCGAGCGCAAGCACACCGAGATCATGGCGACCATCACCCAGCAGCGCAGCGTGCTGGAGAGCCGGATCGAGCAGCTCAAGACCTTCGAGCGCGAGTACCGGGTGCGTCTCAAGTCCTACCTCGAGTCGCAGCTGGAAGAACTGGAGAACCGTGGGTCCGCGGTGCCGGTCGACGGCGGCGAGTTCGGTGAAGGGGCTTCCGGGAACGGCGCACTCCTCAAGGGCGGCAAGTAGAGTCGTAACCACGGCCTTCGGTGCCGCGCTGACACTCCGCCGCGGGGCGGGCAGCGTGGCGCCGCCACCGTTTCGACTCGGACGCGAGGTGGTGTGAATGCTCGTGGTGACGCTCGTCCTCGCAGCCGTGGGTTTCGGCCTGCTGGTGACGGCCCTGACCACCGGTTCGGTGATCTGGGCGTGGGGGTGCATCGTGGTCTGCGTCCTGGGCGCGGTGCTGCTGCTGGTGAGCGCGCTCTCGCTCCGCGAGGACGATTCGGACTCCCAGTCCAATCCCGGCGGGCGCCATGCCAGGCACTAGCCCGGCAGGTGCGGCGAATAAACGCTGGACCCGGCCGGTTAGAATCTGAAGTAGTCATACGGCGTCGATCCGGCTATCACCGGGGAGCCTTCGGAAGAACGGCGTGACCTGCGGTCGCGCTCACTAGACCCGAACGGGTGAGCCCGTCACAGCTCGCAACGAGTGGTTCGGCCGCGTGCGGCCGGACAAGCGGGGTGGTACCGCGGTACGACGCACCAGGCGTCGCCATCGTCCCCGTGCCCACCGGGTCCCCGGACCCACTGGCACGAGGAGCTGACGCCGAGATGTCCGGCGAGAACCCGACCCAAGCCACCACCGCCTACCCGCGCGCCGATCTCGGCGTCGTGACGGGCCCGGTGTCCTTCCCCGAGCTCGAACAGCGCGTGCTCGCCTACTGGGCCGCCGACGACACCTTCCGCGCCAGCATCGAGAACCGTTCCGATGCAGCGGAATTCGTCTTCTACGACGGTCCCCCCTTCGCCAACGGGTTGCCGCATTACGGCCATCTCCTGACCGGTTATGTCAAGGATTTGATCCCACGATTCCAGACCATGCGCGGTAAGAAGGTCGAACGCCGCTTCGGCTGGGACACACACGGATTGCCCGCGGAAATCGAAGCCGAGAAGCAGCTCGGTATCACGGACAAATCACAGATCGATGCCATGGGCCTCGCGGAATTCAATGCCGCGTGCAAATCCTCGGTGCTGCGCTACACCGGCGAGTGGCGCAACTACGTCACCCGCCAGGCCCGCTGGGTCGACTTCGACAACGACTACAAGACCCTCGACCTCGACTTCATGGAGTCGGTGCTGTGGGCCTTCAAGTCCCTGTACGACAAGGGCCTGATCTACCAGGGCTTCCGGGTGCTGCCCTACAGCTGGTACGAGCAGACGCCGCTGTCGAATCAGGAGGCGCGCCTGGATGATTCGTACCGGATGCGCCAGGACCCGGCCGTCACCGTCGACATGGCGCTGCACGTGCCCGCCGAGCATCCCCTCGCGGCCCTGGACGGCGCGAACGCGCTGATCTGGACCACCACGCCGTGGACGCTGCCCTCCAACCTCGCGATCGCGGTGCACCCGGACGTCACCTACGTGCACCTGCGCGCGAAGGACGGCAAGCGCTACGTGCTTGCCGCCGAACGGGTCTTGCACTACGCGCGCGAGTTCGGCGAGGAGGCCGACGGTTTCGAGGTGCTGTCCGAGCACGCGGGCGCGGCCCTGGCCGGGCTGACCTACCGCCCGCCGTTCGACTTCTTCCTGGGGCACCCGAACGCGCACCGCGTCCTCGAGGCCGACTACGTCACCACCGACTCCGGTACCGGCATCGTGCATCTCGCGCCCGCCTTCGGTGAGGAGGACATGGACGTCGCCACCGCCAACGGCATCGAGATCGTGCAGCCGCTGGACGCCGGCGGCAAGTTCACCTCCATGGTGCCGCCGTACCAGGGCCTGATGGTGTTCGACGCCAACCCGGTCATCATCAAGGACCTCAAGGCCGCCGGAAAGCTGTTGCGGCACGAGACGATCGAGCACTCCTACCCGCACAGCTGGCGATCGGGCCAGCCGCTGATCTACATGGCGGTGCCGTCCTGGTTCGTGGCGGTCACCAAGTTCCGCGACCGGGCGCTCGAGCTCAACAAAGAGATCACCTGGGTGCCCGAGCACCTGCGCGACGGCCAGTTCGGCAAGTGGCTGGAGAACGCGCGCGACTGGAACATCAGCCGTAATCGCTTCTGGGGCGCGCCGATCCCGGTGTGGATCTCCGATGATCCGGCCTACCCGCGGGTCGACGTGTACGGCTCGCTGGACGCGCTCGAACGTGACTTCGGGGTGCGCCCGCAGGATCTGCACCGGCCCGGCATCGACGAACTGGTGCGCCCGAATCCCGATGACCCGACCGGGAAGTCGATGATGCGGCGCGTGCCCGAGGTCCTGGACTGCTGGTTCGAGTCCGGCTCCATGCCGTACGCGCAGGTGCACTACCCGTTCGAGAACAAGGAATGGTTCGAGGGCAACGGCGACGACAAGGCCGCGCACAGCCCCGGCGACTTCATCGTCGAGTACAACGGCCAGACCAAGGGCTGGTTCTACAACCTGCACGTGCTCTCGACCGCGCTGTTCGATCGCCCGGCGTTCAAATCGGTGGTGGCGCACGGCATCGTGCTGGGCGACGACGGCCTCAAGATGTCCAAGTCCAAGGGCAACTACCCGGACGTGAACGAGGTCTTCGACCGCGACGGCGCCGATGCCATGCGCTGGTTCCTGATGGCCTCCCCGATCCTGCGCGGCGGCAACCTCATCGTCACCGAGCGCGGTATCCGCGAGGGTGTCAGTCACGCGCTGCGCCCGCTGTGGAACGCCTGGACCTTCCTGGGGCTCTACGCCTCCGAGCCCGGGACCTGGCGTACCGACTCGGCCCATGTGCTCGATCGCTACATCCTGGCCAAGCTGGCCGCGACCCGCGACATCATGACCGACGCGCTCGAGGTCTTCGACATCGCCACCGCCGCCGAGGAATTGCGGTCGTTCGCCGACGCCCTCACCAATTGGTATGTGCGCCGGTCGCGTTCGCGCTTCTGGGAGGAGGACCGCGACGCGATCGACACCCTGCACACGGTGCTGGAGGTCGTGACCCGGCTGGCCGCGCCGCTGCTGCCGCTCATCACCGAGGTGATCTGGCGCGGGCTGACCGGCGGCCGGTCGGTACACCTGACCGATTGGCCGAGCGCGAGCGAGCTGCCGGCCGATCCGGAACTGGTCGCGGCCATGGACGAGGTGCGCGTGGTCTGCTCCACGGTGCTCGGCCAGCGCAAGGCGCAGAACCTGCGGGTGCGCCTGCCGCTGTCGGAGGTCACCGTGGCCGCCGAGGACGCCGAGCGGCTGCGGCCCTTCGCCGAGCTCATCGCGGACGAGGTCAACGTCAAGAAGGTCGACCTGACCACCGATGTGGCCTCGCACGGCCGCTTCGAGCTGGTCGTGAACGCGCGTGCGGCGGGTCCGCGCCTGGGCAAGCAGGTGCAGACGGTCATCAAGGCGGTCAAGGCGGGGGAGTGGAGCGAGTCGGCGGACGGTGTGGTCACCGCCGCGGGGATCGCCCTGCTGCCCGAGGAGTACACCCAACGCCTGGTGGCGGCCGAGCCCGATTCCACCGCCGCCCTGCCGGGCAATGCCGGTCTGGTGGTGCTGAATTCGGTGGTCACCGAGGAACTCGAGGCCGAGGGCTGGGCCCGCGACCTCATCCGCGATCTGCAGGAGACCCGCAAGTCGCAGGGCCTGGACGTCTCGGACCGGATCTCGGTGGTGCTCGAGGTGCCCGCCGAGCGGCTGGCCTGGGCGCAAACCCATCGCGATCTGATCGCGGGTGAAATCCTGGCCACCGCACTGACTTTCGGTGCGGCGGGCGCGGACGCGGCCGACATCGCCGGCGGCGTGCGGGCGGCGGTCAGCAAGAACTGACGCGTGTCACCGGGCGGGGCGGGGCCTTCGGGCTCCGCCCCGCCCGGCGTTCACGCCTCTCGCGGCGGTGTCGCTACGCAAAGGCAAGCGTGTAGCAATCTCCCCGTTATCAGTCGACTACTACCGCATTCGCGCGGATTTTGCAAGGTGAAATTCATCTCCGGGACACGCCGGAAATGGTCTTCTTGTGAAGCGTGTGACGTATGGGATAAACAGCTAACCGATAGCTATTTATTGATTCCGTGCAGTTGCGAGTTGTACCGCTGAAGGGCGAGTCCAATGACACGAAGACTGCTCCGCCGGATCGGATCCCTGACCGTCGCCGCCTCGGCACTGCTGTCCATGGGCGCCCTGTGCGCCGGTGTCGCGCATCCGGACACCGGCTCCGCCTCGGGGTCGTCCTCGGGTAGCGGCAGCGGGTCGGCCTCCGGAAGTGCCAGTGGCTCGGCACAATTGCCGATCACCAGCCCGCGCGCCATGGCGGCGCTGGCCCTGGCCAACACCCAGACCGGCAAGCCCTATCTCTGGGGCGGGGTCGGCCCCGACGCCTGGGACTGCTCCGGCCTGGTGCAGTGGGCTTTCCGCAGCGTCGGCATCGACATGCCGCGCACCACCTGGCAGCAGGCCGAAGTGGGCCTCTCGGTCCCGTTCGGCGCGCTGCAGACCGGTGACGTCGTCATTCTCAACGGCGATGCCTCGCACGTGGGCATCTACGCCGGCGGCGGGCACATCTTCAACGCCCACAGTCCCGGTGTGCCGGTGGGGCTGACCCCGCTGTCGGAGTTCGACATCTACGACATCCGCCGGTTCTACTGAGTCCGGCTGCCCGGCAACGGTTCCGGGCTACTCGACCACCAGTTCCACCGGGATGTTGCCCCGGGTGGCGTTGGAGTACGGGCACACCTGGTGGGTCGCCTCGATCAGCGCCCGCCCCTGCTCGTTGTGCAGGTGCTCGGGCAGTTCCACGCGCAGCACCACCGACAGTCCGAAACGCCCGCCCTCGAGGGCGTTCAGTCCCACCTCGGCGGTGACCGAGGCGTCGTCGGCCTCGAGCTTCATGCGCTTGGCGACCAGCTGCAGCGCGCTGGCGAAACAGGCCGAGTAGCCCGCGGCGAAGAGCTGCTCGGGGTTGGTGCCCGCGCCGTCGCCGCCGAGTTCCTTCTGCCGGGCCAGGGTCAGGTCCAGGATGCCGTCGTCGGTGAACGAGCGGCCGTCACGGCCGATCGAGGTGGCGACGGCGGTGTAGATGGGGGCCATGATTCCTCCAAGTAGACAGACTTGTCTGTTCAGGTGCTTCCCCAGGGTAGACAGATCTGTCTGCTATCGTCAAGACCATGAGCGCAGCCCGCGAACGCCTCCTGGATACGGCCACCCGGCTCTTCTACGCCGAGGGCATCCACACCGTGGGCATCGACCGCATCATCGCCGAGGCCGGCATCGCCAAGGCCACGTTCTATCGGCATTTCAAGACCAAGGACGACCTGGTCGTCGCCTACCTGACCCGCGAATACGACCGCCAGCGCGGCGCTCTGGCGAACCTGCCGGGCGAGGGCCTGGCCAACATCGACGCCGTGTTCGAGCAGTTGGGCGCGATCAGCTGCGGGCCCGGATTCCGGGGCTGCCCGTTCCTCAACGCGGCGGTGGAGTTCGCCGATCCCGGGCATCCGGTGCGCGCGGTGGTCGACGACTACCGGGACTGGTTCCGCGAACTCATGGCCGAACAGCTGCGCGCCGCCGGTCACGCGGATCCGGACCGGGCGGCGCGCGTGCTGTTGCTGGCCAGGGACGGTGTCGCGGTCAGCGGTGGACTGGCGGACGAGGAGACCGTGCGGGCGGGCATCCGCGCCGCGCTCGCGCAGCTCGCCGCCCGCTGACACCCGCCGCGGTCAGACCGCGACCGTCTCCTCCATCTCGTCCTCGGCCGCGTCGTGCGCCCGCGCCGGCGTCGAATCCGGCTGTGCCACGGCCCGATTCGCGCCCGCGCGCCGCTCGGCCGCCGCCGCCGCGATCATGAGCACCACGCCCGCGCCGAACCACGCGACCAGGCTCCCCAGTCGCCCGGCGAAGCCGACGCCGTCGAAGTAGAGCAGGCTGCGCGCGCCCTCCACGAAACCCGCGCCGTTCCAGAAGCCGTGCAGCGCACCGAAGAAGTCGTTCTGGAGCGAGGGACCGTACACGCCACCGGAACTGGTGAAGTTCAGCATGACGAACAGCACCATCATGACCAGCGTGGTCCAGCGCTTCAGGAAGGTGTGCAGGCCGATGCCCACGGCCAGGATGCCCGCCGAGTACAGCCACGACATGGCCCAGATCGCGCCGAAGTCGTGATCGACGATGTGGAAGACCGGTCCGGCGATGGCCAGCCCGATCAGGCTCACCGCGAGCGAGGCGGCCAGGCCGAACGCCGCGCGCACCCGCATCGACAGGCCCGCCCCGGCCGCGCCGATCGCGGCCACGCTGCCGTAGGAGCCGATGCTGAGGGCGACGAGCAGGAAGAAGATGCCCTGCGCGGTCGGGTCGCCCGGCGCGGGCACGGCCACGTCGGTGATGGTGAGCGGGGTGCCCTGCCGGTCGGTGACCCGGTGGAAGGCGGTTTCCACGGCCATGGCGGTGGTGTCCGACCCGGCGGTGGCGACCAGTAGTTCGGGCCGCTGGGCGTCGGGCACGTAGGCGCCCGCGATCTCGCGATCGCGCAGCTGCGTGACGGCCTCGTCGCGGCCCGGCACAGTGATGACGTCCAACGCGTGGCCGCCGGTGTCCTTCAGGGTCTGGGCCAGCACCTTGACCTGCGGGGAGTCGCCGACCACGGCGACCGCCAGCTGGTTGGGCGCGGGCTGGTGGAACGCGCCCAGGTAGGCCAGGCCCATGCCCAGGCACATGAGCAGCGGGGTCAGCAGGTGCAGGGCGACGTGCCGGATCTGCGGCGAGGCCATGTGTCACTCCAATGGTTGGTAAATACAACTATTCTTGGTTGTAGTCTACAACCATGGATTCCGAGGCGATATTTCCGCGGTCCGGCGACCGGGCCGGCGCGATCGAGGCGATCGGGCGCGAACTCACCGCGTTCGCCCGCCGGGCCCGGGGCCGGGCGGCCGAACTGCATCCGGAGTTGTCGCTGGTGGCGTCGAGCATCCTCGACCTGGTCATCGAACGCGACGGCTGCCTGTCCACCGAACTCGCCGGGCACTTCCACCTCGACAAATCCACCATGAGCCGCCAGGTCGCGGCCCTCGAGCGCCTGGGCTATCTGACCCGCGAGGTCGATCCCGGCAATCGCCGCAACCACGTGCTGCACGCGACCGCCGAGGGCCGCCGGGTCGCGCGCGCGGCGGCGCGTAGCCGGACCGCGGCGTTCACCGAGCGCTTCCACGACTGGGACGACGCGGACATCGCCCGCATGGCGGACTACCTGGCCCGCTACAACCGCGCCGATGAATGAGAGTGGGCCCCGGTATCGTTCGCCGGTCCGGGCGGATCGTCGGACCCGGTCCGCGTCCGGCCGCACGGTGACCGGCGCCCACGCACGGGGGCCGGCAGCGGCCACGCCCGAGTCGCGGCCCGCTCGCACCTACGCCGAGCCGGTGCGGCGGACCGGCGAATCAGGCCGTGGCGCTGGGGAATTGCGGACCGGCGGCGGGAAAATACCGCTCAGGCGGGCAGATCCAGGCCCTTGGCGAGCACCGGCCAGGAGTCGCGCAGCGCGTCCTCCCAGTACCCCCACGAATGGGTTCCGGGCTGGCTGATCTCGAAAGTCGCCGGAATGTCCAGCTCCTCCAGCTTGGTCTCCAGATTGCGGGCGCACCAGTCGCTGGCCGCCTCCAGGATCCCGCCGACCAGCAGCTGGCGCGCCAGGCCGCCGTCGAACGGGCCGAGGCTGCGGACATCGGCGATGTTGTCGTGCTTGCCGGGCAGCCCGCTGCCGTTGGAGACGTAGATCTCCAGCCCGCGCAACGCCTCCGCGTGCAGATACGGATCGTTGGCGGCCCACAGCGGATCGCCTTCGGGGCCATACATGTTCACCGGATTGCCGCCGCCGATGGTGACCACCAGCTCGGCGAACCGCCGCCCGATGGGATCGCTGATCTGCGCGCAGCCGCTGTACGCGGCCACGGCTTTGTACAGCCCCGGCTTGGCGATGGGCAACTGCAGCACCGAGGTTCCCGACATGGACATGCCGATGATGCCGCGTACGCCGTTGGTGCCCAGCGCCCCGTCGATGAGCGGCGGCAACTCCTCGGTCAGGAAGGTCTTCCACTTGTTGACCCCGAGGTAGGGATCCTCGGCCCGCCAGTCGGTGTAGTAGCTGAACGCGCCGCCGATGGGCATGACGACGTTGACGTTCTTGTCCGCGAAGAACTCCGGGGAATCGGTGTTGCGCTTCCAGGTCGCGGTGTCCTGGCCGCCGCCGGCGCCGTTGAGCATGTACAGCGCCGGGCGGGGGACCGAGGCGTCGGCGGGCCGCTGCACCTCGACGGTGAACACCTCGTCCATGGCCGCCGAGCGCACGTGCAGCACCAGGTTGCGCGCGTCGCGGATCTCGAAAGCGGTGATGGACGAGCCGTTTTCCGACACCGGCGTGGCCAGCAGTTGCGCGGTGCTCGTGATCGGGTCGCTCGTGCGGGGGGTCGCCACGGCCGGTGCCGCGCCGCCGGTGAGTGCGCCGACGAGACATCCGACCGTTACCGCGACCGCCATGACTCGCCTGCCCGCTGGGCGCACGACACCACTCCCTCTGATCGGCGAACGTTTCCGCCCGGTTACATCGCTGTAGCCGCCCCGATGTTTCGGGTTTCGACGGATTTCGCTTCGGCGTGTATGCGCACCGCTGACGCACTTGCGCCGAAAGGCTTGCCGATCAGGGGTTTTCTACTCCTCGACGAGCTGACGCAGCAGCGGGCCGTAGTCGGGATGGGCCAGCGCGGAGGCGAACTGGGCGACCAGGTAGTCGGCCGGGTTGCCGGTGTCGTACCACTTGCCGCGAATCACCTGGCCGTACACCGGGTTCTCGGCGGCGAAGATGTTGATGGCGTCGGTGAGATAGACCTCACCGGTGCCGTGGGTGTACCAATTGTCAACCTGGCGGCGCAGTTCCGCGATGATGCCGGGGGTGACCACGTAGCCGCCGATGGCCGCGTAGCTCGAGGGCGCGTCGGCGGGCTTGGGCTTCTCCTTCAGGCCGCTGATGCGCATCAGTCCGGCCTCGCCGTTCTCCTCCACCACCGGCACGCCGTAGCGCTGGGACTCGGAAGGGTCCATGGGCATGAGCGCCAGCACCGGCGCGCCGGTCTTCTCGTAGGCGTCGATGAGCTGCTGGGCGCGCGGCACCTCGGCGACGAAGACGTCGTCGGGCCACAGCACCAGCATCGGTTCGTCGCCCAGGGTGCGCGCGGCGTTGAGCACGGGGGTGCCGTTGCCGTAGGGGCCGTGCTGATCCAGGTAGGTGATGTGACCCAGCCTGCTCAGGTTGCCGACCTCCTCGACGGCGTCGGCGTAGGCGGCCTTGCCGTCGGCGCGCAGCTGGGCGACCAATTGCGGGTTGGGGCGGAAGTGATCCTGGATCAATGACTTTCCGCTGCTCACCACAATCGTGATGTCGGTGATGCCGGAGGCCACCAGCTCGCGCACGGTGTGCTCGATGACCGGCTTGTCGCCGACCGGGAGCATCTCCTTGGGAATCGCCTTGGTCAGCGGCAGCAGGCGGGAGCCGATGCCCGCTGCGGGAATCACGGCCTTGCGAATCGTCATGGTCCGATCATCACACACCGGCGCGTTCGTACCTGTCGGTAGCCGGGCGTAGATTGCGGGCTGTGACTGCCGCCGCCGATCCGATCGATACTGGTCACGGTGTTGTTTCGGGGTCCGCCGGCGCCGCGGCGGAACCGCCGCCCGCACGCGCGATTTCCCAGCGGACTCCCGGCGATCTCCCAGCCGCCCCGGTGCACCGCCCGGCCCGGCGCTGGGTCCTGCACATGGATATGGACGCGTTCTTCGCCTCGGTCGAACAGCTCACCCGCCCGACCCTGCGCGGGCGCCCGGTCCTGGTCGGCGGGATGGGCGGGCGCGGGGTGGTGGCGGGGGCGAGCTACGAGGCGCGGGTGTTCGGTGCGCGCTCGGCCATGCCCATGCATCAGGCCCGGCGCCTGGTGGGGGTGAACGGGGTGGTGGTGCCGCCGCGCGGTGCGGTGTACGCCGAACTCAGCTCGCAGGTGTTCGAGACCATGCGCACGCGGATCCCGGTGCTGGAACAGCTCTCCTTCGACGAGGCGTTCGGCGAGCCCGCGGAGTTGTCCGGCGCGACACCGGCCGAGGTGCTCGACTTCTGCGAGAGTCTGCGCGCGCTGGTGCTCGCTCGCACGGGGCTGGTGGCCTCGGTGGGCGCGGGCAGCAGCAAACAGCTCGCCAAGATCGCCTCCGACATGGCCAAACCCGATGGGGTGCGGGTCATCTCGCCCGCCGAACAGCAGGGATTCCTGGCCGCGCTGCCGGTGCGCAGGCTGTGGGGGATCGGCCCGGTGGCCGAAAGTCGTTTGCGCACGCTGGGAATCGAGACCGTGGGGGCGCTGGCCGCCCTGCCCGAATCCGAGGTGGCCTCGATCCTGGGCACGGGTATCGGGCCGACGCTGCACCGGCTGGCCCGCGGCATCGACGAACGCCCGGTGGCCGAGCGCGCGGAGGCCAAACAGATCAGCGCCGAGACGACCTACGAGACCGACATCGTCAGCCTCGCCCAATTGCGCCCGGCCATCGAGGCGATGGCGGCGTCGGCGCATCGGCGGCTCGGCGCGGACGGGCGGGCCGCGCGCACGGTGGTGCTCAAACTCAAACGCGCCGATATGAGCATCGTGACGCGGTCCTCGACCCTGCCCTACGCGACCGAGGATCTTGCGACGCTCACCGCGGCCGCCCAGCGCGCAGCCGTGGATCCGGTGCAGTTGGGCCCGATTCGCCTGGTGGGCGTGGGTTTCGCGGGGCTGTCCGAGATTCGGCAGGAGTCGCTGTTCCCTGAGCTCGATCAGCGGGTGATCGTCGACGAGCCCGGGTCGGACGAGCCCGCGGTTGTGCCGAGCGCGGTGGAACCGGTGGCCGCGCCGGTGGCGCGTTCCTATCTGACGCAGTCCTTCTATCCGGGGCTGGATGTCGAACATCCCGAGTTCGGGCACGGGTGGGTGCAGGGCGCCGGGCACGGGGTGGTGACGGTGCGTTTCGAGACCCGTTCCAGCGGCCCGGGCCCGGCGCGGACGTTCGCCGCCGCCGATCCCCTGCTCACCAAGGCGGACCCGCTCGGCAGCCTGCGCTAAACTCGGACAATGGGTGACTTTCGGACCAATAAGCGATTCGTGAGGATTCGGACTGAAAGTGTCGCGGCACCCGCCGCGGAGGCGGTTGTTCACCCGCCGCGTGTGTAGCCTGGCCGTCGGGCAGCGTCGCCGGTCGATGCGCTGTCGTAGTCCAACGGACCTACTCGAACGCAAAGGACGAGCAGTTGAAGCTTCAGAAGACTGGACGTATCGCGATCGCCACCCTGGCCGTGGTGACCACCCTCGGGCTCTCCGCCTGCGGCAGTGGTGACAAGGAAACCAAGCCCGTCAAGACCACCACCGCCGCGACCACCGCCGCGTCTCAGAACTTCCCGCCGGCCCCGAGCGTGGCGGACCTCAACGCGCAGCTGCAGAAGGCCCTGGACCCGAGCGTTCCGAACGAAGAGAAGCTCGACATGATGCAGGGCGTCGAGGCCGATCCGACCCTGCCGCAGCGCCTGTCCGACGCGTACCAGCAGAACAACGCCAAGGTCGAGGTGACCGGCGTGACCGATCTGGGCAACGGCACCCTCACCGCGGACGGCCAGTTCTCGATCAACGGCGGCGCGCCGAACCCGGCGGTCGTGCCCTTCGTCGCCGAGGACGGCAAGTGGAAGGTCCAGAAGGAATGGATCTGCAACGCGTTGTCCCTGGTCAACCAGACTTCCCCGGCCTGCGCCTGATCCACGCGCGGCCGGACACGGGCCCGTCACTCGCTGGAGTGACGGGCCCGTTCGCATCCGGGTGACGCCGGCCATGTTCGGCGCCCGGACCGGGCCGCGTCACCTCTGCCGATCATTCGACCAGGTCAGCGCGACCCGATCGTGACCGGGGCGCGGGTTCCCAGGATTCCCCCTTACTATCGGCGATCGTGACGGACGTGATGGAGAAGGCGGGGCGTGATTCCGCCGGGCGAGCCGGGCCCGAGAACGGGGCCGGGGCACGCACTGGATGGGAACGACCGCTGGCTCTGATCGCGGGTTTGATCGCGGTACTGGCCGCGGTGGCGGTGCCGTTGCTGCCGATCACCGTCGACTCCGCGACGCTGTCCTGGCCGCAGGACGACTCGGCGCGGAGTGTGGAGGCGCCGCTGGTCTCCTACGCCCCGCTGACCTTCGACGTCACCGTGCCGTGCGCGGCGGTGAACCAGCTCGCCGCGACCGGCGGCACACTCGTGGCTACCGCTCCCGACGGCGCGCCGGACCTCGAGCGGTACGGCTTCGTGGCGCGGGTGACAGCGCCCGGGGTTGCCGGTGACGGGACGAGCGCCCCCGGCAAACTCGAAGCGGTACTGCAGAATCAGACGCTGCTGAGCGTGCCGCTCACCGAACTGCCCGCCGACTGCGCGCTCACCGTGCGGTCGGGCATGACGAGTTCGGTGGCCACCCTCACCGGATCCACCCTGACCCCGGTCACCCTGAACGGTGACTACCGGCCGCAGGTGGTCGGCATCTACAGCGATCTGACCGCGCCCGCGGGGACCGTGGTGAATTCGCAGCTGGACAGCCGCTTCTCCTCGCACCCGGGGCTGCTCAAGCGCATCGCCATCTGGACCGCGATCCTGGGCACCATGGTCGCGCTGTTCGCGCTGTACCGGCTCGATCGCCGGGACGGCCGCGTCCGGCGGCGCTTTCTGCCCCGGCACTGGTGGACGATCACGCCGGTCGACGGCGCGGTCATCGGCGTGCTGGTGCTGTGGCACTTCATCGGCGCGACGACCTCCGACGACGGCTACCAGTTCGGCATGGGCCGCACCTCCATCGCGGCCGGCTACATGGCCAACTACTTCCGCTACTTCGGCGTCCCCGAAAACCCGGTCGGCACACCGTATTACGACCTGCTGGGGCAGATGGCGCAGCTCTCCACAGCAAGCCCGTGGATGCGCCTGCCCGCCCTGCTCGCGGGCATCGTGACGTGGCTGGTGATCAGTCGCGAGGTGATTCCGCGCCTCGGCGCGCGCGTTCGCCTCGACCGGGTGGCGGTGTGGACCGGCGCGCTGGGCTTCCTGGCGGTCTGGCTGCCCTACAACAACGGCCTGCGGCCCGAGCCGATCGAGGCGCTGGGCGTCCTGCTGACCTGGGTGTCGGTCGAACGCGCGATCGCCACCCGCCGGGTGCTGCCGTACGCGATCGCCGGGCTCATCGGCGCGTTCACCGTCACCGCCGGACCCTCGGGCATCATCTGTCTCGCGCCGCTGCTGGCCGGAATTCGGCCGCTGTGGCGGGCGGTGAACGCGCGCGCCACGGCCATGAGCGCGCCGGTCGCCCCGGGCGCGGGCGTGTTCGCCGTCCTGCGGGCGCGCGGGTTCAGCTATCTCGCGCTGCTCGCGCCGGTGGGCGCGGCGGGCGTGGTGGTGCTGGCGGTGGCGTTCGCCGATCAGCCGCTCGCCGCCATGTTCGAGATGCAGCGGGTGCACGAGCTCGCCGAGCCGTATGTCAAGTGGTACAACGAATATCTGCGCTACCAGTACCTTTTCATGCCGACCATCGACGGTTCGGTGGCGCGTAAGTTCGGCATGTTCATGCTGTGGGCGGGCCTGATCGCGTGCGCGGTGGTGCTGCTGCGCAAGGGCGGGCGGATTCCGTTCACCGCGGCCGGGCCGGCCCGGCGACTGCTCGGCACCAGCGTCGGGGTCATGCTGCTGATGGCCACCACCCCGACCAAGTGGACCCATCACAACGGCGTCTACGCCGGATTGGCCGGTGCGGTGGCGGTTCTCGCCGCCGTGGCGGTCGGGCCGCGGGTCATGCGCTCGCCGCGCAACCGGGCGCTGTTCGCGGCCGTGCTCGCCTTCGTCATGGCCATCGCCTTCTCCAGCATCAACGGCTACTGGTACGTGTCGAACCACGGGATTCCCTGGAACGACAAGCCGGTGGTGCTGGCCGGGATCGGGCTGAACAATCTCTTCCTGCTCGCCGCGCTCGCGTTGCTGGCGCTGGCGGGCTGGTTCCACGTCCGCGCACCGGAACCGGTGGGCCCGCACCGCATCTCGCGGCGCGCCTGGCGGGTGGTGGCGCTGCCGCCGCTGACGATCATCGCCGCGTTCATGGTGCTGTTCGAGATCGCGTCGATGGCCAAGGGCGCGGTGGCGCAGTATCCGGCCTTCTCGCTGGCCAAGTCGAATGTCAACGCGCTGATAGGTAATGCCTGCGGGCTCGGGCACGAGGTGCTGGTGGAGTCCGATCCGAACCAGGGCATGCTGGTCCCGGTGACCGGGGATGCCTTCGCCGCCTTCGGCGCCGAGGCCGTGGGCTTCGTACCCGGTGGTGTGGCAACGGATCTGACCGCGGACGACGAGGTGGATTCCAGCGCGATCACGACCGCGGTCACCGAGGAGGCCGACGAGGTCGCCGGAACGACAACGGCCGCACTGCCGTTCGGCCTGAACCCGGCCACCACGCCGGTGCTCGGCACCTTCGGCACCCAGGAGGCGTCCGCCTCGCTCACCACGGGCTGGTACCACCTGCCCGCAGTCGCCGATCGCTCCGGGCTGATCGCGCTGTCCGCGGCCGGTCGCATTCGCTCGTTCGACAAGGACGGGATCGCCTCGGGCGGGCAGACCGTCGAGATCGAGTACGGCACGGCCGATTCCGGCGGCGCGCTGCGTCCGCTGGGCCGGGTGACGCCGATCGACATCGGCCCGGTGCCGACGTGGCGCAATCTGCGGGTGCCGTTCACCGATATCCCCGCCGAGGCCACGGTGATCCGGGTGCTCGCCACCGACACCAGCCGCGACGGCAAACAGTGGGTGGCGCTCACCCCGCCGCGCATGCCGCGGACCCGCACGCTGCAAGACGCCGTCGGTTCCACCGCGCCGGTGCTGCTGGATTGGGCGGTGGGACTGCAGTTCCCGTGCCAGCGGCCCTTCGACCACCGGTACGGCATCGCCGAGACCCCGGAGTACCGGATCCTGCCCGATCGCGGCGGGGCCAAGGACACCAACAGCTGGCAGGGTCACGCCGGCGGCGGCCCGCTGGGCTGGAGCCACATGCTGCTGCTGGCCCAGACCCAGTCCACCTACCTGAACAACGCGTGGCGCAGCGACTGGGGCGAGCTCCAGCGCTTCATCCGGATCGACGACACCGCGATCCCGGCCCGCCCCGAGGTGACCCCCGAAACCCGTTCGGGCACCTGGAGTCCGGGGCCGATCAACGTGACGGGCTGGCAGTAGGACCGGAACCGCCGCTACGGCCCGGCTTCGCCGCGGAGTTTGCGGACCTGGGCGACCGTGAGGGCGGTCAGCTGCTGGGGGTCCGGCTCCGTCGCGCCGGACATGGCGATCTGGACCACGGTGGGGCCGACCAGGGCCAGGCTCACGGCCGAGTGGAGGGTGAAGCCCTGGCTCGTGGTGACCACGCGGTAGGCGGTCGCGGCGTCGCCGGCGGTGGGCTGGTCGAGGCCGCCGACCCGGAACTCGATCGTGGCCGACGGGTCGGCGGCATCGGTGCCGGAGAAGCTCGCGCACTCGCGCAGCAGCGTCTGCACGGCGGTGAAGGCGCGGCCCGCGCCGTCCCCGGCGTAGGCGGCGGCGTCGATGTCGATACTGGCGAAATCCAGTCCGCCGAACGTGGCGGTCGCCCGCGAGGCCGCGTCGGGGGCCTGCTCGGCGACGGGCGCGAGCACCTTCGCGCAGCGCGCCGGATCGGTGTTCGAGCCCGACCCGCTGCTGCTGCCCACGGCCGGATCGGGCAGGGCCGCATATCCGTTCGGCAGCGCCTTCGCGTCGAGGATCGCCGCGCGCAGCGCGGGGGAATCGGGAACCGGACCCCCGGCCGCCGCCGTGGGCGGCGTCACCGCCGGGCCCAGCGGCGGGACCGCGGGCGCGGCGTCGTCCTCGCCGCAGGCGGCCAGGGTCAGCGCCAGCACGCCGGTGAGCGCCGCGACGGTGGTGCGGGCGCGTGGGATCGCGCGCGTCGTGCCCGGTGTGGTGTTCACGCGCCCCACTGCACCTGCGTCCGAAGCGTCTGGCGCAACGTCACATTGCTGTGCGGGTCCCGGTAGGTCTGGTTGCCGCCCACTTCGACCGAGCCCGAAACCGGCAGCGGCAGGCCGAGATCGACGGTGATCACGCCGTTGCCGTGCATGAGGTAGTCCATGATCTCGAGCTGCCCGGCCTCGTTGGGCAGGTGCCACACCGTCGATTTCGGGGTCTGGGTCACGTCGAGGGAGATGGTGAGCAGGTTGCCGTCGCGGTGGGTGAGCGTGGCGGTGGTGACCTGTTCGAGCGGCACGCTGCCCGAGACCTGCTGGCGCACGGTCCACACCGCGCCCTCGCCGACCGGCTCGTCCGGGAAGGCGATGGACTGGTACACCGCCTGATAGAACGCCTGCTCCAGGGCGGCGCGCGCGGCGTCGGAGGTGGCGGGCTTGGGTGCCATGCGCAGCGCGGTGATCGCGCCCATCTCGCTGATGTCGAATCCGGCCCGCGAGCCGTCGGCGGTGAGCAGCGCCTGGGCGAGGGCGGGATCGGGGGAGGTGACGCTGCCCAGGGTCAGCTCGACGCCGTCGGTGCCGGCCTCGGCGGTGAAGGGAATGGTCACCCCGGGCGGTGAGAAGTCGCGTACCGCCTGGGAATTGATCTGCTGTTCGATGTGGTGATCGGTGCGCAGGGTGACCTGCTGGGTGGTGCCGGTCTCGACCAGGGGCCGCAGCCGGGCCCGGGGTTCGGCGCCGGCGTCGATGACGGTGGTGGTCACCGCCGCGATGGGCATGGTCACCTCGTTGCCGATGCCGACGATCGGTTCGGCGCCCTCGCCGTCGGTCGTGGTCTCCGACCCGGCGCTACACCCGGCGCTGAGCGCCGAGAAGGCGACGGCGAGCACCATGAGCAGCACACTCGATCGAGGATTCCGATGACCCGGGCGCGTTCGGCCGGTATGGCCGGAACAGCGTGCGGTGGCAGGCGCCGAGCTGGGGGATGAAGACAACACCGTCACGTCGAACAGGTTACGGCCACTTCCTGAAAATCAGCTGGGATGCCGGTGCGCCCGGGCGCCGCGGCCTTCGCACCCCTCGCAGCGCGTACCGAACGGCCCGTTCGCACGCCGAGCGCGGGGGCGGCAATTGCCATAGGGAATGATGTCAAGGGTGAGTACCGACCGGCCGCGCGAATCCGGCGCAGACGAACCAGACGAGTCGCCCGGCGACAGCGCGCCCCGGAGCGGCGCCGCGGACCCGGCCCCGGCGGCCGGCGTGACCGGCTCCGAGCCCGCGTCGCTCGCGAAGGATTCCGGTGTGGACGCCGCGACGGCGAGCGCCGATGACCCGGAGACGGCCGATCGGGATGCGGCTGTTGACGCCGCCGCGGCCGACGACGCGCCCGCGCGGCCCAAGCGACTGCGTACCGTGCTGGCCCTCGCCGCGGTCCTGCTCGGCCTGGACCTGCTGACCAAGATCATCATGGTGGCCCAGCTGACGCCCGGCGAACCGGTGTACCTGATCGGCAAGACCGTTCGCTTCACCCTGGTCCGCAATCCCGGGGCGGCCTTCTCCATGGGCGGCACCGGCATGACCTGGCTGCTGACCCTGATCGCCACCGCCGTGGTGATCGGCGTGATCCGCATCGGCAGCACCCTGCGTTCGCTGCCGTGGGCCATCGGCCTGGGCATGGTGCTCGGCGGCGCGCTGGGCAACCTGGTGGACCGGCTGTTCCGCTCGCCCGGCCCGCTGCAGGGCCACGTGGTGGATTTCGTGGCCGTGGGCTGGTGGCCGGTGTTCAACGTTGCCGATTCGGCCATCGTCTGCGGCGCGATCCTGCTGGTGACCCTGACGCTGTTCGGCTTCGAACCCGACGGAACCCGCATGCAGCACGCCGAGGGCGAGAAGGAGGAGAAGACCGCATGAGAGAGACCCGCAGTATGCCGGTGCCCGACGGCCTGGACGGCATGCGCGTCGACGCCGGCCTGTCCCGGCTGCTCGGCCTGTCGCGCACGGCCGTCGCCGCCATGGCCGAGGACGGTTCGGTCCAGCTGGACGGGGTGGCGGCGGGCAAGTCCGACCGGCTCAGCGCGGGCTCCTGGCTCGAGGTCGAATTCCCCGAGCCCAAGCGCGAACTCGTGGTCGAGGCCACCCCGGTCGACGGGATGAAGATCCTCTACGCCGACGACGACATCGTGGCCGTGGACAAGCCGGTGGGCGTGGCCGCGCACACCGGCGTCGGCTGGAGCGGGCCGACCGTGGTCGGCGGACTCGCCGCCATGGGATACCGCATCTCCACCTCCGGCGCGCACGAGCGCCAGGGCATCGTGCACCGCCTGGACGTCGGCACGTCCGGGGTCATGGTGGTGGCGCAGTCCGAGCACGCCTACACCGTGCTCAAGCGCGCGTTCAAGCAGCGCACCGTGGACAAGCGCTATCACGCTCTGGTGCAGGGGCATCCGGATCCCAGCAGCGGCACCATCGACGCGCCGATCGGCCGCGCGCGCGGCAACGACTGGAAGTTCGCGGTCACCGCGGACGGCCGCCCGAGCGTCACCCACTACGACACCGTCGAGGCGTTCCAGGCGGCGAGCCTGCTGGACATTCACCTGGAAACCGGTCGCACACACCAGATTCGGGTGCACTTCTCCGCGGTGCGGCATCCCTGCTGCGGTGATCTCACCTACGGGGCGGACCCGCGCCTGGCCGAACGGCTCGGGCTGGAGCGGCAGTGGCTGCACGCGCGCCAGCTCGGGTTCAACCATCCGGCCGACGGCCGCTGGGTCGAGATCACCAGCGAGTACCCCGCCGACCTCGAGCACGCCCTGGACGTGCTCCGCGCGCACTAGTGCGGACCGGCGATCGGCGGCGGGTCGTGATCGCCGCCGCCACAGCGGCTTTCGCCGCCTTCGTCTACGGGCTCGGGGTGGCGGTGCCGCCCCGGGCCGCGGTGATCGCCACCGATCGGCTCGGCCCGGAGAACGGGGAGCCGGTCGCGGAGTATCTGGCCCGGGCGAGCGCGTCGCTCGCGGGCGCCGGTACCGACCGGCACTGGGCGCTGCTGTCCTTCACCGCGGGCATCACCGCCGACCGGATTCCGGAATACGCCGGGGGACTGCGTATTTCGGAGGTCACCTACCACGTTCCACTGGACCGGGTGCGCACGTCGATCGTGACCGTCGCGGTCCCCGCCGGTGACGAGGCCGCCCGCGCCTCGGTGAGAGCCGCCGCGTACCAGGTGGAGTACCTGTCCCCGCTGGACGCGCGCGCCGTGCGCGTGAACGCGATCACCGCGTCCCGGCTGCGCGCGAACTGCGCCTGCGTGGTGGGCCTGGTGGTGCACGGGACTCTGCCCGAACTGCGCGCGCTGGCCACCCGGCCCGGGATCCGCGCCGTCGAAGCGCTGCCCGCCGACGCGCCCGCGGGCGTGTTCGCCCTGGTGCCCCTGCTGCCGGAATCGGATCTGCTGGCCGAGCCCGGTCCCGACGACGGCGTACTACCGCCGGACTGATCCCGCCGCCGTCCCGCCCGGCTCGCGTCCGGGCGGTAGCCGGTGCGGCGCACCCGGACGGGTGTCGAAAGCCTGTCGGGCGCTGTCTTTCTCGATCGATACCGGTTCGCTGCCGTGGGCAGGGCCCCGATTGCCGTTTTGCCCGATATGCATGATTCGCGGCGATGCCATTCGATCGAATCGTGTATTCGGTAGTCCGCATTATCGACCTATCACGAGCAGATGTCGACGCCCGGAAAAGTTTGCTGGCGGCAAAATTTGGTTTGCTGAAACCCCTTGGCGCGCGCCCGTATTCGATACCGGAAGGTATTCTTTTCCCGTCACCGGGGGAAATGAGAAGTGGCGCCGTAAATCTCGGGCAAATGCCGTGTGTCGGTACCGGCACATGTGTAGCGTCCTGAAATCGTAAAGTCTTACAGCGCGAGTGGTGATCAGTGATCGGTATTGACAGCTGTCTCAAACGCATCATGGATATCCCCGGTGCGCGGAGTGTGACGCTGGTCGACGCGGCGAGTGGTCTGTCCGTGGCCGCCGCCGGTAGTCACGACCTTATCGACCAGCACGAGGACGCGGCCAGCACCACCGAGGTGGTCCGGGCGGTGCTGCAGTGCCCGGCCCTGATCAACAGCGCCTACGGCGACGACATCACCGAGATCATTGTCTGCGGCAGCGGCGGATATCACCTGCTGAATCTGGTGAACGGCGACTACGAGGGCCGGCTATTCGTGCACGTGCTCTTCGACGACGCCACCGGCAACCTCGGCATGGCCAGATTCCGGATCCGCGGCCTCCTGTCCGAATTGGTCGATGGTGATCATGAGCGGTGAACTCGCCGTGGAATTGCGGCGGCTGGAGCAGCAGGGCAGCACGGGCGTGCTGCGCACCGGCGACGGCGCCTTCCATCTGGCCGACGGCGCGATCACGCGCGCCGACTGCCGCCGCACCACCGGCCTGGATCGCCTCGTCATCGAGGCGGGGGTGGCCACGGCCGAGGACTGGCGGGCCGCCGAGGGCGGCGACAGCGGATCGCTGCTGACCCGGCCGCAACTGGAGACCCTCGCGGTGCTGTCGGTCTTCGACGCCGCCTACTTCCTGCTGTCGAATCCCGCGGTCCCCGAGTTCCGCCCGACCCCGCCGAACTGGCTGGCCCCGGTCTGCCATCTCACCCCGCGCGCCATCGTGGACGAATGCGCGCGGCGCGGTGATCCCGAGGCCGGGCTCTGGCCCGCGGCCCTGGTCGATCGAACGCCGGTGGTCCCGGTGCGCCGGATGCGCACCCAGCGGGTGGTCCTGACCGGCGGTCAGGCCGAGGTGCTCGCGGCCGCCGACTCCCGGCGCAGCATCACCGGGATCGCACATGAATTGGGCCGCACCACCTTCGGCTGCCTGGTGGCGGTGCGCGATCTGACCGCCGCGGGTCTGATCGTGCCGCCCGTGCAGTCCGGGGCGCGGCCCGCCCCGCTCGTCATGACCGATTCGGTGGTGGTCACCCCCGTCACCGCACCGGCGGGTCTACCCCGGCGCCGGTCCCGCCAGTCCGCGGCGGTGACCGCCGCGGAGCGCTGGCAGCCGGTCGATCGTGACGTCCTCGTGCGCGTGCGCGCGGCCCTGGAAGAGCTTGCGTGACACCGCGCAGGAGATCGTTCGGAGAATTGATGGGAAGGTTGACCAAGGTGGCGATGTCCGGACCCGAACCGAACACGGTGTTACCGGCACAGCTCAAAGCATTACGCACGCGGGTCCCGCAATTGACCGGGGCGCTGGTGGCATCCACCGACGGCCTGCTCATCGCACACGATCTGCCCACCCACATCGAGCCGACGGGTATGGCCGCGCTCAGCGCCTCCCAGCTCGCGCTCTCACATCGACTGGCCACCACCGCGCACGGCGGCAACTTCCGCGAAGTGGTCGTGCGCGGCGAAGGCGGCTACGTGGTGATCTACGCGGCGGGCTGGACGGCCGCGCTCATGGTTCTCGCGGGCCCCGAGGTGAACGTGGGCCGGCTCCACCTGGAGTCGCGTCCCGTTGCCCGCACCATCGCCGACCACCTGTCGGCGGCGAACGACCTCGGAAAGCACCAGAAGAAGAACACCGATTGAAAGGAACGCCATGTCCAACATGGATATCGCGCTGAAGGACATGATGGTGATCGACGGGGCCGTCGGCGCCGCCGTGGTCGACTACAACAGCGGTATGGCCCTGGGCCTGCTCGGCAGCTCCAAGGCGCTGGACCTGCAGGTCGCCGCCGCGGGCAACACCGAGGTGGTGCGCGCCAAGATGCGCACCATCGAACAGCTCGCCCTGAACGAGGAGATCGAGGACATCCTCATCACCCTCGGCAGCCAGTACCACATCATCCGTCCCATGACGGGCCGCAAGTCCAAGGGCCTGTTCCTGTACCTGGCCCTGGACAAGGTGCGCGCGAATCTGGCCCTGGCCCGGCACCGGCTCAAGGGCATCGAAGAGGATCTGGAGGTCTAGCGAACCACCACCACGCGGTTACCACCCGGAACCCGGGCGGTCACCGCGGTGGGGGCCCCGTTCGTCGTATCGCCGTCGCTCCCCGCCGGCGGGCGTGAGAGATTGGTGCGCGAGCACTGATCGCGAAAGGGGATGGGGTCCGATGGATTTGACGACCGAACAGGCCGATCGGGCGGCGGGGGTATTGCTGGGCACGGCGGCCGGGGACGCGCTCGGCGCGGGCTACGAGTTCACCCATCCCGGCCCGGATCGCGTCATCGACATGATCGGCGGCGGCGCGTTCAAGTGGGCGCCGGGGGAGTGGACCGACGACACCTCGATGGCCATCGCGGTGGCACGCGCCCTGGTGGCGGCCGGAAACCTGCACGAGCCCAGCGGATTGGACGCCGCGGCGGCGGAATTCGTGGCGTGGTGGGATTCCAAACCCGTCGACATCGGGCATCAGACCGCGCAGGTGTTGCAGTGGCGCAGCACATCCGGGCGCGACATGCAGATTCGCGCCCACGAGCTCGGCGGCCTCACCGCGGGCAACGGCTCGCTCATGCGCACCGCGCCGGTGGCCCTGGGCTACCTCGGTGACGAGACCAATTGCGGGCGGGCCGCGGCCCTGATCAGCTCGCTCACCCACTACGACCCGCAGGCCATGCAGGCGTGCACGCTGTGGTCGCTGGCGATTCGGCACGCGGTGCTGCACGGGGATTACGCCGGTGTGCGGCAGTCATTGTGGGCGGTGGACGCGGACTTCTGGGAGCCGCTGCTCGACGCCGCCGAACACGGCACGCCCGCCGACTTCCCCAAGAACGGCTGGGTGGTGCACGCGCTGCAGACCGCCTGGTGGGCCATCACGCACGCCGATTCCCTGCCCGCCGCACTGGAACTGGCGGTGCGGGCGGGCGGCGACACCGACACCACCGCGGCCATCGCGGGCGGACTGCTCGGCGCGCGCTGGGGCGCGTCGGCCATTCCCGAGCGGTGGATCGCTCTGCTGCACGGGTATCCGGGGCATCGCGCCGAGGATCTGCGCAATCTGACGGATCTGATCCTCGTCCGCTGAGCGGGCCCGTGCTCACGGGCGTCAGTCCGCCAGGCGGACCACGCCGTCCAGGTACCGGCGGCAGCGCCCGGACAGCCGCACCCGGTCCGCCGCCAGCGAACAGCGCAGTGCCCCACCGCGTTTGGACAGCTGCCGGGCGGTCAGCGTGGTGCGGCCCAGCTCGCGGGACCACAGCGGCGCGAGCTGCGCGTGCGCGGAACCGGTGACGGGATCCTCGGGTACGCCCACCCCGGGCGCGAACACCCGGGACACGAAATCCGTCTCCTCGCCCAGGGCGGTGAGAATGGCCGCCCGGCCGAGCGCGGGAAAGGCCGTGAAGTCCGGACGGGCGTCGCGCACCTCGTGTTCGGCGGTGAGCACCAGCACCACGTCGGTGCCGTCGTAGGCGCGCAGCGGCCGCACGCCCAGCGCGCTCGCCAGCATGCGCGGAATGTCTTCCCGCACATCGATTTCCACCGAGTCCACCGCGGGCAGGTCCAGCACCAGGTCGTCGCGATCGCGATCGACGCGCAACCAGCCGCTACGGGTGTAGAAGTGCACGCGATCCGCGCCCGGATGCATGTCGTCCAGGATCTGGGCGGCCGCGGCGAGGGTGGCGTGCCCGCACAGGTCCACCTCGACCGCAGGGGTGAACCAGCGTAGGTGGAAGGCGGGTGAGTTGTCCGGCGCCGCACCGGCCTCGGACGGCAGGCCGGAGGTGTAGAAGGCGGTCTCGGCCAGGTTGTTCTCCTCGGCGAGCTGCTGTAGCAGGTCGTCCGGGAGCCAGGACAGCAGTGGCATGACCGCCGCCGGGTTGCCCGAGAACGGTGCGTCGGCGAACGCGTCGATCTGGTGCAGCAGGACCTCCATGCGCCCCAAAGTACCCCGCGCGTCAATGACAGCCCCGGACAAGACAGTTCACGGCGAGCCGGAACATGCGACCAGTACGCGTTTAACGCGGAACGGCGGTGCACCGGTAGGGTGCACCGCCGTCCGGTCCCGGGGGACCGTTCCGTAATCAGCCGGGCGTCAGGGCTTTTCGCCGGGAGACGTCGGCAGCAGGTGCGGATCCTCGCCCTGCAGCTTGGCGCTGACGTACCACGCCACCTCCACCAGCACGATGCCGATCGCGCCCAGGATGCACGCCCACGTGGTGAAGGCGGCGTTGGTCGGATCGAGCTTGAAGAACTCGCGGGTGAACGGCAGCGCGAACAGAATCAGGTAGCCCACAACCGATCCCGCGACGAGCAGCACCTTCCACCACACCCACGGCCGCGCCACGATCGCCAGCACCCACACCGCGATGATCAGCAGCGTGATGAGCGCGGTGGTGCCCGCCTGCACCTTCTGGGTCTCGGTCGCGTCGGGACCCTGGTACGACATCAGGTACGAGATGAAGGTCATGACGCCGATGACCAGACCGGACGGAATCGCCAGTCGCATGACGCGCCCGACGAATCCGGTGCGCGCGCGTTCGTTGTTCGGCGCGAGCGAGAGGATGAAGGCCGGGATGCCGATGGTGAACCAGGCCGCGATCGTCACGTGGCGCGGCAGGAACGGATAGCCGATGGCCTCGTAGTGGAAGATCTGCGAACCCACGCCGGCGATGCCGACGAGGAAGGCCAGCACCACCGAGTACACGGTCTTGGTGAGGAACAGGTTCGAGACCCGCTCGATGTTGCCGATCACCCGGCGGCCCTCGCCGACCACGTACGGCAGGGTCGCGAACTTGTTGTCCAGCAGCACGATCTGGGCCACCGAGCGGGTGGCCGGGCTGCCCGAGCCCATCGCGACGCCGATGTCGGCGTCCTTGAGCGCCAGGACGTCGTTGACGCCGTCGCCGGTCATCGCGACGGTGTGCCCGCGTGACTGGAGGGCGCCGACCATGGCCCGCTTCTGGTCCGGGCGCACCCGGCCGAAGACGGTCTCGTGCTCGAGGACATCGGCGAGTTCGTCACGATCGCTGGGCAGTTCGCGCGCGTCGACCGCGTGCGCGCCGCCGGTGAGCCCGAGCGAGGAGGCCACCGCGCCGACCGATACGGCGTTGTCGCCGGAGATGACCTTGGTGGCCACGTGCTGGGACGCGAAGTACTCCAGGGTGTCCTGGGCATCGGGGCGAATTCGCTGCTCCAGCACCACCAGTGCGGCCGGGGTCACCGTGCCGGGCGCGTCGGCGGCGTCCACCGGACGGTCGCTGCTCGCCAGCAGCAGCACGCGCAGCCCCTGCGCGCCGATCTCCTCCGCGGTGGCCGCGATGTCGGTTCCGGGCTCGAGCAGCACGTCGGGCGCGCCGAGCAGCCAGTTGCCGTGCTCGCCGAAGGAGAAGCCGCTCCACTTCTTGGCCGAACTGAACGGCGCGACGCCGCTGGGCCGCCAGCCCGGGTTGTCCGGCAGCGCCTCGGCGATGGCCAGCACACTGGCGTTGGGCCGCGGGTCATTGGCCGCCAGCGCCGCGAGCACCTGCCGCAGATCCGCCGAATCGTCGGGGGCGCTGCCGGATTCGCGTTTCTGCAACAGCGCCTCGCCGACCCCGTTCCCGGTCACCGGCCGAATCTCGCCCAGCCGCATACCGTTCTCGGTCAGGGTGCCGGTCTTGTCCGCGCACACCACGTCCACGCGCGCCAGGCCCTCGATGGCGGGCAGCTCCTGCACCAGGCACTGCCGGCGGCCGAGCCGGACCACGCCCACCGCGAAGGCGATGGAGGTCATCAGCACCAGGCCCTCGGGCACCATGGGCACCAGCGCCGCGACCATGCCGTTGACCGCGGGCCGCCACGACTCCCCGCTCGAGACGAGCTGGTTGTAGATCGACAGGATGCCCGCCGGAATCAGCAGGTAGGTAATGACTTTCAGGATGGTGTTGATGCCGTTGCGCAGTTCGGAGTTGACCAGGGTGAACTTGCTGGCCTCGTCGGCGAGCTTGGCCGCGTAGGCGTCCTTGCCGACCTTGGTCGCCCGGTACGCGCCGCTGCCGGAGACCACGAAGCTGCCCGACATGACCGGCGCCCCAACGCTTTTGTCGATCGGATCGGCCTCGCCGGTGAGCAGCGACTCGTCCACCTCGAGCAGTTCGGCCTCGATGACCTCGCCGTCGACCACGATCTGATCACCGGGGCCGAGTTCGATGACGTCGTCGAGCACCACCTCCTGCGGCGCCACGGCCTGCGCCCTGCCCTCGCGCCGGACCATCGGCTGGGCCTGCCCGACGATGGCGAGCTGGTCGAGGGTCTTCTTGGCGCGCACCTCCTGGAAGATGCCGATGGCGCTGTTGGCCACGATGAGCAGGCCGAACATGCCGTCGATGATCGATCCGGTGGCCAGCACGAGAATGAAGAGCACGCCGAGAATGGCGTTGATTCGCGTGAAGATGTTGGCCCGGACGATTTCCCGGACCGAGCGGCTGGCCCGCTCGGGAACGTCGTTGGTGAGCCCGTCGCGGCGGCGTTGTTCGACCTCGGCCGAGGTCAATCCGGTCGCCGGTGGGCTCGCGGCCTGCGCAGTGATCGACATGCCGACAGCCTAGAACGTCGGCGCGGCCGAAACCGGTTCGGCCGGGTGGCGGGCGCGCGCGTCGTGCGGGGCGAATTGGACGTCCGATAACCGATATCCCGGGGTCGTTGCGCAGGCTAACGTAGTGGGAGTGGACGATCCGCGCTCGACACCGGGAGAGGCCGCCGGAGACGGCGGCGGCGCGATCGGCACCCGTGTCGGCCAGGCTCCGGCCGGTCGTGATCTGGGGATCACCTTCGGGGTCGGGGCGTACTTCATCTGGGGCCTGTTCCCGGCGTTCTTCGGACTGCTGGCCTTCGCGAGCCCGGTCGAGGTGCTCGCCGAACGCATTCTCTGGACCCTGGTGGTCGCGCTCGCGCTGCTGCTGGTGGCCGGGCGCATGCGGGAACTGCGGCGGATCGACGCGCGCACCTGGCGGCTGGCCGCGGCGGCGTCGCTGGCGCTGTCGGTCAACTGGGGTGTGTACGTCTACGGCGTGATCTCCGAGCAGGTGGTGCAGTGCGCGCTCGGGTACTTCATCAATCCGCTGGTGACGGTGGCGTTCGGCGTGCTGATCTTCCGTGAGCGGCTGCGCCGGCCGCAGTGGATCGCGCTGACCCTGGGTGCGATCGCGGTCGTGGTGCTGACCGTCGACTACGGCCGCCCGCCCTGGATCGCGCTCGTACTGGCCTGCTCCTTCGCGGTGTACGGGCTGGTCAAGAAGGTGATCAGGCTCGACGCGCTGCCCGGGCTGGCCGCCGAGGGGCTCGCCGCCGCGCCGTTCGCGCTGATCGCGGTGGTCGTGCTCGCGCTGACCGGGAGCGCCACCTTCGGCTCCTCGGGGGCGCATACCGCGCTGCTCATGGTCACCGGTCCGGTCACGCTGATCCCGCTGCTGCTGTTCGCGTTGGCCGCGCCCCGGGTTCCCTTGTCCACCATGGGAATTCTGCAGTATCTGACGCCCGCGCTGCAGTTGAGCTGGGGCGTGTTCGTCGGGCACGAGCCGATGCCGGCCTCGCGCTGGGCGGGGTTCGCGCTGATCTGGGTCGCGCTGGGCATCTTCACCGTGGACGCGCTGCGGCGGGCGCGGCGGCCCGCGGTCGTCGCGGCCTGAGGGATTCGCCCGGTCGGCGCCGCCGGTATTTTCCGGGGCTTGTCTGAAATAGGGTCGACTCAGTATGTTCCCGGCGAGACGGCAGGCCCCGCCGTCCGGAAAGGAAACTCCCCATGCGCACTCGCTATCGTGCCGGAATCCTCGCCAGCGCCATCCTGTTCGCCCCGCTCGCCGCCGCGGCCACCGCCGCCGCCGTGCCCCTGACCCCGGCGCCCGCCCCCGCCGACCAGGTCGCCCAGGTCTGCACCATGCAGTACCCGGCCAGCCTGTGGTGCCAGCTGGGCAGCCTGTCCGCCGACGCGGGCTCGGGCCAGAAGTAGCGCGTTCCCGCCGCCCGGCCCGCCCGCCCCGCTATGACCGCTGTCACCGGGGGCTGGCGGGCCGGTGCTTTTCTGGATAGCTTCGAAGGCGTGGCGATGCTCCTGTCGGCCGACTTGTACCGGTCCAGGGTCGGGATCGCCACGAGCACAGGAGTTTTCCCATCACCATCCAGTTCAACCACACCATTGTCGCCAGTGAGAACAATCGTGAATCGGCCGAATTCTGGGCCGATATCCTCGGTCTGACGGTGGGCGCGGAGTGGGGTCCGTTCATCGCCCTCGAAGTCGAGAACGGCGTCACCTTCGATTTCGCCACCGTGCCGCCGGATCTGCCGGGCGGCGTTCACCCCACGCACTACGCCTTCCTCGTCTCCGAGGAGGAATTCGACGCGGCCTACGCGAAGATTCGTGAGCGCGAGCTCACCTATTGGGCGGATCCGCGGCAGCAGGGCGTGAACGAGATCAATCACAACGACGGCGGCCGGGGGATCTACTTCACCGATCCCAGCGGCCACTACCTGGAGCTGATCACCGTTCCGTACGGTGGCTGGCCCGCGCGGTAGTTCGCCGGCCTCGTGCCCGCCGGCCCCGGCGGGTACGAGGCGCCCGCGCTAGGACGCGACGGCCGTGCCCAGCGATTGCGCGCCCAGGAACTTCGGCGCGTACTTCTCGTAGAAGCGATCCAGCTCCCGAATCTCGAAACCGGCGTCCTCCAGCATGATTCGCACGTCGCGATTCAGATTGCAGCCGCCGAACAGCGTCTTCTGCACCGGATTCAGCCGCTGCTGCCACCGCTGCACACCGGGATCCGGGGCCAGGCCGTGCTCGGCGAAATGCAGGGTGCCGCCCGGGGCCAGCACCCGCCGGACCTCGGCCAGCGCCGCTGCCACATCGGGGATCGTGCACAGCGTCCAGGTGGTCAGCGCGGAGTCGAAACTGTTGTCCGCGAACGGAAGTGACTGCCCGTCCAACCCGGAACGTTCGACCGGCACGCTCGAGCGCGCCACCCGCCCGGCCGCCATCGCCCAGCCCCGGTCGGCGGGCTCGACCGCGCTCACCGACTGCACCGCAGCCGGATAGAACGGCACGTTGCGGCCCGAACCGAACCCGATCTCGACCACGCGGCCGTGCAGCCCCGCGCACGCCTTCTCCCGCACCGGGTCCAGCATCGACGATCCGCAGGTCTTGTCGATGATGTGCGGCAGCACGCGTTCCTCGTAGATTCCCACCCCACCACTGTCCTGCCGAATCGGCGTACGCGCCAGCCACCGAACCCGGCGGCGAACATGGTCGGGGCGGGACCTGGTACGCGCGTGGGTCAGCGCGTGACCGGGAAGCGGGTCGCGAGCCACTCGGTCAGGTAGGTGAGTACCCGCGGATCCACGGTGGTCTCGGTGGTGGCGTACTCGCTCGGCAGGCCGGTCTCGGTGGGTTGCATCAGATGATTGAGGCCGGGGAACGTGTGCACGGTGGCATCGGGGTTCGCCGTGAGCAGCGCGCGCATGGGCGGTTCGCTCTGGGCGGGTGGAACCTGCAGGTCCCGGCCGCCGAACAGGGCGAGCACGGGGGTGCGCAGGGCGGCCAGCGCCGGGGCGGGATCGTAGGCCACCAGGGCCGCGAAGTAGGGGCTGAGTTGGGCGTCGATGTCCTGCGGGGTGGCGCGCTGATCGGCGGGCAGGGCGTCGTTGCGTTCGCGGGCGTATCGGCGGGCGGCGTCCAGGTCGCCGGAGCGCAGCAGGTCGTTCAGGGTCGTGAGGGTGGCGATCTCGGCGTCGATCCGCTCGGGCGGTGCGCCCTCGGCGGCCATGATGAGCCGGGTCTGCTCCAGGACCACGTCCGCGCCCGGCACCGCGGGCCCGGCGAGGGTGATCGTGAACGCCACGCCGCTGTCCGGGCGCGCCGCGACCAGGGGTGCGAGGTAGCCGCCTTCGCTGTGGCCCAGCAGGCCCAGGCGCGCGCCGTCGATGTCGGCGCGGGTGCGCAGGTAGGTCAGGCCCGCGACGACATCGTCGGCCAGATCCGGGTAGCCGGACTCGTTCAGGTCGCCGCCGGTGCCGCCGACGCCGCGATCGTCGACCCGCAGGACCGCGTATCCGGCGCGGGTGAGGGCATCGGCGATGACCAGAAAAGGCTTGTGCCCCAGCAGTTCCTCGTCGCGGTTCTGCGGGCCGCTGCCGGTGATCAACAGGACGGCGGGATGCGGGCCGCCGTCCCGCGGGAGGGTGAGCGTGCCCGCGACGGTGATGGCGTCGCTGCGATAGGTGACTTCCTCGGATCGGTACGGCCACGGCGGTTTCGGTTCCTGCGAGCGCGCCGGGGTGGTGCCGGGGCCCTGCCCGCTGTCGCCGGTGGCGGGTGTTGCCGCGGGGCCGTCCGAGCCGGAGCAGCCCGAGATCACCAGGCCGGTCGCCAGCAGCAGGGCCGGTAGCAGCGATCGCAGCGCGCGCATGGGTTCAGCGTACGCACGGCGCCCGGCGATAACGGCCGGATAACCGCTCGGGCATGCGAAATAACCTCTGGGGCAACGGCAGTAACGCTCGGGCGCACGTCATTGCCCGGGGTGGGCCGCGGTTCTACCGTGAAACAGGTGAGCACCGCCGCTTCCTCCCCGGTCCCGGCCGAGCCGTCCACCTCGGTGGGCGGGTATTCGGCTCCCGAGTTCGCGCCGCTGGTGCGGGCCTTCGCACGGCGGATGGGTGAGCGCCCGGGTGCGGGGGCGAGCCTGTCGGTGCATCGGCACGGGGTACCGCTGGTCGAGGTGTGGACGGGGGAGGCCGCGCCCGGGGTGGCGTGGACCGCGAACACCGGGTCGGTGGTGTTCTCCGCGACCAAGGGCATCGCGGCCACGGTGATCCATCGGCTGGCCGATCGCGGGCTGCTGGACTACGACGCGCCCGTCGCCGGCTACTGGCCGGAGTTCGGCGCCGCGGGCAAGGATCGAATCACGGTGCGGCAGTTGCTGTCCCACCGGGCCGGGTTGTCGGGGCTGCCCGACATCGCGCGCGGGCTCGACGACGTCATGGACCACCGGTTGATGGAACGGCAGCTCGCCGCCGCGAAACCCGATCACCTGCTGGGGATTCCGACCTATCACGCGCTGACCTTCGGCTGGTTGCTCGCGGGCCTGGCACGGGCGATCACCGGTCGCGGGATGGGGGAGCTGTTCCGGACCGAGATCGCCGAGCCGCTGGGCACCGACGGCATCCACCTAGGCCGGCCGGGGCCGGACAGCGCGACGACTACCGCTGTGCTGCACGGGAATCGGCTCGCGCCGGTGGGCAGCACCTACGCGTCACTGGTGCTCGGGCGGGCCTACGGTTTCCCGGGCGCGGCGGGGGCGGCCGCGCGGGCGTTGTTCCTGCCCGGCCTGGAAGCCTTCGTCGACGGCGATGATCCGCCCATCAATCACACCGAACTGCCCGCGGGCAACGGCATCTGCACGGCCTCGGGTCTGGCCACGCTCTACGGCGCGCTGGCGTGCGGCGGCATGTCGAACGGTCACCGCTTCCTGACCCCGCGCACGATGCAGGCCGTGCGGCGCATCGAGTCCTACCGGCTCGACCACGCGCTGTTCTACATTCCGATGCTCTGGCACATGGGGTATCACTCGCTGCCGGTGCCCGGCGCCCGCACCGGCTTCGGGCACATCGGGCTCGGCGGTTCCTTCGGCTGGGCCGATCCGAGCTCGGGCGTGTCGATCGGTTTCGTCCACAACCGCCTGGCTCTGCCCGCGCTGGCCGCCGATCAGCTGGCCGCGGGCTGGGTGCTGCCCCTGACGATGCGCGGCGCCCGTTCGGCCCGCCGCGCTCCCGCCCGCCCGGCCGACCGCGCGGCCTGACCCCGCCGCCTACTGCGAGTCGACCGCCAGCAGCCCGAACCGGTTGACGCTGGCGTGGTTGTGCCCGTCGGCGCTGGTGATCACGACCTCGGTCGGGTTGGTCAGCCCGATGGCGCAGAAGCTGTCCCCGTCGCGCTCGACGCTGACCGACAACAGCCGCTTGCCCGCCCCCTCCTGCCACTCCTTCATGCTCTCGTACAGCCCACGCATGGAATCACTCTCGAAGAAGACGAGATTCTGCTTGTTCGAATCCGACACGGCCCAGCTCCATCCGATCGCACCTGCGCGGGGCGGACAACCCCCGCGCCCCCGTGATACCCCAGATCGGCGATGCCACGCCACACCCCGGGATCGGGCGGCTGTCACAGTGTGGGCACGAGAGGTCCCCCAACCTGCGGACCAGTGGCCGGAACACACTCGCGGCGAGCGGAGTCCGGGCCGGCCGCGCGGCAGCGATGAATTCGTGTCGTTCGCGGAGTCTGTGGTGGTGGAACCGGTGGGACGAACGAAGGAGAAGCTGTGGCACAGGACGTGTGGGCGCTGGTGCGTGAGGAGCGGGCGGCGCTGGTGCGGGACCTGGCGGCGGTGAGCGACGACCGCTGGGATGTCCCGTCGCTGTGCCCGGGCTGGACCGTGCACGACGTGGCGGCGCATCTGGTCGACACCGCGCGGACCACGCGGCTCGGGTTCGTGTGGGGGCTGGTGCGTGCCCGGTTCGACTTCGACGCCCAGAACGCGCGGGGGATCGAGCGGCAGCGCGGGGCCACGCCCGTGGAAACGCTGGCGGCGATGCGGGCCGTGGTCTCGCGCACCACGACCCCGCCCGCGCCCCTGGACACACGGCTGGTCGAGGAGGTGGTGCACGGGGAGGACATCCGGCGGCCGCTCGGTATCGAGCACGAGTACGCGGGAGAGGCGGTGGCGCGGGCGCTGCGGCTGCAGGCCAAGACATCCCGATCCTTCGGCGGCGCAAAGGAATTGGTGGCGCGGGTGAGCGTCGTCGCCACCGACGCCGACCTGCGTCTGGGCGCGGGGCCGGAGGTGCGCGGCACCGCCGTCGCCCTGCTGCTGGCCCTGTCCGGCCGCCGCGACGCACTCACCGAACTGGACGGCCCGGGGGTCGAGACGCTGGCCGCCGCCCTCTGAACCGCGTTCGGGCCGCCCGCGGTGGGCATCCCGGGCAACGGATTGTCATCATGTGCGCATGAGTCACCGTCTCGAGCTGCGCAGCGCCGACCTCCACGAAGTCCTGTCCTACCTCGGCTCCGAGCCGCGCGGCGAGGGGGCGGCGCGGCTGCTCGGCACGATGCGCGAGACGGCCGCCGGTCGCCAGCGCGGCCTCGAGGAACGCGGAACCGCCTGGGACCTGGCGATTCCCGCCGCGCTCGACCAGCTGGTGGCGGGCCGTCCCGAAGGCACCGGGGAGTCGGCGGCCGCGGCCTACGTGACCGCCCTGCAGATCGTCGTCGCCGGTCTCGGCTCCGAACCCGACACGGTCGGCGAGTACACCGACGCCCGCGCGCACTTCGCGGAGCTGGACGCGGAGCTCGACCGCGTCGGCGTCCCCGCCGAGCTGCGCCCGACCCGGTTCCTGTTCGCCGAATTCCCCTTCCCGCTGCCGGATTCGGCCTCCGGTCCCGCCCTCGGCCACCTCCCGCTGGTCGACGCCGCCGAGGTCATCGACGCCTACCGGGCCGCGCTCGACCACATCCACCCGCCCCACGCCGACACCCTGGCCGCCCTCACCGCCGAGCTCGAGTACCACCACGAGGAATGGGACGCCCTCCGCGAGGAACACGAGGACGCGGACGACCAATACATCTTCTTCTCGATCACCTGACGGAAACTGGAAGGGTGCAACTTCCGGTCGGTGCGGTGATCTGCGCGTTCGTCGCGGCGCTGTTGTTCGCGGTGTCGGCGGTCGCGCAGCAGCGGGCCGCGTCGGCGGTGCCCGAGGGCGCCGGGCTGTTGCGCTCGCTCGCGCGCAATCCGCGCTGGTGGGCCGGAATCATAGGGGACGGTGGGGGATTCGCGTTCCAGGTCGCGGCCCTGGCCCTGGGTTCGGTGCTGGTGGTCCAGCCGATCCTGGTCACCTCCCTGGTGTTCGCGCTGCCGCTGGCCCAGCGGTTCGGGGCGGTGCGGGTCACGCCGCTGATGTGGGCCAACGCCCTCGCCCTGACCGCCGCGCTGGCCGTCTTCCTGATCGTGGGCGACCCGGCGGAAGGCGTCTCCGACGCACCGACCCGGCAGTGGGCGGGACCGCTCGGGGTGATCCTCGGCCTCGTGGTCGCGGCGGTGATCGCGGCGCGCGTGGTGCAGGCAGCCGCATGGCAATCGCTGCTGTACGGCACGGCCGGCGGCACCTTGGTCGGGGTGTCCGCGGCGCTGACCGCCCACGTGACCGACCTGTTCGAGCACAGTCTCGCCTCGGCCGTAACCAGCTGGCAGCTCTACCTCCTGGTTGCCACCGGTCTCGCGGGCGTCTACCTGCAACAGCTCGGCTACCAGGCGGGATCGCTCGCCGCCTGCCTGCCCGCCTTCACGGTCGCCGAACCCATCGTCGCCGCGTTCCTCGGATTCACGGTCCTCGAGGAACGTTTGCGCAGCGGACCCCTGGGCACGGTCTTCGTGATCGCGGCCGTCGCGATCATGTGCGTCGCCGCCGTCGCGCTGTCCCGCGCGCAAGCGGGCGCCGAATCCGCGATGCCCGCGCCGCCCGCGCAGTGACCTCGAGCACGACACGCGAGCGCGAAACGCCGTAGGCCCAAGTCGGCTCCGCGTGGCTTCGAAAGCAGTCGGTGGGGGCGCTTAGTATGTCTGCGTGTCAGCCTCGGGATCATTCGTCCATCTCCACAACCACACCGAGTACTCGATGCTCGACGGCGCGGCGAAGATCACGCCTCTGTTCAAGGAGGCCAAACGGCTGGGCATGACGGCCGTGGGCATGAGCGACCACGGCAACATGTACGGCGCCTCGGAGTTCTACAACTCCGCCAAGAAGCAGGGCATCAAGCCGATCATCGGCATCGAGGCGTACATCGCGCCCGAGTCCCGCTTCAACACCAAGCGCGTGCAGTGGGGCGATCCCTCGCAGAAGAGCGACGACGTCTCGGGCTCGGGCGCCTACACCCACATGACGATGGTCGCGGAGAACGCGCAGGGCCTGAAGAACCTGTTCAAGCTCTCCAGCCTCGCCTCCCTGGAAGGCCAGCTCGGCAAGTGGGCGCGTATGGACGCCGACATCATCGCCGAACACGCCGCCGGCATCATCGCCACCACCGGCTGCCCGTCCGGCGAGGTGCAGACCCGCCTGCGCCTGGGCCAGGAGCGCGAAGCCCTCGAGGCCGCCGCGAAGTGGCAGGAGATCTTCGGCCCGGAGAACTTCTTCCTCGAGGTCATGGACCACGGCCTGTCCATCGAGCGCCGCGTGCGCGAGGGCCTGATCATGGTCGGCAAGCAGCTCGGCATCCCGCCGCTGGCCACCAACGACTGCCACTACGTGCACGAGTCCGACGCGACCAATCACGAAGCGCTGCTGTGCATCCAGACCGGCAAGACCCTGGCCGACCCCACCCGCTTCAAGTTCGACGGCTCGGGCTACTACCTCAAGTCCGCCGAGGAGATGCGCGCGATCTGGGACGAGGAGGTCCCCGGCGCCTGCGACAACACGGTCGCCATCGGTGAGCGCGTGCAGTCCTACGAGGACGTCTGGGCGCACCGCGACCGCATGCCGATCTTCCCGGTCCCCGAGGGCGAGACCCAGGCCAGCTGGCTGCGGCACGAGGTCATGAAGGGCCTGGACCGCCGCTTCCCCAACGGCCCGAAGCAGGAATACCTCTCGCGCGCCGACTTCGAACTCGACGTGATCATCGAGATGGGCTTCCCCGCCTACTTCCTCATCACCGCCGACCTGATCACCTACGCCCGCTCGGTCGGCATCAACGTCGGCCCGGGCCGTGGTTCGGCCGCCGGTTCGCTGGTCGCCTACGCCATGGGCATCACCAATATCGACCCGATCCCGCACGGGCTGCTCTTCGAACGCTTCCTCAACCCCGAGCGCGTGTCGATGCCCGATATCGATATCGACTTCGACGATCGCCGCCGCGGTGAGATGGTCCGCTACGCCACCGAGAAGTGGGGCAGCGACCGCGTCGCCCAGGTCATCACCTTCGGTACCATCAAAACCAAAGCCGCGCTGAAGGATTCGGCGCGCGTGCTGTTCGGCCAGCCCGGTTTCGCCATCGCCGACCAGATCTCCAAGGCGCTGCCGCCGCCGATCATGGCCAAGGACATTCCGGTCGCGGGCATCATGGATCCCGAGCACGAGCGGTACAAAGAGGCCGCCGAGGTCCGCGAGCTGATCAACACCAACCCGGACGTCAACAAGATCTACGAGACCGCGCGCGGGCTCGAGGGCCTGATCCGCAACGCGGGCGTGCACGCCTGCGCGGTCATCATGTCGTCCGAACCGCTCATCGACGCCATCCCGATGTGGAAGCGCGCGCAGGACGGCGCGATCATCACCGGCTGGGACTACCCGTCGTGCGAGGCCATCGGCCTGCTGAAGATGGACTTCCTGGGCCTGCGCAACCTCACCGTCATCGGTGACGCGCTGACCAACATCAAGAACAACCGCGGCATCGAACTCGACCTGGACACCCTGCCCCTGGAAGACCCCGCGACGTACGAACTGCTCGCGCGCGGCGACACCCTCGGCGTCTTCCAGCTCGACGGCGGCGCGATGCGAGACCTGCTGCGCCGCATGATCCCCACCGGCTTCGACGACATCGTCGCCGTGCTCGCGCTCTACCGCCCCGGCCCCATGGGCATGAACGCGCACAACGACTACGCCGACCGCAAGAACGGGCGGCAAGAGGTCAAGCCCATTCACCCGGAGCTCGAAGAGCCCCTCAAGGTGATCCTCGGCGACACGTACGGCCTGATCGTGTATCAGGAACAGATCATGCAGATCGCGCAGAAGGTCGCCGGGTACTCCCTCGGCCGAGCCGACATTCTGCGCCGCGCCATGGGTAAGAAGAAGGCCGAGATCCTGGAAGCCGAGTTCGTCGGCTTCGAGGAGGGCATGCTGTCCAACGGCTTCTCCAAGCCCGCCATCAAGGCGCTGTGGGACACGATTCTTCCGTTCGCCGGCTACGCGTTCAACAAGTCGCACGCCGCCGGCTACGGCCTGGTGTCGTTCTGGACCGCCTACCTCAAGGCCAACTACCCGGCCGAGTACATGGCCGGTCTGCTCACCTCGGTCGGTGACGACAAGGACAAGGCCGCGATCTACCTCTCGGACTGCCGCCGCCTCGGCATCCAGGTGCTGCCGCCGGACGTCAACGAGTCCGAGATCGAGTTCGCCTCGGTCGGGCACGACATCCGCTTCGGCATGGGCGCGGTCCGCAACGTCGGCGCGAACGTGGTCTCCTCGATCATCGCCGCGCGCAAGGAGAAGTCGAAGTTCACCGACTTCTCCGACTACCTGAACAAGGTCGACGCCACCGCCTGCTCCAAGAAGGTCATCGAATCCCTCATCAAGGCGGGCGCTTTCGACTCGCTCGGGCATCCGCGCAAGGGTTTGCTGCTCATCCACTCCGACGCGGTGGACGCGGTCATGTCCACCAAGAAGGCCGAGGCCATCGGCCAGTTCGACCTGTTCGGCGGGATGGACGACGACGACTCCATGGCGAGCGTGTTCAACGTGAAGGTCCCCGACGAGGAATGGGAGACCAAGCACAAGCTCGCCCTGGAACGAGAGATGCTGGGCCTGTACGTGTCCGGGCATCCGCTCAACGGCGTCGAGCACGTGCTCGCGGCCCAGTCGGATACGAACATCCCGACGATTCTGAGCGGTGAGATCAAGGACGGCCACCAGGTCACCATCGGCGGCATCTTCGCCAGCGTCACCCGCCGCGTGAACAAGAACGGCCTGGCCTGGGCGTCGGCTCAGCTCGAGGACCTCTCCGGCGGTATCGAGGTGCTGTTCTTCCCGCAGTCGTACTCGGTCTACGGCATGGACGTCACCGAGGACGCCATCGTCCTGGTCAAGGCCCGCGTCTCGGCGCGCGACGATCGCATCTCCCTGATCGCGAACGACCTCGTGGTGCCGGACCTTTCCCACGTCGGCGTGGACAAGCCCATGTCGGTCACGATCCCGACCCGCCTGTGCACCCCCGACAAGATCAGCGCCCTGAAGCGCGTCCTGATCAGCCATCCGGGCACCGCCGATGTCCACATCCGGCACGTCGGCTCCCGCGAGCGCACCACCGTCCTCAAGGTCGCGGACAACCTGCGCGTCTCCCCGTCCTCGGCCCTGATGGGCGACCTCAAGGCGCTGCTCGGCCCGGGCTGCCTCGCGGGCTAGCGACTCCGCTCGCGCATGAGCGCGGCTGCCCGGGGGCATGCCGCGCTCATGCGTGCGTCGTTAGCCGAAAGCGCCTGTGCTACAACCAGGTCGGGTCGCCGAACACCGCGCCGCTGTCGTCCACTTCGGCGGATTTGGCGTAGAGGTAGGTGTACTGGCGGATCGTCACGGGCCCGGTGCAAGCGTTCACGACGATGTGGAAGTCGCGGATCATGATGGTGCCCATGACGCCGGGCGCGAGGTCCTTCTCCGCGATCGGGATCTCCTTCACCTCACCGGGAGTGAGGTTGATCGTCGCCAGGGGGCCGGGGTCGACCGAGAAGGTCGGGTTGTCGGGGTTGAGCCCGAGCGGCTCGGCGGAGGTGACACCCAGCGTGCCGATGCCGATGGCCACCGCGCAGCCGACGTGATAGCCGGTCTTGAGGACGCCGCCCGCCATGCCGTCGATGCGCCCGTACGCGGCCGAGTTGACGAGCGACTCCCGCGTCGTGCCCATCTGGTTCAGGGGTGGGATGCGGTTGATGACCTCATCGCGGTTTCCCACCGTGAAGCTGCCGAACGGTGACTCGTAGGTCCGTTCGTGCGGCGCCATGGTGATGATCTCGGCCTGTGCGGGCGGGGCCAGGCAGATGGCCGCGCCGACTGTCAGCGCGAACATTCCTAACGGTTTCATCCGCATGCGGCTCACGGTAATAGAGAAACCGCATCATGCCCGCTCTGGACACGTACCGAACGGTTGCTTTTCTGTGAACGTCCGGGGTGAGGAGGTGTGTGGGCCGACCTCAGCGCGAGGTGCGATCGGCGGGCCGTGCCGCGCCGGCGATCCAGCGCAGGGCCAGAACGGTCGCGCCCGCCAGCACGGCGGTCTGCGCGGTACCGGTGATGAGCAGCAGTAGTAGCGCGACGACCAGACCCAGACCCAGGGCCTCGAGCTTGAACACGGGCCACGCCGAGCCCGCGATATCCACGGTCGCGCCGTGTGCGCGGGTGCGCCGCTCCCGAGTCGGGTGAACCACTGCCATCTCTTCAGGGTAACGAAGAAGAAAAGTTCGGTCCAGCGAACTTTTCTGTCGGGAACAACACAGCGATCGAGTTCGTTGGCATGTTCCATGCCACTCACAGGAGAGTACGAACCGAGTCCGACCGCCTGGGCGCGCGAACAGGCCGAGAAGTACGAGGCATCGAACGGCGCCAAGGGCGCGACCATGCAGGGCAAGCCCGTCGTCCTGCTCACCACCCGCGGCGCGAAATCCGGCAAGCTCCGCAAGACGCCGCTGATGCGGGTGGAACACGACGGCGAGTACGCGGTCGTGGCCTCCCTGGGCGGTGCGCCCAAGCATCCCGTCTGGTATTGGAACATCAAGGCCGACCCACACGTCGATCTGCGGGACGGCGCGGTGGTCAAGGACTACACCGCCCGCGAGGTGACCGGCGCCGAGCGCGAGGAATGGTGGAAGCGCGCGGCGGCGGTGTGGCCGGATTACGACAACTACACCAAGAAGACCGATCGGGTGATCCCGGTCTTCGTGCTCACGCCCCGCGACTGACCCCACCGGATTCCGTCGTCGATCGGCCCGTACCCCACCGCGGTGGGGTCCGGGCCGACTCGTGTGCGCGGGCGCCGGCCTCACGATCACGCGATCGGGATTGTGCATTCGCCGGTCGGCGCGATACCACCCGGCTCGGCTCAGTACCATGTGTCGGGTGTCGGATCCGCTCGCAGTTGCAGAGAAAGTGCCCAGTTCCGTGCCCGAGTTGAGCGCGGACGAGATCGATGCCGCCGCGAAGCGAATTTCCGACATTATCGAGCCGACGCCGCTGCAACGGATCGCGCGGCTGTCGGCGGGCAAGGGCGCCGAGGTCTACCTCAAGCGCGAGGACCTCACCGCCGTGCGCTCCTACAAGCTGCGCGGCGCGTACAACCTCATCGTCCAGCTGACCGCCGCCGAACGCGCCGCGGGCGTGGTCGCCGCCAGCGCCGGAAACCATGCCCAGGGCGTGGCTTTCGCGTGCAATGCCATGGGCATCACCGGCCGCATCTACGTCCCGACCACCACTCCCAAGCAGAAGCGTGATCGAATCCGCGTGCACGGCGGGGACTTCGTGCAGCTCATCGCCGTCGGTGACACCTACGACGCCGCCGCGGCCGCGGCGGTCGAGGACGTGGAGCGCACCGGCGCGACCATGGTCCCGCCCTTCGACGACCCGCGCACCGCGGCCGGGCAGGGCACCATCGCCGCGGAGATCCTCGACCAGCTCGATCGCGCCCCCGATCTGGTGATCGTGCCGGTCGGCGGTGGCGGCTGCCTGGCCGGTATCAGCACCTACCTGCGTGAGCGTTCGCCGCGCACCGCGATCCTGGGCGTCGAGCCCGCGGGCGCGGCCTCCATGACCGCGGCCATGGTCGCCGGCGGTCCGGTCACCCTGCCCGAGATCGATCCGTTCGTGGACGGCGCGGCGGTGCGCCGGATCGGCGCCGTGCCCTACACCGCGGTGGCACGACTGGGCGGGCAGGCGCGCTCGCACGCCTCGCTGCCGCTGCTGACAACGACCGAATCCATCGGCGGCGCAGGTGCTTTCCGCATGATGACGATCGACGAGGGCGCCATCTGCACCACCATGCTCGAGCTCTACCAGAACGAGGGCATCGTCGCCGAGCCCGCGGGCGCGCTGGCCACCGCGGCGTTGCGCGAGATCGACCTGGCGCCGGGCTCGACCGTGGTGTGCCTGCTCTCGGGCGGCAACAACGACGTCTCGCGCTACGGCGAGGTCATCGAACGCTCGCTGGTGCATCGCGGCCTGAAGCACTACTTCCTGGTGGACTTCCCGCAGGAGCCGGGCGCGCTGCGGCGCTTCCTGGACGAGGTGCTCGGGCCCGACGACGACATCACCCTGTTCGAATACGTCAAACGCAACAACCGGGAAACCGGCGCCGCGCTGGTCGGCATCGAACTGGGCGCGCTGGACGGTCTCGAACCGCTGCAGAAGCGCATGGACGAATCCCCGATTCGCGGTGAACGCCTCGAACCGGGTTCGCCCGCGTACCGCTACCTCACCTGAGCCGCGCCGTCCCGCCCCGGATCGGATTCCGGGGCGGGACGGGCATTTTCGCCGACTCTCCGCATCGACGGCGCGTTTTCCGCTCCCGGCCGCCGGCGCGCGAACAGTGCGATATTCTCGTGCGCCGACGGTGCTTTTACCGCATGCTGTCAGGGGGATCGCGCGGTTTTCCCGGGGGACGGGCTGACGCCCGCGGGGATTCTCCCGATGAGTCGAGTAGTCGACTACGCGTGTGGGACGACTATCCAGGGGTGGAGGATCGGTTCATGAAAAGGCTTGTGGTGTGTTGCGACGGCACCTGGAAGGCCGAGTCCAGCAGCACGGTATCGAACATCGTGAAGATCGCGCAGACGGTGTGCCTGACCGGCACCGACGGCGCCGGTGAGCCTGTGGGACAACGGGTTTACTACATTTCCGGGCCGGGGGCCCGGGGGTTTGCCTCCGATCGGCTGCTGGGCGGGGCATTCGGCCTCGGCCTGGAAGCAAATCTTTCCGCCGCCTACTGGCAACTCGCCCTGAATTGGGAACCGGGCGACGAGATCTTCATCTTCGGTTTCAGCCGCGGCGCCTATACCGCACGCAGTCTGGCCGGCATGATTCATCGCCTCGGCATCCTCACCTATGCCGCCATGATCGCGGGGAAATATCCCGAGGCGCTACGGATCTATCAGCAGCGCAAAGCGAATCCGATGGACGCCGACCCGCCGGAATGGGCCGAATTCCGCCGCGCGCACTGCTATCCGGACCCGGTGAAAATCAACTTCCTCGGCGTTTTCGACACCGTCGGCGCGATGGGCATTCCGGGAATCACCGCCTGGCGGCATCGATTCCACGATGTGCGGCTCTCCAGCAGCGTGCACTGCGCGCGCCAGGCGCTCGCCCTGGACGAGCGCCGCCGCGCCTTCGAGCCGTGCCTGTGGGAGGTGCCGGTCGAACTGGCCGAGAAGTACCGGCGCACCGATCGGGTCAAGCAGGTCTGGTTCGAGGGCGTGCACTCCGACATCGGCGGCGGCTATCCCGAATGCGCGCTGTCCGACATCACCCTGCGCTGGATGATCGCCGAGGCGGAGGCCGAGGGCCTGGCCTTCGACCGATCCCGGCTGGCCACGCTGCTGGCCAACTGCGCGGGCAAGACCGAGCACGAACGGCTGCACGATTCGCTCTCGATCGGCTTCCGGATCCTCAATCTCGTTCGGCTGCTGCGCAATCCGCGTAATCCGCGCTTCTTCTGGGACTCCTGGCGGCGGGTGCTCGCGGCCACCGATCAGGACAGCTACCTGGCATCGGCGGCGCACACCGCGGGCGAGTACCGGCCGCTGAACCTGCGGCGCTGGCGCGCGAGTCTGACGGGCGGGGTGCCCGCCGATCTCATCGAACCGACCGACTTCGGGCCGTTCACCGCACCGGCCACCGGGTCCGGGGTGCACCCGATCTTCGTCGGCGCGACCGCGCGCGTGCACGCGACGGCCGCCACGGCCACCGCTCGCGAACCGGTGCCCGCGATGGCCGCGCTCGCCCCGGCGTCCGAGGCGACGACGTCGGCGACATACCGGGATCGCTCGGGCGACGACGAATCCGCCGCCTGATCGCGGTGCCGCTCGTGCGCCCGGACCTCCGGGCTCAGCGCACCAGCAGGGCGACCGGCAGCCGGGCGAAGAGCTTCTCCAGCCGGGACCGGCCGGAGAAGGTGTGCCCGGTGAGCCGGTCGGTCCAGTGTCCCTGCGGCAGGTCCAGCACCGTGTCCGCCCAGCCGCCCGCCTCGTCCAGGCGAATGCTGTGCCGGGTGACCGCGACGATGACCTCGGGGGTCTCCCCGCGGCGCCCGCGCGCGTAGGCCAGCAGATTCCCGGCGTGATCGCCCGAGGCGAACAGCGGGGTGTAGGTGCCGCCGACGAAACAGTCCGGCCGTTCCCGGCGCAGCCACAGCGCGTACGCCACGATCCACATCTTCACCGCGCCCGAGGGATCGAGATCCGGTGTGCCGGTGAGTGATTGCAGCAGCAGTGCGCGGTGGGTGAAATCGACGGGGCGGCGGTTGTCGGGATCGACGAGCGAGTCCTCCCACAGTTCGCAGCCCTGGTAGATGTCGGGAATGCCGGGGGCGCACAGCTGCAGCAGCTTCTGCGACAGCGAATTGGTCCAGGCGTGCAGCGCCAGATCGGTGACCAGTTCGCCGAGTTCGGGTCCGACCGGGCCGTCGATGATCTGGTCGATCCAGCGATGCACCGCGTTCTCGAACTCGATATCGGGCTCTTCCCAGGACGATTGGGTCCCGGCCTCGCGAACGGCCTTCTCCGCGAACTGATGTAGCCGCTCCCGGAAACCGGGCACCGCGGCGGCGGGTCTGCCGTCGGCCGGCCAGGCGCCGAACATGTTCTGTAGCAGGAACGCTGTGGTGGTGCCGTCGGGTCCGGGCGCTATCTCGTTCCAGGCCCCGACCGCGCGCGCCCAGATGTCGGGCACCTGGGAGAGCATGCCGATCCGCGCGCGGACGTCCTCGCCGCGTTTGGTGTCGTGGGTGGACAGCGTGGTCATGGTGGCGGGCCAGCGGGCCGCGCGCTCGGCCATGGACAGATGGAATTCGATGGCGGAGTCGCCGAACCGGGTCGGGTCGGCGCCCATCTCCTGCAGCGACACCAGCCGCGCGGCCCGGTAGAACATGGTGTCCTCCATGGCCTTCGCGGTGATCGCGCCGCCGACCTGGTGGAAGCGGGTCGCGGCCTCGGCGTTGACCGCCAGCGCGGTGGCCAGCACCTGCAGCGGTGCGGTCAGTTCGGCGTTGCGCCCGATCACCTCGGTGATGACCGCGCTCACCCGCCCGGCCAGCGGCGTGTAGTCGGTGCGGTACACCGGCATGTGCGAGAGCACCTCGATGGTGGCGTTGATCAGCGCCATCGTGTCGAAGGCGTCCGCGCGCGCGTCGCGTTTGACCGCGGCGACCAGGCGCCGGACCTCGGGCACCAGCATGGTCTCGGCGACGGCGCGTTTGATGCGGTGCTCGTTCTCGGTGAACCAGGCCCGGTCGCTGCCGTGGCCGGTGAAGGTGCGCGAGAGGTCGGTGAGGATCTTCTCCCCGTCCGGGTCGATGAGCACGCCGCCGATGTCGGCGAGGGTGTCGTAGCCGGTGGTGCCGTTCACCGCGAGCGCGCCGTCGAGGGTTTCGCCCGGGGCCAGGACCTTCTCCACCAGCAGCAGCCGGTGCGGTCCGATGAGGGTGCGGAGTTTGGCCAGGTACTCCGCGGGCCGGGCCAGCCCGTCCGGATGGTCCACGCGCACACCGTCGATGAGGTCGTGTTCGCACCAGGCCGCGAGTTCGCGATGGGTGGCGTCGAAGACCTCGGGGTCCTCCTGCCGGATGGCGGCCAGCCCGCCGACGGTGAAGTAGCGCCGGTATCCGCACAGCCCGGATTTCCAGTTGACCAGGCGGTAGTGCTGTTTGTCGTGGATCCGCAGCGCGTTCTCGCCGTCGGTGCCCGGCGCGATGGGAAAGCGCATGTCGTGCAGCGCCAGCATGGGTTCGAGCCCGGCGCGATCGACCGAGAGCGCCGCCGGATCGTTCTCGTTGGCCAGGACCGGCAGTGCGATCCGCCCGCCCGCGCCGTTGGCCGGACTCCAGTCGATGTCGAAGAAGTGCGCGTACTTGGAGTCGCGCCCGTGCTGCAGCACATCCCACCACCACGCGTTCTGGCGCGGATCGGTGACGCTCACGTGATTGGGCACCACGTCCACGATCAGGCCCATACCGCGCCCGCGCACCTCGTCCGAGAGAGCCTTGAAGCCGGTGGGACCGCCCAGCGCGGCGGCGACCGTGGTGGGTTCGGTGATGTCGTACCCGTGGGTGGAACCGCGCGCGGCGGTCATCACCGGTGACAGGTACAGGTGCGAAATGCCCAGCTGCTGCAGGTATTCGGCGATGGCGCGGGCGTCGGCGAAACTCAGCGCGTCGGGTCGCAGTTGCAGCCGGTAGGTGCTGCGGACGGGCGTGGGCCGGGCGATGGGGCCGGTGAGGTGTTCGGGCGTGCTGGTCATGTCGTGTTCGATCATGCCGTACGGCGCAGCACGAGCAGACAGCGTGCGGGCACTCGCAGGGCGCCGGTGGCGGGGTGGACGGTGTCGGCGGCGGGCCGCCCGGTGGGGGTGGAGCAGTCCAGCTCCACCGACCAGGTGCGGGCGTGAGCGGCGTCGGGCAGGGTGAACTCCAGGGCGGCGTCGTGGGCGTTGAAGCAGAGCAGGAACGAATCGTCGGTGATGCGCTCACCGCGCGGGCCGGGTTCGCGGATGCCGTCGCCGTTGAGGAACACCGCGAGCGAACGGCCGAAACCGGTCTCCCAGTCGACGTCGGTCATCTCCGCGCCCGAGGGGGTGAACCAGGCGATGTCATCGGGATGATCGTGTTCGGGCGCGGGCCTGCCGTCGAAGAACCGGCGTCTGCGGAACACCGGGTGCCCGGCGCGTACCGCGACCGCGCGCCGGGTGAATTCGAGGAGATCGGCGTTGGTGTCCATGAGCGACCAGTCCATCCACGACAGCGGTGAATCCTGACAGTAGGCATTGTTGTTGCCGTGCTGGGTGCGGCCGAGTTCGTCGCCGTACAGCAGCATCGGGGTGCCCTGGGAGAGCAGCAGGGTGGCGAGCAGATTACGGGATTGCCGTGCGCGCAGGGCCAGGATATCCGGATCGTCGGTGGGTCCCTCCACCCCGCAGTTCCAGGAGCGGTTGTAGGTCTCGCCGTCGTTGTTGCCCTCGCCGTTGGCGTGATTGTGTTTCTCGTTGTAGGACACCAGATCCGCGAGGGTGAACCCGTCGTGCGCGGTGACGAAGTTGATGCTCGCGCTGGGCCGGCGGCCGGTCGCCTCGTAGAGATCGGAGGAGCCGGTGAGCCGAGAGGCGAACTCGCCCAGCGTCGCCGGTTGCCCGCGCCAGTAATCGCGCACGGTGTCACGGTATTTGCCGTTCCACTCGGTCCAGGCGACCGGGAAATTGCCGACCTGGTACCCGCCCTCGCCGACGTCCCACGGTTCGGCGATGAGTTTGACCTGGCTCACCACCGGATCCTGGTGCACCAGATCGAAGAACGTCGCCAGCCGGTCGACGTCGTGCAGTTCGCGGGCCAGGGCGGCGGCCAGGTCGAAGCGGAAGCCGTCCACGTGCATGTCCAGCACCCAGTAGCGCAGCGAATCCATGATCAGCTGCAGGGTGTGCGGGTGTCGGACGTTGAGGCTGTTTCCGGTGCCGGTGTAGTCCATGTAGTGCTGGGGATCGTTCTCCACCAGGCGGTAGTAGGCGGCGTTGTCGATGCCGCGGAAGCCGAGCGTCGGGCCGAACTCGTTGCCCTCGGCGGTGTGGTTGTAGACCACGTCGAGGATCACCTCGATGCCGGCGGCGTGCAGGGCGCGCACCATGGCCTTGAACTCGGTGACCGCCGCGCCCGGCGCGGTGCTCGCGGCGTACTCCGCGTGCGGGGCGAAGTAGCCGAAACTGTTGTAGCCCCAGTAGTTTCGCAGGCCGCGATCGAGCAGCAGCCGGTCGTGCAGGAACTGGTGCACCGGCATGAGCTCGACCGCCGTCACGCCCAGGCGCACCAGGTGACCGATGATCGCCGGATGCGCCATGCCCGCGAAGGTGCCGCGCAGTTCCGGCGGCACGGCCGGGTGGGTGTGGGTCATGCCCTTGACGTGCGTCTCGTAGATGACCGTCTCGTGGTAGCCGCGCTGCGGCGCGCGATCGTGCTGCCAGTCGAAGAACGGGTTGATCACCACGCCGGTCATGGTGTGGCCCAGGGTGTTCTGGCCGTAGTTGTAGGGCGCGACGTCGGCGCCGAAGTCGCCCTCGAAGGCCTTGCCGTAGGGGTCGAGCAGCAGTTTGCTCGGGTCGCAGCGCTGTCCGCGCGCGGGATCGTAGGGGCCGTGCACGCGGAAGCCGTAGCGCTGGCCGGGCCCGATCCCGGGCAGATAGGCGTGCCAGACGTACCCGTCCACCTCGTCGAGGGGGACGCGGGTCTCGCCGTTCGCGTCGATCAGGCACAGCTCGACCCGGGTCGCGACCTCGGAGAACAGCGAGAAATTGGTGCCCGCGCCGTCGTACGTCGCGCCGAGGGGATAGGCGGTTCCCGGCCAGACACCGAGCGGTGCCGAGTCGGTCGTCGCGGGAGCCATGCCCAGACCCTATCGGTCCGGAGCGGGCGCTCGGTCGGCTGGTCTCCGCCCGCCGGGGGCGGGGGATCGCCCGGTCGCGCGGGCGGACGTGGGTGCTGGGCGCGGGGGCCGCGGCGGTGCGGGCGGAGTGGCGGGCGCGGTGTCGCGTGCGGCCACGTCGCTACCGCGGCCGCCGGGCGGCGCGGGGTCGGCCGGAAGCGGTCGTGTGTGGGCTCGGAGAGGGCGCGTTCGCAGGGGTCAGCGAGAGGTGGGGGTGAGCGGCCGGCTCAGCCGCTGGCCGAGGAGGTTGTGGCCGAACAGGAACTGGGGATCCTCCTGGACCAGCTCGAATCCGGCGCGGTCGTAGATGCGGCGGGCGGCGGTCTGGGCGTTGGTCGTCCACAGCGCGAGTTCGCGATAGCCGGCCGCGGTGGCGAAGTCGACGCAGGCGTTCACCAGGGTGCCGCCGATGCCGAGGCCGCGGGCGGTGGGCTCCACCAGCAGCACGCGCAACCGGGCGGTGTCCGCGCTCTCCTGCATGCAGTAGACCGCGCCGACCGGTGCGCCCCGGTGCTCGGCGATCCAGGCGCGTTCGCGGTGCGGCTCATGGCAATTGAGGAAGTCGGCGACGATGCGGGCGACCAGCGCCTCGTACTCCTGATTCCAGCCGAACTCGCGGGCGTACACCGCGCCGTTGCGCTGGATCACCCAGCCGTGGTCGCCGGGGCCGGGATCGCGCAGGGTGACGGCGGTGTCGGACCCGGTGAGGCGGGCGGTGTCCGATGGCGAGCGGGTCGATGCGCCGGCGGACGTGGCCGCCGCGCCGGGAGTGGCCGGCGCGTGGGCTCCGGTCGTGCGCGCGACGTCGAATTGCGCCGCGCCGCCGGGGTTCTCGCGGTCCAATATCTCCCCGATGACGCCCATCGCCGCGACCAGCCGGTCGCGGTCGGCGCGGGAGTGCGGGTGCAGCAGCTCGCTGATGTCCTGCTGGGACCGTTTGTCCAGTTCGGTGAAGACCGCGCGGCCGGTGTCGGTGAGCGCCACGACCTGGCGGCGGGCGTCGACGTCCGAGCGGGTGCGCGCGATCAGATCCTTGGCCTGGAAGCGGGAGAGGATGCGGCTCAGGTAGCCCGCGTCCAGATCCAGCGCGCGGCGCAGATCCACCACCTCGGCGGCCCCGAAGGTGGCCAGCTCGAACAGAATGCGGGCCTCGGTGAGGGAGAACTCGGTGCCCAGCACGCCGTGCCGCAACGCCCCGACGACGCGGGTGTAGCCGCGGTTGAAGGCGCGGACCGCGGCGATGTGCGCGGCGGCGACATCCGGGTCGGCGGCGGGGTGACAGGCCCCGGTGTAGGAGCTTCCGGTATCCGACGCCATGGCGACCCCCGTTCATTGACTTCGTCAAAGAGTACGGGACAGTGCCCGGTCAGCGGCCGGATTCGCCGGACTTCGCACGGGCTCGTGGTAACTTGAACGCCGTTCAAGCCTGTGGCCGGTGACCGGCGCGGGTGTGCCGCCTGCCGAAGGAGTGCCGTGGCCGCGATCGACGAGACCGGCGCGCGGGCGCTGTCCGCCGCCGAGCTGACCGCGCTCGACGCGGCACACGTGTGGCATCCCTACGGCGGATTCCCGGCAACGACCGAACCGCTCGTGGTCGCCTCGGCCGCGGGCACCCGGCTCACCCTCGCGGACGGCCGCGAGCTGGTGGACGGCATGAGTTCGTGGTGGGCGGCCATCCACGGGTACCGGCATCCGGTGCTGGACGCGGCGCTGCGCGAGCAGGCCGGGCGCATGAGTCACGTGATGTTCGGCGGGCTCACCCACGAACCGGCCGTGCGGCTGTCGCGGCTGCTGGTCGAGCTCACCCCCGAGGGCCTGGACAAGGTCTTCCTCTGCGACTCCGGATCGGTGTCGGTGGAGGTCGCGGTGAAGATGTGCCTGCAATACCAACGCGCACTGGGCCGTCCGGCCAAGCGCCGCCTGCTCACCTGGCGCGGCGGCTACCACGGCGACACCTTCACCCCCATGAGCGTGTGCGATCCCGAGGGCGGCATGCACTCGCTCTGGACCGATGTCATGGCCGAGCAGATCTTCGCCCCCGCGCCGCCCGCGGACTACGACCCGGCCTACGCCGCCGAACTCGAACGCCTGATCACCACGCACGCGGGCGAACTCGCAGCCGTGATCGTGGAACCGGTGGTGCAGGGCGCGGGCGGTATGCGCTTCCACGATCCGCGCTACCTGTCGGATCTGCGGCGGATCTGCGACGCCGCGGACGTACTCCTGGTGTTCGACGAGATCGCCACCGGATTCGGCCGCACCGGAAGGCTTTTCGCCGCCGACCACGCCGGGGTCCGCCCCGACGTGATGTGCGTCGGCAAGGCCCTCACCGGCGGCTACCTCACCCTGGCCGCCGCCCTGTGCACCACCGAGATCGCCGAGACCATCAGCCGCTCGCACGGCGGCCTGATGCACGGTCCCACCTTCATGGGCAATCCGCTCGCGTGCGCGGTGGCCGTGGCGTCCCTGGAGCTGCTGCTCTCGCGCGACTGGCAGGCCGAGGTCGCCATGATCGAATCCGGCTTGCGCGCAGGACTTTCCGAGGCGCGGTCGCTGCCCGCGGTCGCCGACGTCCGCGTCAAGGGCGCGATCGGCGTGGTGGAGCTGCACGAACCCGTCGACATGCGCAAGGCGACCGCCGCGGCCGTCGACGCCGGCGTCTGGCTCCGCCCCTTCCGCAACCTCGTCTACACGATGCCTCCCTTCATCAGCACCCCCGACGACGTGGCCCGGATCACCGCCGCCGTCCGCGCCGCCGCCGCGGCCTGACCGCCCACGTTGGCGGCCCGGGGCCGGAACGCCTTGTGTGTCGGTCGGTTCGGCGGTCGCGGTGCGGTCGAGTGCACAGACCTGGGAGAGATGCGCACCACCTGCGCGCTGAATCGGCGCCGCCGCCGGTGTGGCCCGACCGCCTCGCGTCCGTGGCCCGGGCCGGAAGGCTTGCGCGGCGGTCCGTTCCGGGTGGGGTGGCCATCGTGTGTCCGCAGCACGTGTCAAAACACTTGCGTGCCGGTGGGTTTGGCTCGCAAGCGATCTGCGGCCCGAGAGTGCGGGTGCGGGGGAGTGCCCGGTATCCGGGCACGGCGGAATCGCGGTGGGTGGGCTCGGCCGCGGCCCTTACGCGGCCGAGAGAGTGCGGGGCGCGCTCAGCGGCTGGCGCGTCTCTCGCGGTTCCGTTCGGGATTCTCGCTGTCCGACAGCACTTCCCACACGCGGAAGACGCAGTGGAAATCATCGGACCAACCCCGGGCGATCAGCATGTAGGTGTCGCCGTCGCGCAGGATCGTGCGCCGGCTGACCAACTTCGGATGATCGGGGATGAATTTCGAGACGAGATCGGGGACCTTGGCGAGTGCTTGTTCGCGGGTGCCCACCACTTCGCCGAGGATCTTCGGGGACCAGGTCTTGGACTCGCCGAAGCCGGTCGTCTGCTCGACCACTATTGCCCATCGTGGCATCGCGCAGCCTCCTTAGGGCCTCCAGCATAGCGCCGTCGCGCACCCGGGCATGCGTCCTGAACGGTGTTCAAGTATGCTGCGGAGCTGTGAGTGCCGATCCCTTGAGATGGTTGGACGAGCGCGCGGCCGAGCGGGTGGACGCCGGACTGCGCCGGGAGCTGCGCGCGCGTGCGCCCGAATCGCCGAGTATCGATCTCGCCTCCAACGACTACCTCGGGCTGGTCCACCACCCGGAGGTGGTGGCGGGCGCCATCGAGTCGGTGCGGCGCTGGGGCACCGGCTCGACCGGATCGCGGCTGGTGACCGGCACGACCGCCGAACACGAGCTGCTCGAGACCGAACTGGCCGAATTCACCGGCGCGGAGGCCGGTTTGGTCTTCGCCTCCGGCTACGCGGCCAACCTCGGCGCGGTTACCGCGCTGGCCGGGCGCGGCGCGCTGGTGGTCTCGGACGCGGGCAGCCACGCCTCGCTCGTGGACGCCTGCCGGCTGTCCCGCTCCCGCGTGGAGATCGCCCCGCACCGCGACGTCGTCACCATCGACCGGCTGCTCGCCGACCGCACCGAGGAACGCGCCCTGGTGCTCACCGATTCGGTCTTCAGCGCCGACGGCGATCTGGCCCCGCTCGCCGAACTGCACCGGGTGACCCGGGCCAACGGCGCGGTGCTGATCGTGGACGAGGCGCACGGGCTCGGGGTGCGCGGGGACGGCGGGCGCGGGCTGGTGCAGGAGTGCGGCCTGGCCGGGGAACCCGATCTGATCATCACCGCCACCCTCTCCAAAGCCTTTGCCGCACAGGGCGGGGTGGTGCTGTCCAGCGAACGGGTGCGCGCGCACCTCATCGACACCGCCCGCACCTTCATCTTCGACACCGGCCTGACCCCCGCGGCCGTCGGCGCGGCCCGCGCGGCGCTGCGGGTGCTGCGCGCGGACCCGGACATGGCCGGCCGGGTGCTCGCCCGGGCCACCGACCTGGCCCGCATAGCCGGTGTCCCGCAACCGGATTCCGCCGTCGTGTCGGTGGTGCTGGGTGAGGCCCAGGTCGCGTACGACGCGGCCCAGGCGTGCCGCGCCCGGGGCCTGAGCGTCGGCTGCTTCCGCCCGCCGTCGGTCCCCGAGGGCACCTCCCGCCTGCGCCTGACCGCGCGCGCCAACCTGACCGAACCCGAACTGGCCACCATCGCCACGGTGTTGACCGAGGTGCTGGCCGAGGCCCGCGCCCGCACGTCCGTGGAAGCGATCCCCGCGTGAGCCTGCTCTTCGTAACCGGCACCTCGACCGATGTCGGCAAGACCATCGTCACCGCGGCCCTGGCCGCCACGGCGCGCACGAACGGGACCGAGGTGGCGGTCGTCAAACCCGCCCAAACCGGTATCGCCCCGGGCGAACCCGGCGACCTGGCCGAGATCACCCGGCTCAGCGGGGTGACCCGCACCGTGGAACTGGCGCGCTATCCGGATCCGCTGGCCCCCGACACCGCCGCACGGCGCTGCGGGCAGCCGCTGCTCACCCTCGCCGAGACCGCCGCCGCCATCGAGGCGTGCGCGGACGCCGATCTCACCCTGGTCGAGGGCGCGGGCGGACTACTCGTGCGCATGGGCGAATTCACCCTGCTCGAGCTCGCGCGGCGGCTGGACGCGCCCGTGCTGGTGGTGGCCGCCGCCGGGCTGGGCACGCTCAATCACACCGAATTGACCACGCGCACGCTGGAATCCGCCGGGGTGCGGTGCGCGGGGCTGGTCATCGGCTCGTGGCCGGCGACGCCCGATCTGGCGTCCGAGTGCAATCGCACCGATCTGCCCGCGGTCACCGGACACGAGATCGTGGGCGTGCTTCCCGCCGGATCGGGTGCGTGGTCGCGTGCCGACTTCACCGCCGCGGCCCCCGCCTGGTTCGACCCGCAATGGGCGAAATCGCACCTGCGGCCCGCAGAATAGCCACCACCGCACCACTTCTGACCTGCGAACACTCCACTCCAACTCCCCTCCGGAGCGACCGCTCGGGCGTAGGGTGACGCCGTGACCTCCACCCGTGTCGAGTGGTTCGTGGGCGCACCCCGCCCTACCGTCTTCCGCGCCCTGCTGGATGCGCGCTCGGTTCGCACCTGGATGGTGCCCGACGGCATGACCGGCCGCATCCACGAGTTCGAGCCCCGGGTGGGCGGTCGTTTCCGAATCTCGCTGACCCATCCCCACCCGATCGACCCCGCCCGCACGCGCACCGACACCTTCCACGGCCACTTCACCCGCCTGGTCCCCGACGCCGAGGTGGTCCAAACCCTGCGGTTCGAGTCCGCCCACCCCGCCCTGCAGGGCGAAACGACCATCACCTACACCCTCGCCGACGCCCCCGGCGGCACCCGGGTGACGGCCCGCCACGACAACCTGCCCCCCGCCCTGTCGACGACCGACACCGCCGTCGGCTTCCGCCGTGCCCTGGCGAAACTCGCCACCCTGACCGAGAACACCCCCACCCCCGAGGAGTTCGCCGCCCTGGCGGCGGCGCCACCCGCCGACGTGCTGACGGTTGTCCACGCACCCACCCCCACCACCCCGGCGACGGCTGTCCACCCCGCACCCGCCACCACCCCCGCCCCGGCGGCCGCGCTGGCGCCCGCCCCCTGCACGGACTCCCTTGCGCCGCCGCCGATCACCGCGATAGCCCCCGATCCGGAACTCCCGCAATCCCCGGGTCCCGCCTCGATCCGGACGACCGCCCCCGTCGCCCCGCCCCAGATCCGCCCCGAGCCCGACATGTCCACTCCCGAACCGGCGGCCACCGCACCACCCCTGCCCAACGCCTAATTCGGCACATCCACCTCGCCCTCCGATCGGACGAGGGCGGGTGTTGGGCCGTGCCGACATGATCGCCGCGCCGCGCTGCGCCCTTCGCACTGCGCGACGGTCGGTCGGGCCCGGTGGTGAGATTTGTCGCCTTCGGGGGTGACGTGGGCATTTCGCTGCCCCGGTGCTGCCGGTGGGTGCGCGGGGCGCGGGGGCGTGCCTACTGTGGATTGGTATGGCGCTGCCGGGATATCCACACCCGTCCACGCCCGCCGAGTACGACGATGCGCGGCGGCGGGAGCGGCTGCGCGCGACCCGGCTGGGGTCGGGGTGGGGGCGGCGGGCGCGGATCGGATTGCGGCTGAGCCTGATTCCGCTGGTGTTGCTCGGCATATTCGCGCAGTACTGGTGGCTGGACGTCGCCCCGGAGCGGGCGCGGCTCGCGCGCACCGAACCGGCGGTCATCCCCATCTCCGGGCCCGCGGACCCGAGCGCGGCCGACACCGCCGTCTTCGACCTGGTCGGGCTGGGGGTCCTGGACGCCACCCCGACCGCGCGGGCGCTACCGGCGCTGTCCGGGCTGGGGTCGGTGTGGGCGGTGCGCTACGACAACGCCGGTATCGACACCAAGGTCATCGCGGACCTCATCGTCAAGGTCACCGACGCCGCCCGGATTCCCGACGTCGTGCTCACCGGGCACAGTATGGGCGGGGTCATCGCGCTCGAGGTCGCCGAGCACATCCACACCGAGAGCGCGCACCGTGTCCGGGCCGTCATCCTGGACTGCACCCCGGTGGATCTGCACGCCGTCCGCGCGGAGAGCCGGAGCCAGGGCGAGAACCTGGCCCGCTGGACGGGATGGATTCCGGGCGCGCGCGAGAGCCGGTTACTGCGCTTCGCCGTGGAAACCTATGCCCGCCACGAACGTTTCGTCGGCGGCGGCCGCTACGGCATCCGCCTCGACCGCTTCGGCCGGGTGGTCGACGAGGTCCTGCACGACAAGATCCTCAACGACGACACCGCCAGCAACGGCCTCATCGAGGCGCAGTTCCGCGCCATCGTCGCCGGGGGCGCCGTCGACGATCTGCGCACCCTCACCGAACCCGTTCCGGGCAAACAACGTCCGGCGATCGTGTTCATCCGCCCGCGCGCGGCGAGCCGCGATCCCATCGTGGACGTCGAGTACTCGCACCGCGTGCTCATCGAGCACGCCGGCGGGGTCGACGGCACCCTGCTCGTGGTCACCACCCGGAAAACCCGGCACGCCAACCCTATTCAGCAGCCCGAGGAATACAACGATGTGATCGAGAACCAGATCGTGCCGTTCGTGCGCCGGGTGCAGCGCGACGAGGCCGTGCCGGTCACGCCGGACTCTCAGCGCACGCGCGAACCCAGCAGATGACGCACGCCGCTGATGAAAAGCTGCAGCCCGAAGTCGAAGCGCGCGGTGGCATCCGGGGTGTCGTACAGCGGCGAGCTCTCCTCGGCCAGCGCGCCGGCGGAGTCCATCTGCATCCGGGACTGCTCGTCCACGGTCTGCCCGAGCACGTAGTACAGCAGCGTGAACGCCGCGAGCTCGGCCTCCTCTCGGGTCATGCCGGCGCGAATCGCGGCCCCCGCCAGGCGTTCCCGGCCCTTGCTGGTGGTCAGCCGGGAGGCGTAGGTGGCCGAGACCAACTCCGCCCCGTCTCGGTAGGCCAGCAGGCACGAGCGCAGCCGATGCGCCAATTCGGTGATCTGCCCGGACCATTCGACGGTCTCCACGGGCTCGTCCATGGGCGCGAGCACCCGGTCCGCGACCGCGCCGAGCAGTGCCTGCTTGTTGGGGAAGTGCCAGTACAGGGCCCCGGGCTGGACATGCAGCGAGCTCGCGAGCCGCCGCATGGTGAGATCGGCGAGCCCGTACTGGTCGAGGATGGCGATGGCCCCGTCGACCACGTCCGTGCGGTGCAGTTGCACTGAAACCTTGCCCCTTCGTGTTCCGGCTCACTCTGCGGACTGCTAGCCTACCCTGAACACCGTTCAAGTTGGTCGGCCACATCGGCCGGACGAAGGGATTCGCGCGCATGACCCAGGCAGCCGTCCGTACCGAGGCCGACGCCACGGCCGGCGAGGACATTCTCGCCATCGCCCGTGAGCAGGTGCTCGAGCGTGGTATCGGGCTCACCCAGGAGCAGACGCTGCGCGTGCTGCAGCTCGGTGACGACCGGCTCGAGGAGACCCTGAGCCTGGCGCACGAGGTGCGGATGAAGCACTGCGGTCCCGAGGTCGAGGTCGAGGGCATCATCTCGCTCAAGACCGGCGGCTGCCCCGAGGACTGCCACTTCTGTTCGCAGTCCGGCCTTTTCCAGTCGCCCGTGCGCGCCGCCTGGCTCGACATCCCGAGCCTGGTCGAGGCCGCCAAGCAGACCGCCAAGTCCGGCGCGACCGAGTTCTGCATCGTCGCCGCGGTGCGCGGCCCGGACGCCCGCCTCATGGCGCAGGTCGCCGCCGGCGTGGAGGCCATCCGCAACGAGGTCGACATCCAGGTCGCCTGCTCGCTGGGCATGCTGAACCAGGAGCAGGTCGATCAGCTCTCGGCCATGGGCGTGCACCGCTACAACCACAACCTCGAGACCGCCAAGTCGCACTTCCCGAAGGTGGTCACCACGCACTCCTACGAGGAGCGCTACGAGACCCTGCGCATGGTGCGCGATGCCGGTATGGAGGTGTGCTCCGGCGGCATCCTCGGCATGGGCGAATCGCTCGAGCAGCGCGCCGAATTCGCTTCGCAGCTGGCCGAACTCGAGCCCGACGAGGTGCCGCTGAACTTCCTCAACCCGCGCCCCGGCACGCCGTTCGGCGATCTCGAGGTGCTCCCGGCCGCCGACGCCCTGCGCGCCGTCGCCGCCTTCCGCCTCGCGCTGCCGCGCACCATGCTGCGCTTCGCGGGCGGCCGCGAGATCACCCTCGGCGATCTGGGCGCCAAGCAGGGCATCCTGGGCGGCATCAACGCCGTCATCGTCGGTAACTACCTGACCACCCTGGGCCGCCCCGCCGAAGCCGACCTCGATCTGCTCGGCGAGCTCAAGATGCCGATCAAGGCGCTCAACGAGACGCTCTGACGCCGAATTCGCCTGCGCAGCCGGTACCGTACAGGTGACGGCGGCGCGGCCCGGCCGTGGCGTACCGGTCGCGACGGCCGGACATCGACGCCGATAATTCGACACTGCGGAATCATTGAGGTGGTCGTGGAAATAGAGGAGCGCTACAACCCCTACACGGGCAAGCGCGTGGTGCCGGGCCTCGAGGATTCGATGCCCACCGCGGCCGCCCTGGGTTTGGAGCCGCCGCGGTTCTGTGAGCACTGCGGCCGCCGGATGGTCGTCCAGGTGAGCCCCGACGGCTGGTGGGCCAAGTGCTCCCGGCACGGGGTGCTCGAATCGAGCAGCCTGGAACGCCGCTAGTGGCAATCACATTCACCACCGCCGGGCCGTCGGAGGACTCCGCCGCCATGGTGGTGCGCGAGGCGCGCGCGGCGGCGGTGGTGTTCGGCGCGCTGGTCGCGGCGAGCGGTGTCGCGGGCGTGCTGTGGGCGTTCCTGGCGCCGGCCGAACAGCTGTGGGTCGTCGATCCCGAGCGGGGCGCGGCCCTGACGGGGGAGAGCCTGCACCGCTTCGACGGCGTCGCGATCTTCGTCCTGCTCGGCCTGGTCGTCGCGTTCCTGAGCGCCGCCGCGGCCTGGCGCTGGCGGCGGGTGCGCGGGCCGATCCTGCTGCTGGGCCTGCTCGGCGGGTCGCTCGTGGGCGCGGTGGTGATGCGCCTGGTCGGGGAGGCCCTGGCCGAGCAGCGGCATCCGCGCCCGGACACTCCCGTGGTGCACACCATCATCGAGTTCGCCCCGACCGTGGAGGGCTGGCCCGCGCTGCTCGTGCAGCCGCTGGTCACGGTGCTGGTCGTGCTGTTCCTGGCCGCGCTGAGCACCTCGGACGATCTGGGCTCGGGCCTGGAACTGCCCTTCGTGCGCCCGCGTCCGGAGCCGAACATCCTGGCCCCCGGGGCTTTCGGTTCCGACATCAGCTACGGGCCGTACGGCACGCCGGGCGCGCAGCTCGGCAACGCGCAGGGGTCGGGTCCACGGGATCCGGTGGTGCCGTTCACCGCCCCGGAGCCGCGCGACCCCGAGCCGCCGCGCTGAGCCGAACCGTTATCCGCCCGGGCCGAAAATCGATGGCGCCGGGCGGCGTCCGTACCTACCCTGGGGTCGACTTCACGACACGCTAAGGGGTACGGCGATGACAGCCGCGACGCATACCGATCGTGCGCCGGAGACCCCGGCGGAACGACCCGATCTCACCGCCTGGCGGCAGCGCCACGCCATTCGGCGATCCAATGCCGCGCAGCCGATTCCGAGCGGGCGCGCGTACAAGCGCACCGCCAAGCATCGCAAGCGCGAGGACTAGGAAAGCCCGCGCACCCGTCGAACGCCCGGGGCGGGCCGACCGCGCGGATGCGGACGGCCGCCCCGAGTGGCGGTGCTACACCCGTGCGGCGGCGGTGAGCCGCCTGGAGCGCTCGTACGTCAGCTGGGCGGCCGGAGCGCCGCGAATTCGTCGGTCACGCGAATCTCGTTGTCGGCGAAGCGATACACCGCCGCGGGCCGCCCGCCCGCCCGGCCGGGGGAGGCGGTCTCACCGGTCGGGGTGATCACGCCGCGCCGGGTGAGCACCCGTTGCAGATTCGTGGTGTCCACGTCGTATCCCAGTGCGGCGCAATAGATTTCCCGGAGCGTCGACATGGTGAAGCGCTGCGGCGCGAGCGCGAACGCCATGTTCGTGTACGAGAGCTTGGCGGCCAGCCGGGTGCGGGCGTGCTCGACCACGATGCCGTGGTCGAAGGACATGTCCGGCAGCGCCGAGACCGGATGCCAGCGCGTGTCCGGCGGCAGCTGCGGATCCGCGGTCAGCGGCACCAGGCCCAGGTACGCCGAGGCGATCCGGCGGTCGCCGGGCACCCGATCCGGGTCGCTGAAGACCGAGAGCTGTTCCAGGTGCGTCAACTCGCGCACATCCACCTTCTCCGCGAGCTGACGGGCCGCGGAGGTGTCCAGATCCTCGTCGGTGCGTAGTTTGCCGCCCGGCAGGGACCAGGTCCCCTTGGCCGGGTCCAGCGCGCGTTCCCAGAGTAGAACCGCCAATTCCGTCCGCTGACCGGGCGGGCAACGCTGTTCATTCGCGGGTGCACCGCCCTGACCTGCGGTGACGTCTCCGGGGAAGCGGCGAACCTGGTACACCGCGGTGAGCGTTTCGTGGATGGTGCTACGATGGGCCACGTTTTCGATCATAAGTCGAAAACCGATTGGATGCGAATCGGCGATGTGGCCGAGCGCATGAGAGAAGGAGCCAGCCATGGCTGCACCTGGTGCGACGATGACGCTCGCGGAGCGCATCACCGATGGACCGTCGGGATTCGGTGGCGTGGAAGCCACCCCCGAGTGGGCGCAGGAGGTCAAGCGACTGGCGCGCGAACGCAACGCCACGATCCTGGCGCACAACTACCAGCTGCCCGAGATTCAGGACGTGGCCGATCACGTCGGCGACTCCCTCGCGCTGTCCCGCATCGCCGCCGAGGCCCCCGAGGGCACGATCATCTTCTGCGGCGTGCACTTCATGGCCGAGACCGCCAAGATCCTCAGCCCGGAGAAGACGGTCCTCATCCCGGATCAGCGGGCCGGGTGCTCGCTGGCCGACTCCATCACCGCCGAGCAGCTCGCGGAGTGGAAGGCCGAACACCCCGGCGCCCTGGTGGTGTCGTACGTGAACACCACCGCCGCGGTGAAGGCCCTCACCGACATCTGCTGCACCTCCTCGAACGCCGTGGACGTGGTCGCCTCCATCGACCCCGCCCGCGAGGTGCTGTTCCTGCCCGACCAGTTCCTGGGCGCGCACGTCAAGCGCATCACCGGCCGCGAGAACATGCACATCTGGATGGGCGAGTGCCACGTGCACGCCGGCATCAACGGCGACGAGCTCAACGAGCAGGCCCGCACCCACCCGGACGCGGAACTGTTCGTGCACCCCGAATGCGGTTGCGCCACCTCGGCGCTGTACCTGGCGGGCGCGGGCGAGTTCCCGGCCGACCGGGTGCACATCCTGTCCACCGGCGGCATGATCGACGCCGCCAAGGCCGCCAAGTCCAAGCAGGTCCTGGTCGCGACCGAGGTCGGCATGCTGCACCAGCTGCGGAAAGCCGCGCCCGGCATCGACTTCCAGGCCGTGAACGACCGCGCCTCCTGCGCGTACATGAAGATGATCACCCCCGCCGCCCTGCTCCGCTGCCTGCTGGAGAACCGCGACGAGGTGCACGTCGACCTCGAAACCGCCGCCCTGGCACGCGGTTCCGTGCAGCGCATGATCGAGATCGGCAACCCGGGCGGCGGGGAATAACCATGTCGCCCCAGATCCCGGCGGCCAGACCCGCCGGGCCCCGGGCGACCGCCGGCGGCTCCCGGATCCGGTTGCCCCGCCCGCTCACCCGCCCCACCGGCACCCGCCTGCTGACCGGCTGGCAACCCGAAACCCCGTTGGCCCGCACAGCCCGCGCGGCCACCAGAACCGTCGGACAGGTGCTGACCGGATTCCGGAGCGCACTGATCGAGCCCGCCCGGGCTGCCGCGAACGCCCCCCGGGGCGGTGTGACCACGTCGCCTCCCGCATCCCGGCGTGATCCGGTGGCGGGACGTGGATTCGCCCTCGCGTCGGTCGGCCCGCGAGAGGACTTGTGATGGGGAATTTCGCCATCGAGTGGGAGGCCGAGGCCGACCTCGTCGTGGTGGGGGGTGGGGTGGCCGGGTTGACGGCCGCCCGGACCGCCTCGCTGCGGGGGTTGCGGGTGCTCACGCTCAGTAAGGGCGGGGCCACCGACACCTCCACGCAGTACGCGCAGGGCGGGATCGCCGTCGTCGCGCCGCACGGGGACTCGGTGGAATCGCACGTGCGGGACACCGTCGTCGCGGGGGCGGGACTGTGTGAGACCGACGCCGTGCGATCCATCGTCGAGGGCGGGGTCGACGCCATCGCGGCGCTGACCGATCTCGGGGCCGTGTTCGACCTCGGGCGCGACGGGCAGGTGTCGCGGACCCGCGAGGGCGGGCACAGCACGCGGCGGATCATTCACGCCGGGGGCGACGCCACCGGCGCGGAGGTCCAGCGGGCGCTCAACGCCGCCGGGCTGCCGATCCTGTTCGGGGCCGCCGTCGTCGAGATCGTCACCGGGCCCGAGGGGGTGCGGGGCGTGATCGCGGTGTCGGACAAGGGTTTCGGGCTCGTGCACGCGCCCGCCGTGCTGCTGGCCACCGGTGGGCTCGGGCAGCTGTACGCGTGCAGCACCAACCCGTCCGGGGCCACCGCCGACGGCATCGCGCTCGCGCTGCGGGCCGGCGCGTTCGTCTCGGACCTGGAATTCGTGCAGTTCCATCCCACCGTGCTCTTCACCCCGGGCGGGCTCGGCCGCCGCCCGCTCATCAGCGAGGCCGTGCGCGGCGAGGGCGCGACACTCGTGGACTCCCAGGGTGATCCGATCATGGCCGGGGTGCACCCGCGCGGTGATCTGGCCCCGCGCGACATCGTCTCACGCGCCATCGCCGAGCGCATGCGCGCCCTCGGGACCGATCACGTCTACCTCGACGCCCGCGCCCTGGACGGCTTCGCCGAGCGCTTCCCGACCATCACCGCCTCCTGCCGGGCCGCCGGGCTCGACCCGCGCACCGATCTCATCCCCGTCGCGCCCGCCGCGCACTACCAGTGCGGCGGCGTGGTCACCGACACCCACGGCCGCACAGCGGTTCCCGGCCTCTACGCCGCGGGCGAGGTGGCGCGCACCGGACTGCACGGCGCGAACCGGCTCGCCTCCAACAGCCTGCTGGAAGGTCTGGTCGTGGGCGAACGCGCGGGCGCGGCCGCCGGCGAACGCCTGGGTGCGGCCACCCGCATCGATCCCGCCGAACTCACCGGCGGCGCGCCGCACACCCTGCCGCGCGCGGACCGCAAGCTGTTGCAGGAGCTGATGACCGAGCAGGCCGCCGTCGTGCGCGACGGTGACGGCCTGCGCGCGGGGGTGCTGCGCCTGATCGGGCTGCTCGCGGAGTCGCCGGACCCCGGCGCCGACCAGGTGCGCGCGGACTCGACGGCCGCGATCGTGCGCGACCTCGAGGACGCCGCGCTGACCCTCACCGCACGCGCACTGCTGCTCGCCGCGTCGGCCCGCGCCGAATCCCGCGGCTGCCACACCCGTTCGGATCATCCCGAACCGCGCGAGGAGTTGCGCCGCAGCACCGTCGTCCGGCTCGGCGCGGACGGCCGCCCGCAATTGGTCACCGACGGAACGGGACTCGTGCCGACGTGGCGGCGCGACCCGGCCCCGGCCGCCCGATGACCCGCCCGCGCACCGGCGCGCTCGCCGATCGAGCCCGCGCCGCGAACCACCCGTACGGCCGCGACCACCGCCGGGCCCAGCGCATCTCGCGCCGCGCCGGTGGCGGTGCCGTGCGCCGGGACTTCGTAGAAGGAGTGCTCCCATGACCCTCGACGCCGGACTCGATCGCGACGAGGTGCTCGCGCTCATCCGCACCGCCCTCGATGAGGATCTGCGCTACGGCCCCGACATCACCACCCTCGCAACGGTTCCCGCCGACGCGGTGGCCAAGGCCGTCATGGCCTCGCGTCAGCCCGGCACCGTGGCCGGTCTCGACGTCGGCCTGCTGGTGCTGGACGAGGTACTGGGCGAAGGGAACTACGAGATCACCGAGCGGGTGCCCGACGGCACCCGGGTGCGGCCGGGAGATGCCGTACTGCGCCTGGTGGCCCCGACGCGCGGCCTGCTCACCGCCGAGCGCACGCTGCTGAACATCGTGTGCCACCTGTCCGGAATCGCCACCGCGACCGCGGAATGGGTCGACGCGGTGGAGGGCACGAAGTGCCGTATTCGCGACAGTCGCAAAACGCTGCCGGGTCTGCGGGCCCTGCAGAAATACGCTGTTCGGGTGGGCGGCGGCGTGAATCACCGCATGGGACTGGGCGATGCCGCGCTCATCAAGGACAACCACGTGGTGGCCGCGGGATCCGTGGTCGCCGCCCTGCGCGCGGTAAAGGAATTGAATCCCACTATCGAATGCGAAGTGGAAGTGGACAGCCTCGAACAACTCGACGCCGTTTTGTCGGAAAACGTCGAATTGGTACTGCTGGACAACTTTCCGCTGTGGGCCACCCAGGCGGCGGTGCAGCGCCGGAATACGCGGTCACCGAAGACGGTGCTCGAATCCTCGGGCGGCCTGACCCTCGCGGATGCCGCGAATTACGCGGGCACCGGGGTGGATTACCTCGCCGTCGGCGCGCTCACCCATTCTGTCCGGGTTCTGGACCTGGGTTTGGATATGTAAGGGCAGGAAAGCCTTACATGATCGGCCGGAAGGCCGCGCGCCGAGCTCAGCGGTCGTAGCTCGGCGCGTCGGCCAGCCAGCCGGTTCCGCCGCAGACGGAGCAGAAAATCACCGAACCGTCATTCGCATAGCCGAATGACCCGCTGGCATCGCACATTCCGCAGTACCGCCACCCGCGATTGGGCGCGACGGTATCGAAAAAGATATTCAGAAAGCCCTGGATCGCCATTCGCAAGCACCCCTCGCTCGGACACCAAACGAACCAAGCCTGCGCGTTTGCCAGAAATTAGTCCAGCGGTTTCCAGGGCTCTTTACAGCCCGAATTCGTGCGGATCCAGATGCAGGGCCTGGCAAGCTTCCTTGACGGCAGCAACTTCGTGGGCATCGAAACTGCCGTCGGCATTACCGATCATGATGCCCATTTGCACTACGGCCCGTGCCTCGGTGGGTTTTCCGGTCGCCTTGGCGATCTGCTGCATGACATAGGCCCGCCCGAACGCCGGATCCATGGTGATGCGATTGCAGTTGTCCTCGAACAGTGCTCGCAGTTCGTCCGTGGGAAAGTGCTGCAGGATCGGATCGGCGCCGATGAGCTGGGCCACGCGCATGCGCTCGGCCGGATCGATGCTGCCGTCCGCCGCCGCGACCAGCGCGCAGATGCCCATGGTGGCATCGCGGAAGGTTCCGCCGCGCAATTCGTTTCGCTTGGTGAGCAGCTGCTCGCGCCACTTCGGCGCGCTGTCGATCAGGCGGCTGATCGAGGTCGCGTTGGACATGAGGCGGTGCAGGAAGGCCATGACACACTCCGAACTGATTTCCCGGACCCACAGACCCCCTGTGTCGATGCCCGGACTGCGCTTGTGTACCGATCGACCCTAACAGTGGGCGCTGGGCGGTCGCTGGGAAAGCTCCGGGCGATCCACCGGCGCCGCAAGGATTCCGGTGAGCAGCGCGATCGGGTCGGTGTTCGCCGGTAGATCGCTGACCTGTCCGTCGCCGACCTCGATGATCCGCCAGCCGCCGTCCGTGCGCCGCGCGAGATCGGTGGTGACGAATGGAGCGCCGAAAGTGCGTACCGCCGAGGCGAATTCGTGGACGGGAGCATCGGGTACGAGATCCGGGGTATCCGGGTGCGCGGTCACCAGCACGGGTTCTCCGCGCACCCACCACACCCGGGCCTCGGCTCCGGTGAATTCCTCGAAGGCGCGCAACACGATTCCGCCGGTGAGAAACTCGCCCTGCCGTTCGGTGAACGTCCGCACGACCTGTTCGAGCCGGTCGGTATCGGCCAGGTCGGGCACGAAACACGCACTGTCCCACTCGTGTTTGCGTGATTTCACCCAGTCCTTGACGATGCCCGCGCCGCGCGGAAGATTCGCGGCAGCTGCGGCGAGCGTCGTCGATTCGGGCGTGCCGTTCCCCGTAATCCACGCACTCGCGGGGGTGTGGTCGACGAAATGCGGATACCAGCAAGGGAATTCGTGTCCACGCCGGTATTCCGCCGCCGACGTCAACAGTTCGACGCCCCGCTCGCGCAGCCCCGTCTCGAGGTCGGCGTAGCGATCGGCCGGAATCATCCAGCCGCGATAAACGAGCCGCGCACCCGACTCCGGCACCACCCGCAGCGCCGCACCGAGATCGCCCCGCAGCAGCGCGTCGTGATCGATCCGGACCACGTCCGCGCCGAGTTCCCGTGCGGCGACGGCCTCCCGCGCGAAATGCGGATCCACCCGTGCCGCGCGCATCGGGTCGCTCGGCACCAGAATCCCGGTGACCCGCCCTGATTCGTCGTCCCCCATGCCCTGCACCGTACCGGCTCGGTCCGGCGGTTCCGATGCGCGCTCGCTCCCCGCCGGTCCCGGCCTAGGTGGTCAGTTCGCGTTCGAGGGGAGTGCGGAACCGGGGGACGGGCCGCACGTCGCCGTACCACTCGGTGAGGCGCGCGGCCTCGGCGTCGATGAGTGCCTTCGCCTCGGCGCCCACGTCTTCCAGGAGCCGCCAGACGATCTCGCCGTCGGAGCGCTGGGCCCAGCCGCCGACGATCCGCCCGTTCCACCACACGCTCGGGCCGATATTGCCGTTGCGGTCGAACAGCGCGGGGCCGTGCTCGCCCAGGTACCAGTCGCGGGACTGCCAGCCCATCGGCGTCGGGTCCAGGGCGGGCAGCAGGGACACCCACGGTTCGGGCGTGGCCACCGGATCCAGATCGTCGGCGAGCAGCAGTCCGGTGCCGCCGTCCAATTCGACCTCGACGGTGTCCAGGTGGGTGAGGGCCTTGCGGACCTCGGTCAGGCTCCAGCCCGTCCACCATTTGATGTCCGAGATCGGGGCCGGGCCGAAGGTGTGCAGCCACTGTCGCAGCAGTTCGGTGCGCGCCGCCTCGGCTGGGATCGCGGGAATGCCGCCGGGCAGCCAGGATTCGATGGGCGACCAGGTGTACTGGCTCGAACTCCACGAGCCGTTCGGCCGCCCGCGCACGATGCGGCCCTGACAGCCCAGGATCACCAGGATCCAGGTGGTGATGCTGGTCGGCTTGGAATACGACTTGCCGGGCGCGGCGTCGATCTGCGTGCGCAGGCGCGGCACATCCTTGCTCAGTTGCGCGCCGGTCGCGGCCCCGCGCGCCAGCAGCGCCGTATGCGTTTCCTCCTCCACCTCGGCCAGCCACGCCGCGACGTCGCCGTCCACGACGCCCGCGTTCTCGATGAAGCGGCCGTAGGTCTTGCGCTGCTTGTGCGCCAACGGTTCCGCGCACGAGGCCTGCAGCGCGGGGACGAGTTCGGCCGGCGCCACGAACATGGTGCGCCGCATGGCCAGCATGCGCAGCAGCGTCCGATCGTCGTACAGCGCCTTCTCCACGTGCGCGGGTTCGAGCCCGCGCGTGCGCGCGGCCACGGACAGGAACACCGTGGCCGGATCGGTGGCGTGCAGCACCACCATCGAGCGCGCGGCGGCCTCCGCCGTCTCGACCCGGGCCGACTCGGCCAGCCGATGCCTGACCCCGATCCGGGCTCGCCGCTGCTCCACACTCATCGAACGCATGGGCGAATCCTAGCCGGGTCGCCGGACGGCGGGCCGGCGTCCGGATCGGGCCGGAACCGGAGTCCGGCGTTCGCGGCCGAAGCGCCCGCCACCGAGCGGTGGGGCGACCGCCCGCGCGAGCCGCGTCGCCTGATCGGCCACCGGCCGCGCACGCGGCACGGCGCCGAGGTACACCGCACCCGCGCTCGCGCGTGTCATGATTCCGCGATGCGACACGGGATTCGGCGGCTCTCGGTGAGCACGATGGTCATGGCGGGCGTCCTGGCGGCGACGATCGTTGCCGCACCCGGTGTTTCGGCCGCGCCGGAGAGAGCGTTGCGGGTCGACATCCGCCCGGTGAGCTTGACCGTCGACGGCGAGACCGCCACCGGCCGGGTGTACGAGCCCTATCGCAGCACACCCGGCGACCTCGACCCCGGCAGCCTGGTCGTGGCCGTGCACGGTCACGCGGGCAGCGCCGCCGACTTCCCCGACTACCTGTCCTCGATCGTGCGCCGCACCGGAACCCCGCTGCTCACCATGGACCAGCGCTCGGCCGAGAGCCGCTGGCGCACCGGCGATTGGAACGTGTGGGCGGGCTGGCGCGACACCGTCACCGCCACCCGCTGGTACCGCGACGAGCACCCGGACATCCACCGCACCGTGCTGTGGGGCTGGAGCCAGGGCGGGCTCACCAGCGGCCTGGCCGCCGCGTACGCCCCGCCCGGCACCTACGACTACTGGGTGAGCACCTTCGGCCAGGCGGACGACTTCAGCTCCTGGCTCGAGGCTCCGCTCGCCGCCCCCGACCTGCGCGCCCAGATCGAACGCGACGCCGGCGACTGCGCGCCCTGGGCCTGCCCCGGCGCGTACATCGCCCGCTCCCCGGCACTGCTGGCCCCGCGAATCGCGGTGCGCCGCACCATCCTGCTGCACGGCACCGCCGACACCCTGGTGCCCTTCACCTCGTCGGTGGAGATGCGCGCCGCCCTCGTCGCCGCGGGCAAGTCGGTGTCGCTCTACACGATCGTCAGCGGCCGCGACCTCGACGGCACCGTCGCACCCGCCCAGCACGGCGTCGGCCCGGTCTTCTTCGAATCCGGCTGCGTGGTGGAACGCCTTCTCCTGGAAGACGAACCCCGCAACAGCGACTATCTGATCGACGTCGCCAACAACATCAACACCGCTCCCGACGCGCCCACCGGCGCCAAATGCGCCGCGTGAGCGGGCCGGGTCGTATCGAGCGAGGCTGAGCGGCAATCGATTCCAGCGCCACCGGCCCGGGCATCGCGCTAGTCCGCGCTGACCGCCTCGACGATGTTCAGCCGCGCCGCGCGCAGGGCAGGCGGAATCGAGCCCAGCAGACTCAATGCCAGTGCGGCGAAGGCGAATACGGCCAGCGACGGTCCGGGACGGGCGGTGATCTGCAAGCCCATCATGTCCCCGGCCAGGTAGGCGTACAGGACCTGGTTGCCGAGACCGAACACCACGCCGAGCGCGGTGCCGGCCAGACCGATCCCCGCGGCTTCGGCCAGCACCATCCGCAGCGCGAAGCGGCGGCTGGAACCGATGGCCCGCAGGATGCCCAATTCGCGGCGGCGTTCGAGCAGCGCCAGGGTGAGGGTGTTGAGCAGGGCCATCGCGGCGATGAACGCCACCAGCACCAGCATCACCCGCGAGAGCACCAGGCCCTGTTCCATCGACCTGCTCACCCCGTCCAGCGCGGTATCGCCGGTGTACACGTGCACTTCCGGCGGCAGGGCAGCGCGCACATCGGCCAGCAGCCGCTCCCGGTCGCCGCCCGGTACGCCCTCGACCTGGAGCGTGCTGGCGCCGGGCCGGTCGAACCATTCCCGCATGAGCGCCAGACTCATGGACGCGGCCCCGGTGAGCGCGGAGAAATAGGGGATCGCGGCCAGCACCCGGGTGCGCTGCTCCCCGGTGGGGGTCTGCACCGGAATCTCGTCCCCGGCCGAAACCCCCAGTGTCCGAGCCAGATCGCGGCTGATCACCACACCCTCGCCCGCGAGCAGCCGCTCGCGGGTCTCGGCGTCCAGCGCCGCGGTCATGGCGAAGTTACCGCCCGGCTCCACCCCGTAGATCAGCGCCTTGGTGCCCGCGAAGGTCGCGAACGCCAACTGCCCCTGCACCACTCGCTCCACCCCGGGCACCGCCGCGACCCGCTCGGCCACCTCCGCGGGCAGCAGCGGGGTGGGCACCAGGTCCTCGGGGGTCACGCTCACCCAGAGATCGCTGTCCGCAAGGGATTCGAAGGTGTCGCGCGCCGAACGCACCGCGTCGGCATTCGCCCCGGTGATCGTCAGCGTCATCGTGACCGCGATACAGACCGTCATGGTGGTCGCCCACACCCGGCGCGGCGCGCGGTCGATGTTCACCCCGGCCAGCACCCCCGCCCGCCCCAGCCGGCGGGCCAGCACGCCCGCCGCGCGCACGATCGGCCCGCCGAGCGCGAACGCCAGCGCGATCTCGGCGGCGAACGCGAAACCCAGGCCCACCGCGGCGAAAAGCCCCAGGTGAGCGCGCATGACGAGCACCGTCGCGACGCCGAAGACCACCGCGAGTACCCCGGCCACGACCCGCGCCCGCACCGGCACCCGGTCCGAGTGCGCGGCCCCGACCGGAGCCAGCGCCTCCACCGGCGCCATGCGATAGATCTGTCGTGCCGCCAGCGCGGTGGCCAGCACGTTGGTGAGCACGGCCGCCACGATCGCCGCCGGAATCGCGTACCAGGGCAGCAGGTACTCCAGCCGCGCCTGCAACATCTGGGTGAACGCGGCCGGCAGCAGTCCGATGGCGTAGCGCCCGGCCACCACGCCCAGCGCGGAACCGATCGCGCCGCCGACGAGCCCGAGCACCGCGGCCTCGGCCAGCACATCGCGCACGATGGTCTGCCGCCGTCCACCGATCGCGCGCAGCATGGAGATCACCGGCCGCCGGCCCGCCAGCGCCATGCTCATCGTGTTGTAGATCAGGAACGCCGCCACCACGAACGCGATGCCCGCGCCCATGGCCGCCATGAGGCGCACCATGAGCACGCCGTTGCCGTTCTGCGCGGCGCGAATCGTGGGCTCGCCCACCAGGGCCCGTCCGGCCACCGCGGCGGTCACAGCCGAACGCACCTGTGCGGCATCGGCATCCGGGTCGGTCACCAGCAGCACGGAATCGACCTGCCCGGCCCGCCCGGTGACGAGCTGGGCCAGCGGAAGCGGCGCGATCAGGTAGTGCCCGTCGTTGAGGTCGCCGCCGTCGTCGCCGAGCACCGCGGCGATGGTGATCCGTCCCGAACGCAGCTGTACGACATCGCCTTTCGCGTATCCCGCCGCCGGGCCCGCCAGGACCCCGCCGGGTACGGTCGCCAGCGCGGCGAGCCGGTCCTCGTCCAGCGCGCCGCCGAGTCCGCCGCCGAACTCCCGCGCGGTGGCGTCGAGCCCGAGCAGCAGCAGCGGATCGTCGTCCGGCCCGGCATTGGCCCGCAGCACGGGAGCGGCGACGCGCACACCCGGCACCGCCGCGACGTCCGTGCGCACCGCCTCGGTGAACCCGGCGTCGGTGACCCCGGAAACCTCCAGCGCCGCATCGCCCGCCAGCCCGGCCGGATCCGCCGACCCGGTCAGCGAACCGGAGATCCCCAGCACCGCCACCAGGAACATCGACGACACGGCCATGACGACGATGGATCCGGCCGTGCGCCCCCAGTGCGTGGTGAACTCACGAATATGCAACAGCCGTAGACGATCCAGCAGGGCGGTCATCGGCCCAGGCTATGGCTCACTATCCGCGGCTGTCCATGATCATCACCGCCGGAACAGGAGCGCGCCCGGCGCGGTTGCACCGGGCGGACCGTACGTCGAGGAGAGGCAGCGATGAGCACACCGGTGGACCCGTCCCATACCTGGAACGGCGACGAGCTGGACCTGGACGCGTATCTGGCCCGCATCGGGTACGCGGGGGAGCGCACGCCGACCGCGGACACCCTGCGCGCGCTGGTTCACGCGCACACCACGAGCCTGCCGTTCGAGAACCTGGAGATCCTGCTCGGGCGCGGCGTTCCCCTGGACGTGCCGACGCTGCAGGACAAGATGATCCGCCGCCGGCGCGGCGGCTACTGCTATGAGAACGTCGCCCTGTTCGCGGCCGCGCTCGAACGCCTCGGGTTCGAGTTCACCGGGCTGGCGGGGCGGGTCAGCATGGGCGCGAAGGGTTTACGGCCCGCCACGCACGCGCTGGTGCTGGTCACGGTGGGGGACGAGCGGCTGCTGTGCGACGTCGGCTTCGGCGCGGGTCCGCTCGCGCCCGTTCCCCTGGTGCACTCGCCCGGCGAATTCGCGCTCGGCGCATGGCGTTACCGACTCGAGCGCGGTACGGGCCCGCTCGGCGGCGAGTTGTGGACGCTGTACCAGTTCGGGCGTGAGGGCTGGGTGGATCGCCACTCCTTCACCCTGAATCCGCAGTACCGGATCGACTCGGCGGTCGGCAACCACTTCGTCTCGACCTCGCCGCGCTCGCCGTTCACCGCCCGGCCGTTCGTGCAGCGGTTCACGCCGGAGAAGCATGAAGTACTGGACGGTCTGATGTGGACCACCGAGTTTCCGGACGCCGGCGGGACCGGCCGGGAGATCGACCTCGCCGAACTGCCGAAGGTGCTGCTCGAGGTGTTCGATATCGAACTCGACGCGCCCGACATCGCGACGCTGCTGCGCGGGAACTGGATCACGCCCCCGGAATAGGGTTGAAGCGGCAAGTCGAAAGGCTTGCGGCGTACGAGAAAAGGGGTAAATCGGGCATTCAATTGACCGTGCCCGCCACGACGTGCCGGTGAGCACCCGCTCCGCGCCGCCGTTTCCCGTGTCGGCGGCCCAACTCCGTGTCGTGTCATGGAAGAGCTGTGAGCTGGGGAATCGCGTGCACCACCGCACAATCGAGACCGGATTGCGGCGCAGATCTCACCGAGATCTCGCTCATATCTCACGCTGACGTCGGCGTGACGCCCGCGGACCGCTACACTCGTGCGGGGAAACACGCGGGCAACCGCGTCGTCACAGTCACCATCGCGGAGAATTTCGGAGAAGTGCCATCGAAACCGGCCAAGTGATCGCAGGGCATTACCGCCTGGTCGAACGGATTGGTAGCGGCGGCACAGGTGTCGTCTGGCGAGCCGTCGACGAGCGGCTCGAGCGTTCGGTGGCGATCAAGCAGATCATCACCCAGCCGAGCCTGTCCGCGGCCGACAAGGACATCGTGCGTCAGCGCGCGGCCCGTGAGGCCCGCAATGCCGCACGCTTCCAGCATCCCAACGCCATTGTGGTGTTCGACATTACCGAGCACGAGGGTGATCCCTGCCTCGTGATGGAGTACCTCGCCTCGCAGTCGCTGGCGGTGGTGCTCTCCTCGCAGGGCACGCTGCCGCTGCCGCAGGTAGCGCGCATCGGCGAACAGGTCGCCTCGGCGCTGATCGCCGCGCATCGCGTAGGCATCGTGCATCGAGATGTGAAGCCGGGCAACATCCTGCTCGGCGACAACGGCGCGGTGAAGATCACCGACTTCGGCATCTCCAAGGCCAAGGGCGATGTCACCCTCACCGCCACCGGACTCATCTCCGGCACCGCCGCCTACCTCGCACCCGAGGTCGCTCGCGGCGCCGAGCCGAGCCCGGCCGCCGACGTGTTCGCACTCGGCGCGACGCTGTTCCACGCGCTCGAGGGTGAGCCGCCGTACGGCACGAACCCGAACCCGCTGGCCCTGCTGTACGCCGCGGCCAACGGGCAGATCAGCGAACCGCGCAACGCGGGCCCGCTCAGTGATCTGCTGCTCTCGCTGCTCAGCTTCGAGCCGGACGACCGGCCGAGCATGCACGACGTGCGCGACATCATGGCCGACTTCGCCGAACTGGGCCCCGATGCCGAGGCGACCCGCGTGCTCGCCGCGCGCCGCGGCGGCCCGGCGACCCCGCAGCCCATGCCGCCCCGCCCGGCCCCGCCGCGGCAGCACACCCGGCAGATGGAACGCCGGTCCGCGGCCGGAGCCGACATCCCGACCGGCGCCATGAGCCAGGCCCAGCTGCTCGAGACCCCGCCCCCGCGCCCGCCCGCCGGTGGCCCGCCGACCCATTCGGGCATGGAACCGCACGCCGAGCCCGCGGGTTCGAGCAAGAAGTTCCTGTGGATGGCCCTGGTCGCAGCGGTGGTCGTGGCCGGCGCGGTCATCTTCGGCGTGCTCAGCTCCGGCGATTCCGGCACCTCCGACGGCGGTACCGGCGATGCCAGCGCGACCAAGGCGGCACCCTCGACCAGCACCGGCAAGGGTGAGCCCGGGTCTCTCGGCGACACCAAGAGCGTCGGCCAGGTGACGGTCCAGAACGGCGTCGACACGGTCCAGAAGTTCTACGACGGCATCGTGTACCTGTCGTTCTCCGACGCCTGGAATCAGCTGACCCCCGCGGCCCAGCAGGTGTACGGCAGCGTGAGCGCGTTCCAGACCTACTGGACCGACAATCGCGTCACCCGCTACTCGACCATCAACGGCGCGCGCGGCTGGGCCGAGAGCGAGAACGCCGACGGTTCGGCCGACATCCTGGTCGGCAGCGTGGCGACCAACTCGCAGAACAAGTCGATGACCCTGCGCGTGGTCGACACCGGCGGCGGCAACTTCAAGATCGACAGCAACACCAAGTTCTGACCCATCGCTACGTCATTGCGCCGCACCGGATTCCGGTGCGGCGCGATTGCGTTTCCGGACCCGGCGGCGTATTCCGGTGGTCGCCGTCACCGGCGGGACAGGGCTGCCGCACTATGGACGCGGTGGTCGTTCCGAGAGCCGGGACCGCACCGAGGAGGTTGCCCCATGAGTGTTTTCGTCGTCGCCGAACTGCGCGCGCTGCCCGGGCAGGAGGACCGGCTGCTCGCCATCCTGCAGGGTCTGGTCGAGCCGTCGCTCGCCGAGCCGGGATGCCTGGCCTACCGGCCCTACGTCGACCCGAGCGACCCGGCCCGGGTCGCCATGATCGAGGAATACGCCGACGCCGCCGCCATCGACGCGCACTTCACGACCGCGCATTTCCAGCAGGCGGGCAAGGACTTCCAGGGCGTGCTCGCCGAGCCGCCGGTCATCCGCCGGCTCGTCGCGGGCTGAACCGCACGGTAGTGTCAAGGGCGTGAGCACGCGGACACACTCGACCCTGGCGCTGGTGAGCGCCGTCGTCGTGTCCGCGTGGGCCATGGTGTTCCTGACGGCCGGCGAGCCGAATTCCCTGCTGGTGCTGGGTGTCACTGCGCTCGTCGCGGTCACCGCCGCCATGCTGGCCGCGCGCGGGCCGGGCGTTCGCGTCCTCGGCTCGGCCGGGCCGCCCGTCTCGGCGCAGCGCAGGCGCCGGGGAGCGTTTCTGCGCCAGAGCAATCCGGACACCGCGGGGCGGCCTCGGCCGCGAGCACCGGGGGCCGTGACGGCCTGACCACGCCTGCCGGCGTGGTCGGGGTCTTCGTCGCCCCCCGTTCGCTCTGCCCGCGCCATCGCGCGGGTTCCTCACCGTGAGGTGCCCTTGCTCGACTTCGTCTACTACCCCGTCTCCGCCGTACTCTGGTTGTGGCACACCGTCTTCGCGTCCCTGCTGGGCGCGACCAGCGGCCTCGCCTGGGTACTCGCCATCATCTTCCTGGTCCTGACCCTGCGCGCGCTGCTGCTGCGATCCTTCTTCGCGCAGGCCAGATTTCAGCGCGGCCTGATGAAACTCCAGCCGGAGTTCGCCGAGATCAAGCGCAAGTACCCCGACGACATGACCAAGCAGGCCACCGAAATGCAGCGCGTGCGCCAGGAACACGGCGTCAGCATGCTGGGCGGCTGCCTGCCGATCCTGGGCCAGGGCCTGGTCTTCCTGGGCCTGTTCCACGTCCTGCGCTCGTTCACGAGCGCGGACACCGCCAACTACGTCTTCTCACCCGCCCAGGTGGAGTCGTTCCTGCAGGCGAAGTTCCTCGGCGCACCCCTGGCCGCGACGATCTCCGGCGCCGGTGACTCCCTCGTCACCGTTGCCGCCGTTGCCATTCCGCTCATGCTCGTCGCCGCGGTGGCCACCCACTGCACCGCCCGTTTCGCGGTGGCCCGCCAGCTCGAGAGCGGCGTCGAGCCCACCCAGCAGACCCGGATCATGAACACCCTGACGCTGTGGGTCTTCCCCGCCGGCGCCCTGCTCGCGGGCGCGATCCTGCCGGTGGCGATCCTGCTCTACTTCCTCACCCAGAACGCCTGCACCTTCGCCCAGCAGCACCTGATCCATCGCCGCGTCCACGCGGCGGACGCGCCCTGATCGGTGCGGTTGCGACTCCAACCGCGGAACAGCGCACTGACCGGCCGGAACGCCGCGCGGGCCCGCGGGCGACTGTGACCTGGGTCGCCGTCTCGCGCCACCGGGCCCGCCCGGCTCGGTGTGGCGGAAACGCGCCGGCGCCGACCCGATAGTCTGGTAGCTGGTCGCGGGCAGTTTCGGCTGCTCGGGAACCGCTCGAGCATGATCAGTGGATGTTCATCAGAGACAAGGACCGCACACCGTTATGACTAGCCGCATCGAGCTCGCTCGCGTCGATCTGCGCGGACGTACTCCCACTGCTGCCGAACTGCGCGCGGCGCTGCCGCGCGGGGGCGTCGACGTGGACTCGGTGCTGCATCACGTGCGGCCGGTCGTGGAGGCCGTCCGCGACCGGGGCGTCGAGGCCGCGCAGGAGTTCAGCCGCAAATTCGACGGCGTCGCCCCCGCCACCGTGCGGGTCCCCGCCGCCGAACTCGACCGGGCCCTGGCCGAGCTGGACCCGGCCGTGCGGACCGCCCTCGAGGTCGCCATCGACCGCACCCGCACGGTGCACGCCGACCAGCGCCGCACCGACAAGACCACCGAGGTGGTGCCCGGCGGCACCGTCACCGAACGCTGGCTGCCGGTCGAGCGGGTCGGGCTGTACGTGCCCGGCGGCAACGCCGTCTACCCCTCCAGCGTGGTCATGAACGTGGTGCCCGCCCAGACCGCGGGCGTGGATTCGCTGGTGGTGGCCTCCCCGCCGCAGGCGCAGTTCGGCGGTCTGCCGCACCCGACGATCCTCGCCGCGGCGAAACTGCTGGGCGTACAGGAGGTCTGGGCGGTCGGCGGCGCGCAGGCGGTGGCCCTGCTGTCCTACGGCGGCGCCGATACCGATGGCGCGCAACTGGAACCGGTCGACATGATCACCGGCCCGGGCAACATCTACGTCACCGCCGCCAAGCGGCTGTGCCGCGGCCTGGTCGGCATCGACGCCGAGGCCGGTCCCACCGAGATCGCGATCCTGGCCGACGCCACCGCCGACGCCGCGCACGTGGCCGCCGACCTCATCTCCCAGGCCGAACACGACGTGCTCGCCGCGAGCGTGCTGGTCACCGACAGCGTCGAGCTGGCCGATGCCGTGGACGCCGCGCTCACCGCGCAGCTGGCCGTGGTCAAGCACCACGATCGCGTCGCGGAAGCGCTGTCCGGCAAGCAGTCCGGCACCGTCCTGGTCGACGACATCGATCAGGGTCTGCGCGTGGTGAACGCGTACGCCGCCGAACACCTCGAGATCCAGACCGCCGACGCCTCCGCCGTGGCCGCCCGGGTGCGCAGCGCCGGTGCGGTTTTCGTGGGCGCCTGGTCCCCGGTCAGCCTGGGCGACTACTGCGCGGGTTCGAACCACGTGCTGCCCACCGCCGGATGTGCCCGGCACTCTTCGGGTTTGAGCGTGCAGACCTTCCTGCGCGGCATTCACGTCGTCGACTACTCCGAGGCGGCGCTGAAGGACGTGGCCGCGCACGTGGTCGCGCTGGCCAACGCCGAGGATCTGCCCGCGCACGGCCAGGCCGTGCAGGTGCGCTTCGGAGCACTGTCGTGAGCGCCGCGACCGTGCCCGGCTCCTCGATCTCGCTCGCCGATCTGCCGCTGCGCGAGAACTTGCGCGGCAAGAGCCCGTACGGCGCACCGCAATTGACGGTGCCGGTACAGCTCAACACCAACGAGAACCCGCACCCGCCGAGCCGGGCCCTGGTCGACGACGTCGCCGAATCGGTGCGCGCGGCCGCGGCCGACCTGCACCGCTACCCGGACCGGGACGCGGTGTTCCTGCGCGCCGAGCTGGCCGCCTACCTGCGCAGGCAGACCGGTGTGGCCGTCGACGTGTCGAACGTGTGGGCCGCCAACGGCTCCAACGAGATCCTGCAGCAGCTGCTGCAGGCGTTCGGCGGACCCGGCCGCAGCGCACTGGGTTTCGTGCCGTCCTACTCCATGCACCCGATCATCTCCGAGAGCATCGACACCGAGTGGCTCGAGGCCAAGCGCAACGGGGATTTCTCCCTCGATGTCGACTACGCCGTGGCCGTCATCGCCGAGCGCCGCCCCGACGTGGTGTTCGTGACCAGCCCCAACAACCCGACCGGGCACAGCATTCCGGTCGCGGAGCTGGAGCGGATCCTGGACGCCGCCCCCGGCATCGTGGTGGTGGACGAGGCCTACGGCGAGTTCTCGGCCGCGCCGAGCGCACTGGCGCTCATCGACCGCTTCCCCGCCAAACTGGTTGTGTCGCGGACGATGTCGAAGGCGTTCGCCTTCGCCGGCGGCCGCCTCGGCTACCTGGTCGGCGCGCCCGCCATCATCGACGCCATGCTGCTGGTCCGCCTGCCGTACCACCTGTCGGTGGTCACCCAGGCCGCCGCGCGCGCGGCCCTGCGGCACGCGGACGAAACCCTCGCCAGCGTCGCCGAACTCGCCGCCCAGCGCGATCGCGTCGCGGCGGCCCTGCGCGGCATGGGCTACGACGTCATTCCCTCGGACGCCAACTTCCTGCTGTACGGCCACTTCACCGACGCCGCCGCCACCTGGCAGCGCTACCTCGACGAGGGCGTCCTCATTCGCGACGTCGGCATCCCGGGTTACCTGCGCGCCACCATCGGGCTGGCCGCGGAGAACGACGAATTGCTGCGCGTGAGCGAGAAATTGGCCGCCACCGAGCTGGTCCGGCGATGACCGAATCCACACCGATCAGGGAAGCGAGCATGAACCGAATCGCGCGGGTGGAACGCACCACCCGGGAGTCCAGCATCGTTGTCGAACTGAACCTCGACGGCACCGGCAAGACCGACATCTCCACCGGCGTCCCGTTCTACGACCACATGCTCACCGCGTTCGGTCAGCACGGCAGTTTCGATCTGACCGTCGCGGCCAAGGGCGACATCGAGATCGAGGCGCACCACACCGTCGAGGACACCGCCATCGTGCTGGGCCAGGCGCTGGCGCAGGCGCTGGGCGACAAGAAGGGCATCCGCCGGTTCGGCGATTCGTTCATTCCCATGGACGAGACGCTCGCCCAGGCCATCGTCGATGTCTCCGGCCGCCCGTACTGCGTGCACGTGGGGGAGCCGGAACACCTGCTGCACACCATCATTCCGTCGGCGGGGCCCGGCGCGTCGTACTCCACGGTGCTGAACCGGCACGTCTTCGAGTCCATCGCGCTCAACGCCCGCATCGCCCTGCACGTGCGGGTGCTGTACGGCCGCGACCAGCACCACATCACCGAGGCCGAATTCAAGGCTGTCGCACGGGCGTTGCGCGCGGCCGTGGAACTCGATCCGCGCGTGAGCGGCATCCCGTCCACCAAGGGAACGCTATGAGCAAGAAGATCGCACTGCTGGACTACGGCTCCGGCAACCTGCACTCGGCCGAACGCGCGCTGGTGCGCGCCGGCGCGGACGTCACCGTCACCGCCGATCACGAGATCGCCCTGAACGCGGACGGTCTCGTGGTGCCCGGCGTCGGTGCGTTCGAGGCGTGCATGTCGGGCCTGCTCGGGGTGCGCGGTGAGCGGATCATCGGCTCCCGCCTCGCGGGCGGCCGCCCGGTGCTCGGCATCTGCGTGGGCATGCAGATCCTGTTCGAGCGCGGCGTCGAGTTCGGCGTCGAGACCGAGGGCTGCGGCGAGTGGCCGGGCACCGTCGAGCGCCTGGACGCGCCGGTACTGCCGCACATGGGGTGGAACACGGTGAAGGCCCCCGCCGACAGCGTGCTGTTCGCGGGCATGGACGCCGACACCCGCTTCTACTTCGTGCACTCCTACGCCGCGCAGACCTGGGGCTGGAACGAGGGCGACAGCGGCCTGCCCCCGGCCAAGCTGACCTGGGCCGAGCACGGTGTGCCGTTCCTGGCCGCGGTGGAGAACGGCCCGCTCAGCGCGACCCAGTTCCACCCGGAGAAATCCGGCGACGCGGGCGCGCACCTGCTGCGCAACTGGGTGCTGTCACTCTGAACCGGTCAACCCGAAACCCTCGCCGCCGGCGGGGGTTTCGGCGTTTGCGGGCGGCGCCCGGATCGAGCGCGCTGACCGAGCCCCGGCGGCGCTCGGACCGCGCGCGGGAGTGCCCCGCGCAAACGGCCCGCCGGGGATTATGTTGCTCGCATGGACATCGTGCGCGAGGGCCCTTCCGGGCGGTTGCGGGCACTGCCGACCCGCCTGATCGACCAGGTGGCCGTCGTCGCCAATCGCGCCACCGACCGGGCCCTGGAGCCCACCGGATCCCGGCGCCACCACTACGCCCTGCTCGCCACCCTCGACGAGTCCGGCCCGGGCAGCCAGGCCGAACTGGGCCGGCGCACCCGCATCGACCGCAGTGACGTCGTCGCGGCCGTCAACGACCTGGCCGACCGCGGCTTCGCCCACCGGACCCCCGACCCCGCCGACCGCCGCCGCAAGATCGTCAGCCTGACCGCGGCCGGGGCGGCCCATCTGGCGGACCTCGACACCCGCCTGGAGTTCGCCCAGGACGAACTCCTGCCGGGCTTCTCGATCGCCGATCGCGCGAGTTTCGTCCTGCTGCTCAACCGCATACTCGAGCAGCACGCCCGCTGACGGTCACGCGGCCGCCTGCCGGGTCGCCCGGTGGCCCGCATCCGCGGCGGCGCGCCGTATCCCGGCGGCCGTGTCCGGCCGGCTCGGAAGCGGAACCGACTCGATTCCGGCGAAAGCCCCGGCAGCGGGGGTGAGTTCGGTAGCCACTAGGATGCTTGCGTGAGTCTTGTGCTGCTACCTGCCGTCGATGTCGCCAATGGTGAGGCCGTGCGCCTGGTTCAGGGAGAGGCGGGCAGCGAAACCAGTTACGGTTCGCCGCGCGACGCCGCCCTGGCCTGGCAGAACCACGGCGCCGAATGGGTCCATCTGGTGGATCTGGACGCGGCCTTCGGCAAGGGTTCCAACCGCGATCTGCTGGCCGGGGTGATCGGCGAACTCGACGTGAAGGTGGAGCTCTCCGGCGGCATCCGCGACGACGAATCGCTGAAGGCGGCCCTGGCCACCGGTTGCGCGCGCGTGAACCTCGGCACCGCGGCCATCGAGGATCCGGAGTGGTGCCGCCGCGCCATCGGCGAGTACGGCGACAAGATCGCGGTCGGCATGGACGTCAAGCTGATCGACGGTGACTACCGGCTGCGCGGGCGCGGCTGGGTCACCGACGGCGGCGACCTGTGGGAGGTGCTCGAGCGCCTCGAACGCGACGGCTGCTCGCGCTACGTGGTCACCGACGTCAGCAAGGACGGCACCCTGACCGGTCCCAACCTGGATCTGCTGCTGCAGGTGGCCAACGCCACCGATGCCCCGGTCATCGCCTCGGGCGGCGTCTCCACCCTCGACGACCTGCGCGCCATCGCGACCCTGGTCGACGACGGCGTGGAGGGCGCGATCGTCGGAAAGGCCCTGTACGCGGGCCGTTTCACCCTGCCCGAAGCCCTCGCGGCGGTGCGCTGAGCCGATGGCCGCCGCGCTGCGCCCGAAGGACGCCGACCTCGCCGATCTGCTCGCCGTCGCCGGTGCCGCCCTCGATGGGGTGGCGTCGCGTTTCGTGGAAGGGGTCGGCGCGCCCAGCGCGGTCCAGAAGGGCCGCGGTGACTTCGCGACCGAACTCGATCTCGAGCTCGAGCGCACGCTCTCGGCCCAGCTGACCGAGCGCACCGGATTCCCGGTGCACGGTGAGGAATTCGGCGGCCCCGAACTCACCTCCGGCACCGCCTGGGTGCTCGATCCCATCGACGGCACCTTCAATTACTCGGCGGGACACCCGCTTTCGGGCATGCTGCTGGCCCTGGTCCGCGACGGCGAACCGGTCATCGGCCTGACCTGGCTGCCCGGTCTCGGTCAGCGCTACGCGGCGGCGGCCGGCGGCCCGGTGTTCCTGAACGGCCAGCCGCTGCCGCCCCTGGAGCGCGCCAAGCTGTCCGACGCCATGATCGGCTTCGGCGCGTTCAACATCGATGGCGCGGGCCGGATTCCGGGCATCTTCCGGTTCAACCTGCTGGGCGCGCTGAGCCGGTTGTCCGGCCGCGTGCGCATGCACGGCTCCACCGGAATCGACCTGGCGTACACCGCGTCCGGGGTGCTGGGCGGAGCCGTGGTCTTCGGCCACCATCCGTGGGACAACGCCGCGGGCGTGGCCCTGGTGCGCGCGGCGGGCGGCGTCGTCACCGATCTGCGGGGCCGCGACTGGACCATCGAATCCGGTTCGGTGCTGGCGGCGGCGCCCGGCGTGCACGAGGAACTATTGGACATGATCGACGACACCGTGCGGGAAACCGTGAGCGGCGCAAGCGAATCCCCGGCCGATCCGGCCGTCGCGGACTCGCGGGAGAGGCAGCAGCAATGACGTTGGCAGTGCGTGTGATTCCGTGCCTGGACGTGGACGCCGGCCGGGTGGTCAAGGGCGTGAACTTCGAGAACCTGCGCGACGCGGGCGATCCCGTCGAACTCGCGGCCACCTACGACGCCCAGGGCGCGGACGAGCTCACCTTCCTCGACGTCACCGCCTCCACCGGCGACCGCGGCACCATGATCGACGTGGTCACCCGCACCGCCGAGCAGATCTTCATCCCGCTCACCGTCGGCGGCGGCGTCCGCACGGTCGAGGACGTCGACCGCCTGCTGCGCGCGGGCGCGGACAAGGTCTCGGTGAACACCGCCGCGATCGCCCGCCCCGAGGTGCTGCGCGAGATGTCCCAGCGCTTCGGCTCGCAGTGCATCGTGCTGTCGGTCGACGCCCGCACCGTGCCCGCCGATCAGCCGCCGACCCCGTCGGGCTGGGAGGTCACCACGCACGGCGGCAAACGCGGCACCGGTATCGACGCCGTCGAATGGGCAACGCGCGGAGCCGAACTCGGCGTCGGGGAGATCCTGCTCAACTCCATGGACGCCGACGGCACCAAGGCGGGCTTCGACCTCACCATGATCCGCGCCGTCCGCGCCGCGGTCTCGGTTCCGGTCATCGCCTCCGGCGGCGCGGGCAAGGTCGAGGACTTCGCGCCCGCCGTGCAGTCCGGGGCCGACGCCGTGCTGGCCGCGAGCGTCTTCCACTTCGGCGACCTCACCATCGGCCAGGTCAAGGACGCCATGCGCACCGAGGGGATCGTGGTCCGATGAGCCTGGATCCCGCGATCGCCGCCCGCCTCAAGCGCAACGCCGAGGGGTTGTTCGCCGCCGTGGCGCAGGAGCGTGCCACCGGCGACGTGCTCATGATGGCCTGGATGGACGACGAGGCCCTGGCCCGCACGCTGGAAACCCGTCGGGGAACGTACTATTCGCGGTCGCGGCAGCAGTACTGGGTCAAGGGCGAGACCTCCGGCCACACCCAGTACGTGCACGAGGTGCGCCTGGATTGTGATGGGGACACCGTGCTGCTGATCGTCGATCAGCAGGGCGCGGCCTGCCACACCGGAACCCACACGTGTTTCGATACCGATGTGTTGCTGGCCCGCCCGGAAGCGGCGCCGGGGGAGTAGTTCCGGGGTCCGGGATCAATGGCTCGGGGGCCGGCCGGAACGGCCGATTCCGCGAGCCATTCCTTTATCGAGCTGCTGCACCATGGCTTCGCTGAGTTCGAGCAACTCTTTGGTCTGTTCTTTGTCCAGACCGTCGAACACCAGCCCGCGCACGCATTCCAGATAGCCGGGCGCCGCCTCGGTGACTTTCTCGAAGCCCGCGTCGGTCAGGACGGCCTGCGCGCCACGCCGTCCGGGAATGGTCACGCGCTCGGCCCAGCCGAGCCGTTCGAGTTTGGAAATCACGTGCGAGAGGCGTGATAGCGATGCGTTTGCCTTTTGCGCAAGGTCGCTCAGTTGCAACCGATGGCCCGGTTCTTCGGAGAGCAGAGTCATCACGAAGTATTCGAAATGGGTAATCCCGGACTCGCGTTGGAGCTGAGTGTCCAGGGCGGCCGGAAGCCGGGTCATCAGCGCTATGACGCTGCGCCACGCTCGCTGTTCCATGGGATTCAACCACTTCGTCACCGTGCCAGCCCTCTCGTAGCAGCCAAGTGACATGTAGCGCTGGTCAGTCCGGCGGACGGTGGAGCATCAACAGCGAGTCACCCGCAGATCAGAGTTTGCCACGATTTCGCTCACCAGTCACGGTGTTGGTGAATGACGTGACATCGATCACGCGTGTCGCCGGGGAAAATCAGTACGCGCCGGATTCCGGGGTATTAGGCGTCGTGGTGGTCGAAACGCTCTGCTTTTCCTGAGCGGCACGCTGCTTCGCGGCGCGATTCTTCCGAAATCGCCTGCGCAGCACAAGAAATGCCACCACCAGGAACACGATCGCGGCGCCGATCGCACCCGCCAGGGCGGCCCCGCGAAATCCGGGCGCGTCCACGTCGAGAATGCGCTCGCCGGCGTGTGCGGCATTGGAGTTGCCCAAAACGATAGTTAGCGTCATCAAATTAGGGATGGCCGTCGCGAGCGCGAGAACGGCGGCGGCGCCCGCAATAAACGGACCGCCCCGTTTCCGCCACGTGGTGCCCGCCAATAACAGCAGGAAAAGCGGCAGGGCCGTGCATACCGCGCCCATGAGCAGGCCCGACCAGATGCCCTTGGCGAAACTCCCGCTCACGCTCTCGGCGATGCGCTGGGCCCACCAGCGCGGAATGAACGCCGCCAGAATCAGATACGACACCCACAGCACCAGGGCCGAGACCACCACCGCGATGATCCGGTTGCGCCACGTGCGGAACGAGGATCCCTTGCTCTCGGCGGGCAGCTCCTGGCCGGTGGTAGTCATAGCGTCAGCGTATGCCCGCCGGTGCGGCGTGTCCCGCAGCGCCACTCCGGTGTGCGCGGGCCGTTCGAGCCCGGATCGCCGCGCGCCGTGTCGCGGCGAGTCCGGGCGGGTGGTTCAGGCGCGTTCGCGCAGGAACGTCAGCGCGTCGTCCGCGTGCACGTTGGCGCGCAGTTCGCTGCTGATCACCTTGGCGACGGTGCGATCCGGATCGATGACGAAGGTGGTGCGCTTGACCGGAACCAGCGCCCCGAGCAGACCGCGCTTGACGCCGAACTCGGCGGCGACCTTCGCGCCCGGATCGGACAGGATCGGGTAGCCCAGCGACTGCCGCTCGGCGAAGCCGGACTGCACCTCCACCGAATCGGAGCTGATCCCGACGCAGGACGCGCCCAGATTCTTGAATTCGGCTGCGAGGTCCCGGAAGTGGCACGCCTCGGCGGTGCACACCGGGGTGTTGGCTGCGGGGTAGAAGAACAGCACGACCGGTCCGTTCGCGAGGAGCGCGTCGAGGGTCTGGAGCGTGCCGGACTGATCGGGAAGTTCGAAGTTCGGAGCGAGCTGGCCTGCCTTCATGGGCAGGAGATTACGGGATTCGCCGGAAATGCGAATCGGCCCGCGTACGGACCGGTCTCACCTGATCCGTGCACGGGCCGAACCCGAATGGGAAAAACTGTCGGCGAACCGCCGAAAACCGGCAGACCGGGCCGCGCGAGCGGGACACCGGTGCACGCCCTCGGCTATACGCCGATGAGCGCGGCGACCTCCGGGTTCTTGATCTCCATGACATCGAGGATGCCGTGCGCCCGCAGGAAGGGCTTGAGCTCGCGAATCCGATCGGTGTGCTCGGCGTACTCGTCCGGGAAGCTGCGGGGATCCAGCGATTCCAGGGCCTTGACGTACGTCACGAACGAGGCGATCGCGCTGTACTTGCCGCCGCCGTTGTTCATGTTCATCATGCGCGGAACCTGGCCGGGCATCGAGCCCTGACCGGGGGCTGCGTGCCGGGGACCCTCCGGAGCGACCGGTTGCGAGGGGTACATCTGTGTTGAACTCCTCTCGATGGGATATCGCATGGCGCTCTCTCCCGATATCCGAGGAGCAGATTGCCGCGAGGTTGGTGATGACCGCACGGAGTATTCGCGGCCGCCCCCGGCCCGGCTGTGTCTCGGTTGTGTCTCGGACTTCACGCCGCCGGGCAACCCGGGCGCGAACCCGATGCGGGGCGCGCCGGTGAAATCGGTGCCTGGAATGATGGGCTCATGTCCGGCGTGTCGAATAGCACCACTTCCCGTGAACAGTTCCGCCTGCTCGCCGCCGATCATCGGGTCGTCCCGGTGATCCGAAAGGTGTTGGCGGACTCGGAGACTCCGCTCTCGGCCTACCGCAAACTGGCGGCGGACCGGGCGGGCACCTTCCTGCTGGAGTCTGCGGAGAACGGGCGATCCTGGTCGCGATGGTCGTTCATCGGCGCGGGGAGCCCGACCGCGCTGAGCGTGGTGGACGGGGAAGCGGCCTGGCTGGGGCAGACGCCCGCCGACGCGCCCGCCGGCGGCGATCCGCTGCTGGCCCTGCGCGAAACCCTGCGGCTGCTGCAGACCGAGCGCGTGCCCGGGCTGCCCCCGCTGACCGGCGGCATGGTCGGCTACCTGGGCTACGACGCGGTGCGCCGCATGGAACGCCTGCCCGAGCTCGCCACCGACGACCTGCGGCTGCCCGAGATGGTGCTGCTGCTGGCCACCGATCTGGCCGCCTTCGACCACCACGAGGGCGCGATCACCCTCATCGCCAACGCCGTGAACTGGAACGGCACCGACGAGCACGTCGACCAGGCGTACGACGACGCGGTGGCCCGGCTCGACCGCATGACCGCCGACCTGGCCGCGCCCGCGGACTCCACCGTCTCGGTCTTCGACAGCCCCGAGCCGAACTTCCGCCGCCAGCGCACGTCCGCGGAGTTCGGCGCCGGCGTGCGCCGCCTGATCAAGGAGATCGAGGCGGGCGAGGCGTTCCAGGTCGTGCTGTCCCAGCGCTTCGAGATGGACTACGGCGGCACCGCGATCGACCTCTACCGCATGCTGCGCGCCTCGAACCCGAGCCCGTACATGTACCTCATGCACATCCCGGACGGCTCGGGCGACACCGCCTTCTCCATCGTCGGGTCGAGCCCCGAATCGCTGGTGACGGTCAAGGACGGGGTGGCGACGACCCATCCCATCGCGGGCACGCGCTGGCGCGGCCGCACCGAGGAGGACGACCTGCTCCTCGAGAAGGATCTGCTCGCGGACGAGAAGGAGAACGCCGAGCACCTCATGCTCGTCGATCTGGGCCGCAACGATCTGGGCCGGGTCTGCGAGCCGGGCACCGTGCGCGTCACCGAGTACCGGCACATCGAGCGCTACAGCCACGTCATGCACCTGGTCTCCACCGTCTCGGGCCGCCTGGCCCCGGGGAAGGCGGCCCTGGACGCGGTCAACGCCTGCTTCCCGGCGGGCACCCTCTCGGGCGCGCCCAAGGTGCGCGCGATGGAACTGATCGAGGAACTCGAGCCCACGCGCCGGGGCATCTACGGCGGCGTGGTCGGCTACCTCGATTTCGCCGGTGACGCCGACACCGCGATCTGCATCCGGACCGCGCTGCTCAAGGACGGCACGGCCTACGTGCAGGCGGGCGCGGGCGTGGTCGCGGACTCCGATCCGGACTACGAGGACGTCGAGTCCCGGAACAAGGCGATGGCGGTGCTCAAGGCGATCGCCGCGGCCGAGACCGTGCGTGCCTATCGCCCGGACGAGGCCGCGCGATGACCGGCGCGGAGCAGCCGGGAACGCCCGCGTCGGAGCCGGCGGGAACGCCCGGGTCCGAGCAGCCGCCGGCGGACTCCGCGCCCGCCGGTGAGTCTTCGGAAACCCCAGCGGCGCAGGTGGATTCGGCTCGGCCCGACGATGAGGCGGCCGCCGCCCCGGCGCGCCCCGCGCCACCGCGCGGCCGGCCGATCGGCGCGGTCGTGCTGCTCGCGCTTGCCGCGATCCTGCTGTGGGCGTCCTCCCGGATGACCTGGGTGTCGCTCGAGGTCACCAGCGAGCTCGGCGAACCGCGCACCATCGACCTCGACGGCGGCACCTGGTTCGGCGCCCTCACGCCCCTGGCGCTGGTGCTCGTCGCCACCATCGCGGCGGTGTTCGCCGCGCGCGGCTGGGTGCGCCGGGTCCTGGGCGCGGTGGTGGCCGTGCTGGCCGCCGTGGCGGCGGTGCCCGCCTACGCGGTGATCCAGGGCGAGGGCCGCACCGCCGAGCGGGCGGCCCAGCTGGCGGGCCTGCGGGACTGGGAGCACGCCGGATCGGTGCAGACCGGCACCCTGCCCGCGGTGCTGACCCTGCTCGGGGCGGTGGCCGCCTTCGCTGCCGGGGTGCTGCTCGCGCGCATGCCCGCGGAGTCCGCGCAGCTCTCCGGCAAGTACGATAATCCGGTCTTCCGCAAGTCCGAGGCGGCCGAACGCGTCGCCGAGCACCAGGCCGGAACACGGGCCGCGGAATCCACGTCACAGGAACCCGCCGACGCCACCCTGTCGGGCCGCGTGCTGTGGGACGCCCTGGACGCGGGCACCGATCCCACCGACGACGACGGCAATACCGCTGCCGCGCACCGGGATCCGGGCGCCGCCGGTGACGGTCACAAACCGCGCTGAGCAGGAAGCTCGACCACCGTCGGCCTTCGTTCCAGACCCGCCGTCAGCGGCGGGAACATAGCCATTTACTCTTTATCAGCATCGGTGAGACAGCGCCTGGGGGGATTCTCAGGCAGCAAGTGGCGTCTCCCCAGAAAGGATTCGAGCCAGATGACGGTACTCGACTCGATTCTCGACGGGGTCCGCGCGGATGTGGCCGCTCGGGAAGCCCTGCTGGACTTCCAGGCGGTCAAGAAGGCCGCGGCCGCGGCGAAGTCCCCGCGCGACGCCAAGGCGGCGCTGCACGAGGACGGCATCGGCGTCGTCGCCGAGGTCAAGCGGGCTTCTCCGTCCAAGGGCGCACTGGCCAATATCCCGGACCCGGCCGTGCTGGCCCGCGCGTACGAGGACGGCGGTGCGCGCATCATCAGCGTGCTGACCGAACAGCGTCGTTTCAACGGCTCGCTGGCCGATCTCGACGCGGTGCGCGCGGCCGTGGACATCCCGGTCCTGCGCAAGGATTTCATCGTGGGCCCGTACCAGATTCACGAGGCCCGCGCGCACGGCGCGGACGTGATTCTGCTGATCGTGGCGGCGCTGTCGCAGGACGTGCTGTCCGCGCTGATCGACCGCACCGAATCGCTCGGCATGACCGCGCTGGTGGAGGTGCACACCGAGGAAGAGGCCGATCGCGCCCTCGAGGCCGGCGCCACGGTGATCGGTGTGAACGCCCGCAATCTCAAGACCCTCGAGGTGGACCGGGATGTGTTCGCGCGCATCGCCCCCGGCCTGCCCAGTGACGTGATCCGCATCGCCGAATCCGGTATCCGCGGCACCGCCGATCTGCTGGCCTACGCCGGTGCGGGCGCGGACGCCGTGCTCGTCGGCGAGGGCCTGGTCACCAGCGGCGATCCGCGCGCGGCCGTGGCCGAACTGGTCACCGCCGGAACCCATCCTTCGTGCCCGAAACCGGTTCGCCGGGGACGGTGAAAGAGCCGATGACGCAAATCGACGATCCGGGTAACGACACGCTCGTGCGGCCCAAGGCCAGTGACGGTGTCGCGCACAAGAGCAACCACGAGCCCGACGCGGGCGGTCATTTCGGCGTGTACGGCGGCCGGCATGTGCCCGAGGCGCTCATGGCCGTGATCGAAGAGGTGACCGCCGAGTACGACAAGGTGCGGATCGACCCGAACTTCCTGAACGAGCTGGACCGGTTGCAGCGCGACTACACCGGGCGGCCCTCGCCGGTGTTCGAGTGCGCCAACCTCGCGCAGCACGCGGGCGGGGCCCGAATCGTGCTCAAGCGGGAAGACCTGAACCACACCGGATCTCACAAGATCAACAATGTGCTGGGGCAGGCGCTGCTGGCCAAGCGCATGGGCAAGACCCGCGTCATCGCCGAGACCGGAGCGGGCCAGCACGGCGTCGCCACCGCCACCGCCTGCGCGCTGCTCGGCCTGGAATGCGTCATCTACATGGGCGCGGTCGACACCGCCCGCCAGGCGCTGAACGTGGCCCGCATGCGGCTGCTCGGCGCCGAAGTCGTCAGTGTGACAACGGGTTCGCAGACCCTCAAGGACGCCATCAACGAGGCGCTGCGCGACTGGGTCACCAATGCCGACCGCACCTACTACTGCTTCGGCACCGCCGCGGGCCCGCACCCGTTCCCGCTCATGGTGCGCGACTTCCAGCGCATCGTCGGCATGGAGGCGCGCCAGCAGATCCAGGCGCTCACCGGCCGCCTGCCCGACGCGGTAACCGCCTGCGTCGGTGGCGGTTCCAACGCCATCGGCATCTTCCATCCCTTCATCGACGACGCGGGCGTACGCCTGATCGGTTACGAGGCGGCCGGCGACGGCGTCGAAACCGGCAGGCACGCGGCCACTTTCGCCGGTGGACGGCCCGGCGCCTTCCAGGGCGCCTACTCGTACCTGCTGCAGGACGAGGACGGCCAGACCATCGAATCGCATTCCATCTCCGCGGGTTTGGACTACCCGGGCGTCGGCCCGGAGCACGCCCACCTCAAGGACATCGGCCGCGCCGAGTACGAGCCGGTCACCGATGCCGAGGCGATGGACGCGCTCCTGCTGCTGAGCCGCACCGAGGGCATCATCCCGGCCATCGAGTCGGCGCACGCGGTGGCGGGTTCGCTGCGGCTGGGTAAGCAGCTCGGCCCCGGCGCGATCATCCTGGTGAACCTGTCCGGCCGCGGTGACAAGGACATGGACACCGCCGCCCGCTGGTTCGGGCTCTTCGACGACAACCTCTCCGAAGACCCAGCCGAGAATGCCGCGCAGGAGAACGCCCAGTGAGCCAGCAGTCCCGTCTCGCCAACACCTTCGCCGCCTGCCGCGAGGAGAATCGCGCGGCGCTGATCGGCTATCTGCCGGCCGGGTACCCGGATCTGCAGGGCTCCATCGACACCTGCGTCGCGATGGTCGAATCCGGTTGCGACATCATCGAAGTCGGCGTCGCCTACTCCGATCCGGTGATGGACGGCCCGACCATCCAGGTCGCCGCCGAGCAGGCGCTGCGCGGCGGTGTGCGGGTGCGCGACGTGTTCAAGGTCGTGCAGGCCATCAGTGACGCCGGCGGCAAGGCCGTGGTCATGGCGTACTGGAACCCGGTGCTGCAGTACGGCGTCGATTCGTTCGCGCGCGATCTCGCCGGTGCGGGCGGGTGCGGGCTGATCACCCCGAACCTGATCCCGGAAGAGGCCGACGACTGGTTCATCGCCTCCTCGACCTACAACCTGGATCGCATCTTCCTGGTCGCCCCGTCCTCCACCGAGGAGCGGCTGGTCAAGACCCTCGAGGCGTCGCGCGGCTTCATCTACGCGGCCTCCACCATGGGCGTCACCGGCGCCCGCGACGCGGTCTCGGACATGGCGCCCGCGCTGTGCGCCCGGGTGCGCGCGCACTCCGACATTCCGATCGGCGTCGGCCTGGGTGTGCGCAACGGCGCGCAGGCCGCGGAGATCGCCGCCTACGCGGACGGCGTCATCGTCGGCTCGGCGCTGGTCAGCGCCGCGGGCGAGAGCCTGGCCGCGGTGCGGACGCTGACCGAGGAGCTGGCGCTGGGCGTTCGCTCGGCATCGGCCGTCTCCTCCTAGTTACGAAGCGAGAACGGCGGGGCGCGTATCGAACTCGGTACGCGCCCTGCTCCGTAGCACCACGCATGGCTGTGCTGGCGCGGATTCGGCGCTCGATGACGGGGTGGGACAAGACCACCGTGCTGATGGTTCTCGCCCGGGTCGCGGCGATCGCGGTGATCTTCGCGGTCGGGCGGTTCGCCGTGCCGGTGCTCTGGTGGGGCGAGACGGTGCGCATCCCCGTGCTGATCCTGATCACCCTCGGCGTCTTCGGAATCATGAACATGATCTCCGACCTCGGTCGCCGTCGCCGCGCGGAAGCCACCGGACCCGCCGAGTAGCCGAGGCGATCGCTGTGTTCCGCCGGATGTCGGCGGCGCGTTACCCGGGGCAGCGGGTTGTTCGGTCGGTTCCAGTACGGTGGGCGCGTGACCATACGAGCCCTGGCCGACCGACTTCCGGCCTCCGACGTGCTGGCCTACATCCCCAGTCCGCCCCGCGGCGTCTGGGATATCGGTGGATTCCCACTGCGCGCGTACGCCCTGTGCATCATCATCGGCATCATCGCCGCCATCTGGTGGGGTGAGAAGCGGTGGCAGCAGCGCGGCGGGCAGCAGGGCATGGTGCTGGACGTGGCCATGTTCGCGGTGCCGTTCGGCCTCATCGGCGGCCGGCTCTATCACGTGGCCACCGACTGGCAGAAGTACTTCGGCGAGAACGGCCATCCGATCGACGCCCTCAAGATCTGGGAGGGTGGTCTCGGCATCTGGGGCGCGGTGCTGCTGGGCGGTGTCGGCGCCTGGATCGGCTGCCGCATCTACCGGATTCCGTTGCCCGCCTTCGCCGATGCCGTGGCGCCCGGCGTGCTGCTGGCCCAGGCCATCGGCAGACTCGGGAACTACTTCAACCAGGAGCTCTACGGTCGCGAGACCACGGTGCCCTGGGGTCTCGAGATCTACGAGCGCTTCGACGGCATCGTCCCGGACATGATGAACGGCACCTCGAGCGGCGTGGTCATCAAGGTCGTGCAGCCCACCTTCCTGTACGAGATGGTGTGGAATCTGCTGGGCGTGGCGGTGCTGATCTACGTGGATCGCAAGTTCAAGATCGGGCACGGCCGCCTGTTCGCGCTGTACGTGGCCATCTACTGCTTCGGCAGGTTCTTCGTGGAGCTGCTGCGCGACGACGAGGCCACCCATATCGCGGGCATTCGCATCAACACCTTCACCTCGGTGATCGTATTCGCCGGCGCCGTGGCCTATTTCGTGCTCGCGACCAAGGGCCGCGAGACCGCGGATCAGATGCGCGCCGAGGTCATCCGGCCCTGGCCGTGGCAGTTCGAGAAGCTGCGGGCGTACGGTGCGGGCTCGGCGGCGGCCGTGGTTCCCGGCGCGAGCGCCGCGGGCGACAGCCCGGCCGGCGACAGTGCCGAGGACTCGGCCGACTCCGCCGATGACAAGGACGCGGCGAAGCCGGACACACCGGCGAACCTGTCCAAGTCGACGAGCGATTCCGCGAAGCTGACCAAGAAGAGCGACGAATCCGCTGCCGACGGCAACGATTCGGCGACCGAGCGCGATAATTCCTCCGAATCCGGTAGCTCCACACCGGCGGTCGAGGGAGAGGCGGCGAAATCGGCCGACTCAGGCAAGAATGACTCCTGACCATCGGGTAGTGGAAGCTGCACGGGGGTTCAGCCAGGGGGCGCAGTGCCCGTGATTCAGGAGGATTGTCAGTGACCGACCCATTCGCCAAGCAGCCGGACCAGGGCCCGCAGTACGGCGCGCCCGGCACCGGTCCGCAGTACGGCCAGCAGCCTCAGCCCGATTACGGCCAGCAGCAGCCGGGCTACGGACAGCAGCCCGCGTACGGCCAGCCGCAGTACGGTCAGCAGCCGGGTTACGGTGCGCCGCAGCCGGGTTACGGCCAGCCCGCCCCCTACGGTCAGCCGTACGGCGCCGATCCGGAGGCCCCCTACGGCCGCGACGTGTACGGCGTGCCGTACTCGGACAAGTCCAAGCTCGTCGCCGGTCTGCTGCAGCTGCTCATCGGCACGCTGGGCATCGGCCGGTTCTACCTGGGCTACACCACCATCGGTGTGCTGCAGCTGATCACCTGCGGTGGCTTCGGCGTCTGGGCGCTCATCGACGGCGTTCTCATCCTCACCGGCAAGGTGCCGGACCCGCAGGGTCGTCCGCTCAAGGATTGACCGCGCGCCGCTCCGGGGCCGGGCACGTGCCCCGGAGCGTCACCACTCCGCCGTTAAACTCAGCGCGACGGTTACTGTCCCGGTCGGTCGGTTTCGGGCGTACCCTGTGTCGGTTGTCGGTCGGTTGTAGGTTCGAGGAGAGGTTGTCCACCCGTGCGCCGTAAGCTGTTCGCCGCCGTGCTAGCCATTGCCGCCACCGCCGCGCTCACCGCGTGCGGCAGCGGCGACGACCCGAACGTGCTGAAGATCGGCACCGAGGGCACCTACTCCCCGTTCAGCTATCAGGACGGCGGCACGCTCACCGGCTACGACATCGAGGTGGCCGAGGCGGTGGCCGGCAAGCTCGGCCGCACGGTCGAATTCGTCCAGGCGCCGTGGGATTCGCTGTTCGCGGGCCTCGAGTCCAAGCGTTTCGACCTGGTCGCCAATCAGGTGACGGTCAATCCCGAACGCACCGCGAAGTATTCGCTGTCCGAGCCGTACACCGTCTCCGACGGTGTGGTCGTCACCAAGAACGACAACACCGCGATCAGCGGCCTGGCGAGCCTGCCGGGCAAGACCTGCGCGCAGTCGGTGACCAGCAACTGGAACAAGGTCGCCGAGGGCGCGGGCTGCAAGGTCGAGGGCGTGCCCGGTTTCGTCGAGGCCATCACCCTGCTCAAGCAGGGCCGCGTGGACGCCACCGTCAACGACAATCTCGCCTACAACGAGTACGTCAAGACCAAGAACGACACGAGCGTCAAGATCGCGGGCAAGACCGGGGAGACCACCCGGCAGGCGTTCGCCGCCCGCAAGGACGACCAGGCGCTGACCGACCGGATCAACACCGCGCTCGCCGAACTGCGCGCCGACGGCACCCTGGCGAAGATCTCGGACAAGTACTTCGGCGTGGACGTGAGCAAGTAGGACCCGGGCGAATCGGGCGGATTACGCGACGATGGACGACTCCACCTGGGAGCTCATTCGGGCGAACCTGTGGCCGATGCTCGAGGCCACCGTCACCAAGACGCTGCCGCTGACCGCGATCAGCTTTGTGGTCGGCCTGGTGCTCGCGCTGTTCGTGGCGCTGGCGCGAATGTCGAAGATCTGGCCGGTGTCCGCCGCGGCCCGCTTCTACATCTCGATCATTCGCGGCACGCCGCTGCTGGTGCAGCTGTTCATCGTCTTCTACGCGCTGCCGCAATTGAACGTGGTGATCGATCCGTTCCCCGCGGCGGTCATCGCGTTCAGTCTCAACGTGGCCGGCTACGCGGCGGAAGTCATTCGCGCGTCGATACTTTCGGTCGCGGACGGGCAGTGGGAGGCGTCCTACGCGGTGGGCATGTCCTACTCGCAGGCGCTGCGCCTGATCATCCTGCCGCAGGCCTCGCGCATCGCGGTGCCGCCGCTGTCGAACACCCTCATCTCCCTGGTCAAGGACACCTCGCTCGCGTCGACCATCCTGGTCACCGAACTGTTGCGCACGGCGCAGCTGGCCGCCGCGCCCAGTTTCGACTTCTTCGCGCTGTACGGCGTCGCCGCGGTCTATTACTGGGTGATCTGCCTGATCCTGGGCTTCGGGCAATCCGGGCTGGAGACGCGACTGGCCCGTCACGTGGCGCGCTGACCCGCGATTAGCTGATCCGCCACGTGTCGCGCGGGAAAACACCGTGTGCCCGTTCAGCGGGACAAATCTCTCAGGACTAGGGTTGTCCCCGTGATGCGACGAACGAAGATTGTGTGCACACTCGGGCCCGCTGTGTCCTCCGAGGACCGGATTCGTGAACTCGTCGAGAGCGGTATGGACGTGGCGCGGCTGAACTTCAGCCATGGCGAACACTCCGACCACGCCGAGAACTACAAGAAGGTACGAGCGGCCAGCGATCTGCTCGGACGCGCGGTCGGCATCCTGGCCGATCTGCAGGGTCCGAAGATCCGGCTGGGCCGGTTCATCGAGGGTAAGACCGTCTGGGCGACGGGTGAGGAAGTCCGCATTACCGTCGACGAGATCGACGGTACCCACGACCGTGTTTCGACCACCTACAAGCAGCTCGCGCTCGATGCCAAGGCCGGGGACCGGCTGCTCGTCGACGACGGCAAGGTCGGCCTGACGGTCGAGCGCGTCGACGGCAACGACGTGGTGTGCCGGGTGACCGAGGGCGGCCCGGTTTCCAACAACAAGGGCGTGTCCCTGCCGGGTATGGACGTCTCGGTTCCGGCGTTGTCCGAGAAGGACATCGAGGATCTCGAGTTCGCGCTGAACCTCGGCGTGGACTTCATCGCGCTGTCCTTCGTGCGCTCGCCGTCGGACGTCGAGCTCGTGCACGAGATCATGGACCGCGTCGGCCGCCGGGTCCCGGTGATCGGCAAGCTCGAAAAGCCCGAGGCCATCGACAATTTGGAGGCCATCGTGCTGGCCTTCGACGCGGTCATGGTGGCGCGCGGCGACCTCGGCGTCGAACTGCCGCTCGAGCAGGTGCCGCTGGTGCAGAAGCGCGCGATCCAGATGGCGCGCGAGAACGCCAAGCCGGTCATCGTGGCCACCCAGATGCTGGAATCGATGATCACCAACTCGCGCCCGACCCGCGCCGAGGCCAGCGACGTGGCCAACGCGGTGCTCGACGGCGCGGACGCGGTCATGCTCTCGGGCGAGACCTCGGTCGGCGACTACCCGATCGAGACCGTGCGCACCATGGCCCGCATCGTGCACGCGGTGGAGAGCGAATCGTCCACCCGGGTGCCGCCGCTGACCCACGTGCCGCGCACCAAGCGCGGCGTCATCTCCTACGCCGCCCGCGACATCGGCGAGCGGCTCAACGCCAAGGCGCTGGTCGCGTTCACCCAGTCCGGTGACACCGTGCGCCGCCTCGCGCGCCTGCACACCCCGCTGCCGCTGCTGGCCTTCACCCCGAACGCGGTGATTCGTTCGCAACTGGCCTTGACGTGGGGTACGGAAACGTTCATCGTTCCTCCGGTGGGTTCGACCGACGAGATGATCCACCAGGTCGACAACGCGCTGTTGTCGATCGGTCGCTACAAGAAGGGCGATCTGGTGGTCATCGTGGCGGGATCGCCGCCGGGCACGGTCGGCTCCACCAACATGATTCACGTGCACCGTATCGGCGAGGAGGACCACTAGGTGAGTGCGTCGCTAGGCGAAACCGTGGACGGGGCAGCGGATTCGGTGAATCCCGGCCCCCCGTCCGACGATCTGCGGGGGCTGCTGGAGGTGCTCGATCTCGAGGAGCACGGGCCCGACATCTTCATCGGAAAGCATCCGGAGAAGACGTGGAGCCGGACCTTCGGCGGCCAGCTGGTCGCGCAGGCGATGATCGCCGCGGGCCGCACCGTGGGTCCGGGTCGCCCGGTGCACGCGGTCAACGCGCATTTCGTGCGCGGTGGCGACACCAAGAAGCCGATCGAATACCAGGTCGATCGCCATCGCGACGGGCGCGCGTTCGCCAATCGCACGGTGACGGCCTACCAGGACGGGCAGGAACTGTTCGTCATGCTGGCCGCCTTCCAGGACTGGGGTAAGGGTCTCGAGCACGGCACGCCGCTGCCCGACGTGGCCGATCCAGAGGGCCTGCCCCGGGTGGAGGAGTCCTTCTCCGGCCTGGAAGACAAGCTCGAGATGTTCGTCAACGCACCGCATCCCATCGACATGCGGTACACGAACGATCCGGCGTGGATCCTCAAGGGCACCGGCGAGAAGCTCAACCACAATCGGGTGTGGATGCGGACCGACGGCGCGTTGCCCGACGATCCGATGATTCACGTTGCGGCGCTGGCGTATTCGTCGGACACCACGGTGCTGGACTCGATCATCACCACGCACGGGCTGTCCTGGGGGCTGGATCGCATCCTGGCGGCGACGGTGAACCACTCCATCTGGTTCCATCGCCCGTTCCGATTCGACGAGTGGGCGCTGTACGCCACCGAGTCGCCGGTCGCGGCGGGCTCGCGCGGGCTGGCGCGCGGGCACTTCTATTCGCGCAGCGGCGATCTGCTCGCGACCACGGTGCAGGAAGGCGTGATCCGGCACTTCCCCAAGCGCTGAGCCGACACCGAATTCAGGCCGTACCCGCGAAGGGTGCGGCCTGATTCGCGTTCAGATGAGTTCGCGGTTCTCCGCGAGCTCGAAGTTCTCGCGTTGCAGCGCGTGCGCGATGTAGGGGATCGGCTCCTCGGCGGACAGCTCGAAGACCAGCCGCTGCTCCAGGCGCGCGATGCCGGCCTTGGTGAGCTGACGCGCCTCGCCGACCAGGCTCAGCGCGATCTCGTAGGTGCGGCGGTCACCCGGCTCGGTGTCGGGGTGGTCGAGTCGCCATTGGGTTTCCAGAACCGTATGGGTGGGGTCGTCACACTCCACGGGGAGGGTGAAACGCCACGCGAAGATGTCGCGATCGTCCACGTACTCGTCCACGACGCGGCACACCGTTTCGGTGACGCGGTGGAGGGTCTGCGGTGTCACGAAAACATGGAGTGAAACATCCGAAATTCGCTTCGGCATGTCTGAGTCCTGTTCCTGTGTCGAGGAACCATCGGCGGTGTGGTTCCGCGGGGCAGTGTAATCCTTGAACGGACCAATGGGGCAGACAGGTGGATTGACACGCAGGGCCCAGCGTAATCCTCGTTACCTCGAATGGGAACACATCCGGGGCGAGGAGTATCGGAATGTGCTCTTACCCGGCCGATTCCATGGCGCGATGGGCCGGTTGCCGTGATTGCTCGGGCAATTCGGGCACGGGAGCGGATCTGTCGCGGCCGCCGGGCAGAACCAGCAGGGTCGGGCGGGGTGTGCCGGCGTCACTGGCGGCGGTACGGGGGTGGATGGTGGCCTCGGGGTGCTCGTGCGCGTGCAGGGCCAGCAGCAGGGGCACCAGGGCGTCGGCTATGCGGTCGCCGACCTCGCAGAACGCCTTGGGCGACAGTCCGACGGGGTCGGCGATGTTCTCCCGGCCCGGGTAGGCGAGATCGTCGCGCGCGGCGTGCAGGCCCGCGAGCGTGCGCGCGCCGCTGATCTTGGCGATGCGGTAGGCCTCGAGCAGGGTGAAGGTGCGCGGGAAGGCCGCGGGGGCCGTCTCGCGGACCTGGTCGCGGATCTTGTCGGTCATGGTGAGGATCAGATCGGCGCGCTGGGCCATCTCGGGTTTGAACCGGCGCGCGCGAAAGCCGCTCGGGTCACCGCCGAGACCGGTAATGGTCTGGGCGGCAAGGGGTTCCACCGGGAAGCCGACCAGCGCCCGGACGCCGGCACTCTCGGCGGTCAGTCGTAGGCCGTGTTCGGCGGCCACCGCGAGGGTGAGGCGCTCGGCGATGACGGACCGGCAAACGTTTCCGCTGCACACGAAGAGCACATGCATGCGCACAACCTAGGCGCGGTTTCGCGCGCCGAGAATGGCTGCGTGACCGAATCACACCTTTCGTCCGGGAAGTTCATCCGTCGGCCGAATGTCGGTCGCTTCGCGTTCGCTCGAAGGTATCCATGGGGCCGGGGATGTGCGTGTCAACGTCCCTGAAATGTGAGCATGGTGGTTTTCGCCCAGCAAATCAAGTGCGCGGTGATTCAGTCCCGGTCGGATTCGGTTGCGTCGGAACCGTAATAGGATTTTTCGGTCACGACCGAGGCGACTTTCGGCGCGGCCCCGCGCACCCGGTCCCGGGTGGAGAACAACCGGCCGCGCGCCGGGACCACGGGCGCGAATCGGCCGAGTCCGCTGGGCGCGGCCATGTCGTCGTAGACCGAGTCGATCCCGCCGCGGGCGAAGTACGCCTCGTGCCAGAAGCCGGTGCCGCCGGAGTCCTTCAGGAACTCCTGCCACCAGATGCGATGCGGGTCCGAGCGGGTCCAGCGTTCCAGGCTCTCCAGATCGCGCCAGTACTGGCGCGCGCCCCAGTGCGGCGGGAAGAACGACCACACGACGTCCTCGTGGCTCAGCAGGCCGTCGGGGCGTTCGCGATGGGAGCTGTAGAGCTTGGGGCCGACGCCCAGCAGGCGCAGCACGCCGCGGGGGCGGTGCACCCGCATACCGAGCAGGATCATCACCAGATCCGGATATTCGGACAGATCCGCCGTCAATCGATTGACCCGCATGCGCGACCTCCCTCGCCGAGGCCGTACGCCGACCCTGTCGGAGATATACGGATTATCCCGCCTATCCGGTTCGAATGCCATGGCCGGACATTTGCCGCCTTGTTCGCGGCCCCCGGGCGGCTCCGAAACGCGACCGCCGGGTACGCGGCGCCGGCACAACGCCGTAATCGAGGCCCGCTCGGGGCGAATACCGGTGTGGGGGTGGGGGATCTCTGGCAGGGTGCGGGGTGTGGACAGGCGAGTTGAGTACGGGTTGCGGGAGTTTGCTGAGGCCTATGTGCTGGCCCGGGCCGACTGGTCGGATTCGATCGGCGGATATCAGCAGGACAGCACCGCCTACAACAAGGCGTTGCGGGCACATCGGGAGCGGCTGCTGGAGACGCTGGAGGAGCTGTACGAGCTGAAGCTCGAGATGAAGGAGATGGTCGAGATCCCGCGCGGGACGGTGCTGTTCATGCACTTTCGCGCGACGGTGAACTCGGCGCTGGCGTTGCGCACGCCCGGCAATCTGGAGGCCGGTCTGCTGCTGCGCTCACTGGAGGCGGCGGGCGAGCCCGGCCTGCGGATCAAGGCCACGTCCAAGCGCCTCGATCAGTTGCTCGACTCCTCCCGGGAGGCGCACCTGGACATGCTGGAGGATCTGCTCAGGATCCTGCTCGGCAATCGCGCGCACCTGACGTTCACCGCCGACGAGGTGGCGGCGGCCGGTGGCGGCGGGGCCGCGCCCGATCCGACGGACTATCCGCACGACTGACAGCGGGTGGCGGGCCGGGTTCGGGCCGGGAAGGCGATGGCTTCCCGGTGCGAATCCGGTCGCCACTCGCCGCGCGGCCCGGTCGGCGTCGCCCGATCAGCGTCGCCGCGTCATACGCCCAGCGGCGCGACCAGCCGGCCCCGTTCCAGCCGGAAGTGCATCTCCGCTCCCCGCTCGTCCGGCGTCCACCCGGCCCCCAAAGCCTCCTCGACGGCGGTGGCGACCATCCCGGGCCCGACGGTCTCGACCGCTCCCGCCCGCACCACGATGCGCTGCGCCGCCCCCTCCGCGGCCTCGACCACGAACCGCAGGTTCGGCAGGTCGGTAGCCGAGACCCGCCACCGATACCGCTGCTCGCCGACCGTGATGATCCGAGTTCCCTTACGCGACAATGTCATACCCGCATACAACACCCCGGATGCCCGCCCCCGCATCCGATTTTCCGCCGCCCGGTCCGCCGTCTCGGGGGCGGCCGATGACCTTCTCGCTGCCCGATTCGGACGGCCCGGATCGGGTAAACCCACACTCTCCCAACGCATCCGGCTCTCTCTGTCAGGTTTGGTGGTCCGCCGCCTCCAGGTCGCGCCGATCGAGGACGGCGCAACCGGCCACCCGGCACAGCGCGGCCCGCTGGCGCGGTGTCAGCTCGTTGTAGAAGACGATCACGCCGGCGCCGACGGCGTCGCGCAACGCCGCCAACTCCCGCACCTTCCCGGGACTGAACACCACCCGCTCGGAGTACGCCCGGTCCATCAGCTCCCGCCCGCCGCGCTGGTTCTTCGACTTCTTCCGCCCCGAGACCCCGCGCCGCTGCACGAGCCGCCCCGCGACGTGACCCCCCAGCCCCGCGATCCGCGCCTCGAGCGCGTCCATCAGCGCCCCGTGGTCCCGCACCCGCGCCGAGAACATCCCCGCCGTGATGACCACGGCCCCGCCCAGATCGACTGCCACCCCATCATCATCGTCGCCCGTCCGACCGGTGTCCGATCGAAGCCTGCGGGTGGCGTGTAATTCCAAGCTCTTCGCCCGAGTGACGAGCGGCTCGCGGAAATTCTCACCAGGTACGGTGAGGGAGGCGGCGTCCACGGTTCATCGTCGAGGCACATGGCGAACTTATCGGCGCCGTCGAGCGGACGGTGGCACGACTCGCCGCGCTCAGCCGATGTAGGGCTCGGGGAGTCGGTTGTAGCCGTGTTTGATTCGGAGGCGAGTCGAGGGGTGAATGTTCAGCTCGTCCAGGTCGGGTCGTGAAATCCAGTTCACATGGGGTGATTCGGGGCTGGGATGCAATTGCCCGCCCAATGGATCGGCCCGGAAGCAGATCGAAAATTGCTGGCGGACTTCGCCATTGGGATATGCCATGATGTGACTGGGGCTGGTGTATATCCCGACCAGCCCGGTCACATGAATGTCGATCCCGGTTTCTTCCTTGGTCTCGCGTACCGCTGTCGCGGCTATGTACTCGCCGAACTCCTGTCCGCCGCCCGGCAATGCCCACAACCCGTTGTCGCTGCGCTGGATGAGCAGTACCCGATCCCGCGCGTCCAGGACGAAAGCCGTTGCGGCCGCGACGATGCTGTTCGGTGCTGGGGCGTCAGGGTCGTTGTAGTACTCGATTCTCGCCATGGCCAACCTCCTTCGGATACGGTGCCGCCGCATCCCAGATGTCGTCGAATGTCTGCGTGTACATCTCGAACAAGCTTCCCTGGGTAAGCTGCCGCAGGTGCATCGCCGGCGCCTGCGGGGCCATCCGGCCGTATACGTGCATGTTCACGATCATGTCGTCGTCGAAGCGGTAGATCGAGCTGTACAACGTCGCACCGTGCAGCCGCACGGCGACGCCCGGCGTGCCGATCACCGGTTCGAAGAATGCCAGTACGTTGCGGATCTTCGCAGCGATTACGCCGGACCCGATGCCTTCTTCCGCTGTCCTGGTCTCGACGGCCGGGCTGCACTCGCCGGCCGAGGCCCCGCGTCGCGGGCTAAGCGCTCGCGGCGCGGGGGCTGTTCAGGAGCAGGGCGGCCGAGCCCTTGCGGAGGTAGTCCGAACCCTCGCGGAACTCGATCCGCTGGGGCTGGCCGGTGTTCATCGCCACCACGGCGGCGAGGGAATCGGCGAAGCGGGTGCGGCTTTCGCGGTCGCCGGACAGCAGCAGCACCCGGCGCTGGACGTCGACCTCGGCCAGCAGGCCGGGGTTCTCGTCGGATCGGACCTCGATCGCGGTGAGCTCCTCGGTCTCGAAGCGCCCCGCGCCCCGGGCGACGACCGCCGCCAACCCGTCGAGCTCTTCGGCGGACCCGCTGATTTCGACGACTCCGTCGCTGGACTGCTCGACCCTCATACCTCTCCCTACCACACCGGCGAGGCAGGTTCCTCCGCGTCGGCCCGTGGCTCGGGCACACATGGTACGGGTCCGGGTCGCGCGGCGGCAGCGGAGATCTGCGGGGAGGCCGGAGAGATGAGATGGAAAGCGATTGCGCCACAGTCTGGTTGATGGGCGCACAATTTCTCGTACCTGCTTTTTCTCGTTCCGGTACCGATATCTCAGGCAAGGTAGCCGGGGGGAATCGCCGGGCCGATCATCAGAGAGTGAGAGAGTTCGTCGAGCTCGTGCTGGGGGTCTGCGCGGCGGCGTTGGTGGTGTTCTTCGGCTACCTGGTCTGGCAGCAATTGGAAGGCGGTTACGAGGCGAGCCGCGCCGGGGATCCCGATCCCTACTTCACCGACACGACCTGTGCCAACTCGTTCTTCGCAGACGGCGATTCGTCCTATGAGATCGATATCCGCCCGAACCTGACGCTGAAGCGGTGTGTCGACCTGCTCGGCGAGACCGAGACCAAGCAGGTCATATTCGTGAACCACCTGCCGGATGCCGCCACCGTCTGCGTCGGACGGGACCTGGTCTGCTCCCCGGCCCATCCCCAGTTCCGGCTCCTGGTCCAGCCCGGCAACCGCGTGGTCATGGATCTTCCAACCCCTACGGTTCGCAAACGGGGCTACGACTGGGCCGTCAACCGCGCCTATCCGATTGTCATCCTCGCTCGCGGGTTCACTGCCGAGACGGTGATCAGTTGCCGCCTGGCCTGGTGAACGCGTCTGGATGACAGTGGGAGGCAACGGTACTCGAAATCCGGAACACCGCTGGATGTAGTGGCCGAGGCCGTGGATGCCGCTGTGGGCGAATCGTTGCGCGCATGTGAAAAGGGCGGCCCGGCTACCGCCGAAACCACCCTTTTCTCGAGTGCCGAGTGTGGGAATCGAACCCACACGCCCTTTCGGGCAACGGTTTTTGAGACCGTCGCGTCTGCCTATTCCGCCAACTCGGCGCACCAGGTCGAAACTATAGCGGGTGGGGGTGGCGGGAACCTAACCGGAGTCCGTGGCGGATGACATCGTTGTGATACTGGTCGGTTTGCGCTGGGTAGATGGGTTGTAGCGGCGGGTGGACGGTACTCTTTGGTGACTCGGGTACGTGCCGATCCGTCGAGGGTGGCTTCGGACCGATGTACGTCGGGTGTTGGTATCGGAGCGACAGGGGTTTCATCTATGGGAACGACAGCAGGGGGCGGTTCGAAGAAGGATGCCGCGGCATCGGCCCCCAAGCGCGTGGTGGTCGCCGAGGACGAGGCCCTCATCCGGATGGATCTGGTGGAGATGCTCTCCGAGGAGGGCTACCTGGTGGTGGGCGAGGCGGGCGACGGCCAGCAGGCCGTGGACCTCGCCGAGGAGAAGCGCCCGGATCTGGTGATCATGGACGTGAAGATGCCGCGCCGCGACGGTATAGACGCCGCCGCCGAGATCGCCTCGAAACGCCTTGCGCCGGTGGTCATTCTGACCGCCTTCAGCCAGCGCGACCTGGTGGAGCGCGCCCGCGACGCCGGCGCGATGGCCTATCTGGTCAAGCCGTTCACCAAGTCCGATCTGGTGCCCGCCATCGAGTTGGCGGCCAGTCGTTTCCACGAGATCACGGCACTCGAGGGCGAGGTTGCCAACCTCGCGGACCGCCTGGAAACCCGCAAGCTCGTCGAGCGCGCCAAGGGTGTGCTCATGCAGACCCAGGGCCTGTCGGAACCGCAGGCCTTCAAGTGGATTCAGCGCACCGCCATGGACCGTCGCACCACGATGAAAGCGGTCGCCGAGGTCGTTCTGGAGAATCTCGCGCCCAAGTAGGCGACCGATTGCCCGATGATTGCCCCTCTGTTGCCTCGAATACGCCGCTGCGATTTACCTGCCGGTAACACGAGGGGTGCAATCGTTTGTTGCGATGTCACATGGATGATGCGAATGTGATGCGCCGCTAACGTGGCGGGGATATGTTCTGTCCGGGCCGATCGATGGGGCGGCCCGCCTCGGTAAGCCGGGGGAGCACAGAACATAGAGGTGAATCGTGCTTGGTACGAAGACGCGAGGTTCGGCGAGCAGCAGGCGGCGGTGGCGTACGGTCCGTGCCGCGGTAGCCGTCGGCGCCGCGCTGACGCTCGCGGTGACCGGCTGCAGCAGCTCATCCACCGACGACACCGGTAAGAAGAACCGCACCAAACTGGTCGACTACGTACGTTCGTACGACGGCGCGGGTCTGGCGCGCAACTACAAGTGGGGCTCGAACGGCGAGCTCGAGAAGGCGCTGATCTGGATGTACCAGGTCAACGGCTCGGGCCAGCTCACCATCGACCCGGTCGTGCAGATCGACAGCGACGGCAAGCAGGTCGCGGCGACCGATCAGGCCGCCGCCGCCAAGGCGGCCGGTGACGGCCAGGCCACCTGCGCCGAGCAGTCCATCGCCATGGCCGGCCCGCTGACCGGCCCGAACGCGAACCTCGGCCTCAATATCGTGCGCGGCGTGCGCCTCGCGCTGGACGAGTTCAACAAGGCCAACCCGAACTGCAAGGTCAACCTCAAGGAATTCGACACCGAGGGCAACCCGCAGAAGGCCACCCAGGTCATCCCGACCATCGTCAACGACAAGTCGGTCGTCGCCCTGATCGGCCCGACCTTCTCGGGTGAGACCAAGGCGACCGGCCAGATCCTGAGCGAGGCGGGCCTGCTCGCGCTCACCCCGTCGGCCACCAACCCGGATCTGACCAAGAACGGCTGGAAGACCTTCTTCCGCGGTCTCGGTAACGACGCCGTGCAGGGCCCCGCCGTCGCCAAGTACCTGGCGGGCAGCGGCAAGTACAAGAAGATCTGTGTCGTCAAGGACAACACCGAGTACGGCACGGGCCTGGCCCAGAACCTCACCGACACCCTCGGCGCCATCGCCGATCCGAGCTGTGCTGCCGAGATCAAGGAAGGCGACAAGGACTTCTCGGCGGTGGTCTCCAAGCTCAACGCCGCCAAGCCGGACGGCATCTACTACGCCGGCTACTACGCCGAGGCCGCCCCGCTGGTGCAGCAGCTGCGCTCGGGCGGCGTGACCGCCGAGTTCATCTCCGCGGACGGCACCAAGGACGTCGAGTTCACCAAGCAGGCGGGTGACGCCTCCAAGGGCTCGCTGCTGTCCTGCCCCTGTGGCCCGGCGCCCGATTCCTTCGCCGCGGCGTACAAGGCGTCGAGTGGTTTCGAGGCCGGCACCTATTCGACCGAGGGCTACGACTTGACCACCATCGTGTTGAAGGGGATCGCGGCGGCAGGCAAGTAGTTCACCTATCCGAAAGCAGTGTGTGCCGGGGATCCGGCGGCGAACCCGCCGATCCCCGGCACACGCGCTTTCCTTGACGGCGAGAGTAGCGAATGAGTTTTTCCGTTGCGACGACCCAGATCGCTGCTGGGTCGATCGAATTCAACGTTTCGGGGGTGGTCGACCAATTCTGGCGACTCACCGTCGACGGATTGGCCTATGGGTCGATTTACGCCTTGGTCGCGGTGGGGTACACGCTGGTCTACGGCGTACTGCGATTGATCAATTTCGCCCATTCGGAAATCTTCATGGTGGGCCTGTTCGCCCAGTATGTGGGCCTGATGCTGCTCGGATTCGATCCCAGCGGAAACGCCTATTCCAAAGGCATCCTGGTAACGATCCTCTGCCTGCTCGCCGCGATGCTCTTCGGCATGCTGGTCGCGGGCGGCACCGCGGTGGGGCTGGAGCGAATCGCCTACCGCCCCTTGCGAAAACGGGGCGCGAAACCCCTGATCTTCCTCATCACCGCGATCGGCATGTCGTTCGTGCTGCAGGAGTTCGTGCACTACGTCCTGCCCAAGATCTGGCCCGGGCTGGGCGGCACCAACGCCCAGCAGCCGATCATGCTGGTGCGGCCGACGGACCAGTTCACCATCTTCGGCGCCCCGGTCACCAACATCACCCTGGTCATCATTCTGGCGGCCGTGGGTTTGGCGATCGGCACCGAATTGCTGATCAACCGAACCAAATTCGGCCGCGGTATTCGCGCGGTGGCGCAGGATCCGGATACCGCCACCCTGATGGGCGTCTCGCGGGAGCGGATCATCATGCTCACCTTCCTGGTGGGTGGCCTGCTCGCCGGCGCGGCGGCCCTGCTCTACTCCTTGAAGATCCCCAACGGCATCATCTATTCCGGCGGATTCATCCTGGGCATCAAGGCATTCAGCGCCGCGGTGCTCGGCGGTATCGGCAATCTGCGCGGCGCCCTGCTGGGTGGTCTGCTGCTCGGCCTGGTGGAGAACTACGGCCAGATCCTGTTCGGCACGCAGTGGCGTGACGTGGTGGCCTTCGTGGTCCTGGTGGTCGTGCTGATGTTCCGCCCGACCGGCATTCTGGGAGAAAGCCTGGGGAGGGCCCGCGCATGACGACTCCGACGAAGGCGCCCGAACGGACGCCGCGCCCGATGCACGGCGTCGGCGACAAGCTCCGCGCGTGGTGGTCCGGCCTGTCCCGGCCCGCGCAGTGGGGCGTAGCGGTTCCCGCGCTGATCCTGCTGGCGCTGCTGCCGGTGTTCCCGCCGCCGCTGATCGACACTCCCGGAACGAGTTTCGGCGGCGTGATGGCGCAGTTCGCCATGGTCGCGCTGATCGCCATCGGTTTGAACGTGGTGGTCGGCCAGGCCGGTCTGCTCGACCTGGGCTATGTCGGCTTCTACGCCGTCGGCGCGTACACTGTCGCCCTGCTCACCAGTCCGCAGAGCCCGTGGAACCAGATCGGCGACGGCTGGCTCGAAACCGATTGGGCGTGGCTGGCGTGCGTGCCCATCGCCATCGCCGTGGCTGCGCTCTCGGGCCTGATCCTGGGATCGCCGACGCTGCGCCTGCGCGGTGACTACCTGGCCATCGTGACGCTCGGATTCGGTGAGATCGTGCGGCTCATCGCGGACAATCTCAGCGAGGTCACCGGCGGCAGCATGGGCCTGCCGGGGATCGCCTACCCGCGCGTCGGCGTCTCCGACGACCATCCCTCCGGCTACTTCTCCTCCGGCAACCTGGGCGACGACTCGTCGCCGAACCTGTTGGACCGAGCCAACTCCGGCACCTGGTGGTTCTGGCTGGGCATGATCCTGGTGGTGCTGGTTCTGCTGATGGTCGGCAACCTCGAGCGCAGCCGGGTCGGCCGCGCCTGGGTCGCCATTCGCGAGGACGAGGACGCCGCCGAGATCATGGGCGTGCCGACCTTCAAGTTCAAGCTGTGGGCGTTCATGATCGGCGCGGCCATCGGCGGTCTGTCCGGCGCGTTGTACGCGGGTCAGGTGCAGTTCGTGAATCCGCCCGGGTTCAACATCATCAACTCGATGCTGTTCCTGTGCGCCGTGGTGATCGGCGGTCAGGGCAATAAGCTGGGCGTGATCGTCGGCGCGTTCCTGATCGTCTACCTGCCGAACCGATTCATGTCGGTCGAGGTCGGCGATCAAGCGCTCGGCGACTACAAGTATCTGTTCTTCGGTATCGCACTGGTGGTTGTGATGATCTTCCGGCCGCAGGGCCTGTTCCCGGCTCGGCAGAAATTGCTCGCCTACGGGCGGCAGGTGTACCGGGCCGTCCGGCCCGAGCCCGGCACGGCCGCGGGAGGTCAGCGATGACGGGCCCGGGCGGTGCGCTGTTCGATAACGAGGACATCGCCGCCGGATACGCCGCACCGCCGGAAGCGCCCAGCGCGGGCACCCTCGACGTGACCGAGGTGCTGCCGATCCTGGCCGACGAGACCGAGGTCGCCAAGGTCGTCGCCCCGCACCGCGACATCGACACCGCTGTCGGCGCACCGCTTCTGCGCACCGACGGGCTCACCGTCAAGTTCGGCGGCCTGACCGCGCTGGACAACGTGAGCTTCGAGATCCGGCGCGGGGAGATCCTCGGGCTGATCGGTCCCAACGGCGCGGGCAAGACCACCTGCTTCAACGCCATCACCGGCGTGTACCGGCCCTCCTCGGGCACGGTGCATTTCGACGGCAAGCCGCTGACCAAGACCAAGCGAAACGAGATCACCCGGCTCGGCATCGCGCGCACCTTCCAGAACGTGCGGCTGTTCGCGGAGATGACCGCGCTCGAGAACGTGGTCGTCGGCACCGACGCCAGGCACCGAACCTCGGTGCCCGGCGCCATCTTTCGCACGAAGCGGCATCGCGCCGAAGAGCACGACGCCATCGAGCGGGGCATGGCGCTCCTGGAATTCGTCGGCATCGCGCCCCGCGCGGTGGAGAAGGCCCGCAATCTCTCCTACGGTGATCAGCGCCGCCTGGAGATCGCGCGTGCCCTGGCCACCGAACCGAAACTGCTGTGCCTGGACGAACCCGCGGCCGGCTTCAACCCGAGCGAGAAATCCGCGCTCATGGATCTGATTCGCAAGATCCGCGACGACGGTTTCACGGTGCTGTTGATCGAGCACGATATGCGCCTGGTCATGGGTGTGACCGATCGCGTCGTCGTGCTCGAGTTCGGCCGCAAGATCGCCGACGGCCTGCCCGCCGAGATTCGCGAAGACCCCAAGGTGATCGCCGCGTACCTCGGCGTGCCCGACGAGGAACTGGGTGAGATGTGACTTCCTTGGATAAGAGGGACAAGAGCGACAAGAGCACGGCCCTCCTCGAGGTCGAGGACATGGTCGTCAACTACGGCAGAATTCAAGCGCTGCACGGCATTTCGCTGAGTGTCGGGCAGGGCGAACTGGTCACGCTGCTCGGAGCCAACGGCGCCGGCAAGACCACCACCATGCGGGCGCTGTCGGGGCTGCTCCCGCTCACCGGCGGCCGCATCCTCTTCGAGGGCCGTGACATCACCCGGATGAAGGCACACGAACGGGTCGGCATCGGTCTCATCCAGGCGCCCGAGGGCCGGGGCGTGTTCCCCGGCATGACGGTGCAGGAAAACCTCGACATGGGTTGCTACAGCCGCCCTTTCAAGGACAAGGCCGACTACAACAGCACCCTGGACTGGATCTTCGAACTCTTCCCCCGGGTGAAGGAACGCCAGAAGCAGGTCGGCGGCACCCTCTCCGGCGGCGAACAGCAGATGGTCGCCATCGGCCGCGCCCTCATGGCGCGCCCGAAGCTGCTGCTGCTGGACGAACCGTCGATGGGTTTGGCCCCCATGGTGATTCAGCAGATCTTCCGGATCATCGCCGACATCAACGCCCAGGGCACCACGGTCCTGCTGGTCGAGCAGAACGCCCAGCAGGCCCTGACCCGCAGCGACCGCGCCTACATCCTGGAGACCGGCGAGGTCACCAAGACCGGCCCCGGCCGCGAGCTCCTGCACGATCCGGCCGTCAAGTCCGCCTACCTCGGCGTCGGCTGAGGGCACGGGTCCGCGAACGACTCGGGCCGGTCCGCCATCGATGGCGGACCGGCCCGAGTGGTCTTGCAGGGGCGACAGGACTTGAACCTGCAACCTGCGGTTTTGGAGACCGCTGCTCTGCCAATTGAGCTACGCCCCTTGGTGCGCTGTGCGCGGAGTGAGATTATCAGCAAGGGCCGCGCGCGCGAAATCGGATTTCGGCGCGCCCGCGAAACCCGATTTCGCGAGCGGTCCGCGAACGGATGACCCGGCCGGGCGAAGGTTCCGTGCCCGCTTCCCACATGTGTCGGTGCACGTCCCTAGACTCTGTGCCGTGACTCCTGCCTCTACCGATCAGCGTCCGAGTGCCGTGTCCGCTCCCGCCTCCGGTGCACAGCCCACGCTGTTGCTGCTGGACGGGCATTCGCTGGCCTATCGCGCGTTCTACGCGCTGCCCGCGGAGAACTTCAAGACCGCGGGCGGGCAGACCACCAACGCGGTCTACGGGTTCACCGCGATGCTGATCAACCTGCTGCGGGACGAGAAGCCCACCCACGTGGCCGCGGCGTTCGACGTGAGCCGCAAGACCTTCCGCACCGAGGCGTACCCGGAGTACAAGGCCAACCGCGCCACCACACCGGACGAGTTCCGCGGCCAGGTCGAGGTCACCCAGGAGGTCCTGGGCGCGCTGGGCATCCCCGTCATGGCCATCGACGGGTACGAGGCCGACGACGTGATCGCCACCCTCACCACGCAGGCCGTGCCGCAGGGTTTCCGCGTGCTGATCGTCACCGGCGACCGGGATTCGCTGCAGCTGGTCAACGACGACGTCACCGTGCTCTACCCCAAGAAGGGCGTCTCCGAGCTCACCCGCTTCACCCCGGCCGCGGTGGAGGACAAGTATGGCCTCACCCCCGCGCAGTACCCGGACTTCGCGGCCCTGCGCGGCGACCCGAGCGACAACCTGCCGGGCATCCCGGGCGTCGGGGAGAAGACCGCCACCAAGTGGATTCGCGAATTCGGCGATCTGGTCAACCTGGTGGACAAGGTCGACACGGTCAAGGGCAAGGTCGGAGATGCCCTGCGCGCCAACCTGTCCAGCGTGCTGCTCAACCGCCAGCTCACCGAGATGGTGAAGGAGGTGCCGCTGCCGTACACCCCCGATCAGCTGGCCGTGCAGCCCTGGGATCGGGACAAGATCCACCGCCTGTTCGACGAGCTCGAGTTCCGCGTCCTGCGCGATCGCCTCTTCGACACGCTGTCCCCGGTCGAGCCCGAGGCCGAATCCGGTTTCGAGATCAGCGGCGCCGCCCTGCTGCCGGGCGAGGCGACCGCCTGGCTGGCCCAGCACGCGCCTTCCGGTGTGCGGCACGGGGTTACGGTGATCGGCACCGGCGCGCCCATCCACGGCGACGTCCAGGCCATCGCGCTGGCCGCCGCCGACGGCGAGGGCGCGTACCTCGACGTGCACGGTCTCACCCCCGAGGACGAGCAGGCCCTGGGCGCCTGGCTCGCCGACCCGAAGACCCCGAAGGCGTTGCACGAGGCCAAGTCCGCCATGCACGCCCTGCGCGGGCGCGGCTGGACCCTGGGCGGTCTGGCCAGCGACACCGCCCTGGCGGCGTACCTGATCCTGCCGGGCCAGCGCAGCTTCAACCTCGACGATCTGTCCCTGCGCTACCTCAAGCGCGAACTGCGCGTGGACGATGCGGGGGAAACCCAGCTGTCCCTGCTCGACGACGAGGACCACGTCGACACCGAGGTCGCCAAGGCCGCGATGCTGCGCGCCCGTGCGGTTTTCGACCTCGCCGACGCCTTCGACACCGAACTCGAGCGCATCGAGTCCACCGCCCTGCTGCGCGACATCGAACTGCCGCTGCTGGGCGTGCTCGCCGAACTCGAGGCCGCGGGCATCGCCGTCGACTCCGGTCAGCTCGAGCAGTTGCAGCGCCAGTTCGCCGACCGCGTGGGCGAGGCCGCCAACGCCGCGTACGGCGTCATCGGAAAGCAGATCAACCTGGGCTCGCCCAAGCAGCTCCAGGTGGTGCTGTTCGACGAGCTCGACATGCCCAAGACCAAGCGCACCAAGACCGGCTACACCACCGATGCCGATGCGCTGGAAGGGCTTTACGAGAAGACCCAGCACCCGTTCCTGCAGCACCTGCTCGAACACCGCGACGCGACGCGCCTGAAGGTGACGGTCGACGGCCTGCTCAAGGCGGTCGCCGACGACGGCCGCATCCACACCACCTTCAACCAGACCGTCGCCGCCACCGGCCGGCTCTCCTCGACCGAGCCGAACCTGCAGAACATCCCGATTCGCACCGACACCGGCCGCCGCATCCGCGACACCTTCGTGGTCGGCTCGGGTTTCGAATCGCTCATGACCGCGGATTACAGCCAGATCGAAATGCGCATCATGGCGCACCTGTCCAAGGACGAGGGCCTGATCGAGGCCTTCAACTCGGGCGAGGATCTGCACAATTTCGTGGCCTCCAAGGCGTTCGACATTCCGATCACCGAGGTCGATCCCGAACTGCGCCGCCGCATCAAGGCCATGTCGTACGGCCTGGCCTACGGACTGTCCGCCTACGGCCTGTCCCAGCAGCTCAAGATCAGCGCCGAAGAGGCGAAAGTTCAGATGGACGTGTACTTCTCGCGTTTCGGCGCGATTCGCGACTACCTGAACGACGCCGTGGACGAGGCCCGCAAGACCGGCTACACCGAAACCCTCTTCGGCCGCCGCCGCTATCTGCCCGATCTCGACTCCAGCAATCGCCAGCGCCGCGAGGCCGCCGAGCGCATGGCCCTGAACGCGCCCATCCAGGGCACCGCGGCCGACATCATCAAGGTCGCCATGATCTCCACCCAGCAGGCGATCAAGGACGCCGGACTGCGGTCGCGGATGCTGCTGCAGATTCACGACGAGCTCCTGTTCGAGGTCGCCGCGGGTGAGCGCGACGAGCTCGAAGCCCTTGCCCGCGAACACATGTCGAACGCCATCGAGCTGTCGGTGCCGCTCGAGGTCTCGGTGGGCGTCGGCCGCAGCTGGGACGCCGCCGCGCACTGACGCGACGAATTCGCACGGCCGCGCGAGTAATCCCGCGGCCGTGCGTACTCACTGCCGCGCCAGCTGTGCGGCCAGCACCGTCACCACCTCCGCGGTCTCGCGGCAGGTCCGCGCGGCGATCGGCTCGCCGAGCCGCTCGCAGCTCTCCGCGGTCGCCGTACAGATCCGCGCGGTGACCTCACACAAACCCGTCGCCCACGGCGATCGCCGATCCAGCAGGTCCGCGGTGAGCCGGCAGATCGCACCACAGTCCATCAGCAGGGTGATGTGCTCCCGCGCGGCGTGCGCGCCGCCGAGGTCGAGCGACTCGCCGGTCTGACGGACGCACGTCCGATGGCAGCCGAACAGATGATTGATTGTGCTCATGACTTTCGGATCGGTCATCGGGGCGCTACTCCTGGGCTCGGCGGCGGAACATGCCGCGGGGTGCGTTCACGGAGGGTTCGAAAGATCGTCCGGCAGGGTTCGCCCATTGTCGCAGCCGCGGTTGCCGGCGGCCGGAAAGCTGGTTGCCGAGCATCGGGAAGGCGAGCGATATGGCGCGCACCACAGGGTCGGTGACCTGCGACGAAGTTACCCGCGGGTCGATGACGAATATGGTTGCCATTGCGCAAATCTGCCCCTATGCTCGGTGCCGTGCCGAATCCCGTCCACAGCCGCAGCGCGGCGCGCAACGTCGCCGACCGCGACGCCGCCGCGCTTGTTCCGCTTACCGCGATGGTGGCTGTGACGCGCGTACTCGTAGTTCTCCGCCGTAGCGGGGTCTGATTCGGACCGGTCCCTCGCTGCGGGCCGATTGAACTTTTCTGTGCTGGTCCCCTCTGCCAATTTCTGGGAAGAAGTCGGGAAGACCTAGTCCAATGACAATTACTTTTGACACCCCCACGTTCCATGCCGCTGCCCCCGCGAGCCTGCGGGCCGAGAGCACCGGCCTGACCCTCGACGAGCTCAACGATCGCTACTGCCGCGACGCGGGCGCGATCAAGCTCGGCGAATGGACCTACCGCCGGGCCGCGGACTTCTCCGCGACCCTCGAGTTCGACGGCAGGTTGCGCACGGTGCACTCCACCGGCAGCCCGGTCGCCGCCCTGACCTCGGCCCTGTACGACGAGGGCTATCCGGTCGAGATCCTGCAGTTCCACCAGCGCCGCACCGGCCGGGGCACCGCCACCTTCGTGCAGTGCGAGTTCAACGGCCGTCGCGGCTGGGGCGCCGCCCTCGCCGACGAGAGCGCTGAATCGACCGTCCGCGCCATGATCGCGGGCATCAACTCGCTCGGCTGACGGCCCCGCCCGCCACCGCGGGCGGCCCAACGGACACACGTAAAAGACTGCGCCGCAACCGATTCCGGTTGCGGCGCAGTCTTTTCGAGTTGACGCGGTGCGAGCGCGCGGCGCGCTCGCCCGGGACCTACTTGGCGGCCTGCTGCTGCTCGGCGAGCTGCTTGCGGACCTCGTCCATGTCCAGCGCCTGCACCTGGCCGATGAGGTCCTCGAGGGCCTCGGCGGGCAGCGCGCCCGGCTGCGCGAACACCAGCACGCCCTCGCGGAAGGCCATGATGGTCGGGATCGAGCGAATGTTCGCCGCCGCCGCGAGACCCTGCTCGGCCTCGGTGTCGACCTTGCCGAAAACCACGTCGGGATGCTTCTCGGACGACTTCTCGTAGGTGGGGGCGAAGGCGCGGCACGGGCCACACCAGGAGGCCCAGAAGTCCACGAGCACGATGTCGCTACCGGTGACGGTCTCGTCGAAGTTCTGTTCGGTCAGGGTCTGGGTGGCCATGGCGTCCTCTCGTGTCGATTTCCCGGTCCAACACCGGGCCGTGCGGTTCTCTTCCCTGTACCCATTACGGTAGCCGCCAACCGCGTGCCGCCTCCGGGCCGCCGCCCGGTTTGCGCGAGGATGACTGCCATGAGCGACAGCGAGACTCGGCTCCGGCTGGGGTTGATCGAAGGTGACGGCATCGGCCCGGAGGTGGTGCGCGCCACCCGGGACGTGGTGGACGAGGCGATGGCGGTGGTCGGGGTGCCGCCCGTCGAGTGGGTGCATCTGCTCATCGGTCACGCCGCCATCGAGGAGTACGGCGACCCGGTGCCCGAGCCGACGCTCACCGCGCTCGCCGGCCTCACCGGCTGGATCATGGGACCGCACGACAACGCTTCCTACGCAGCCGATTACCGCACGGGGCTGCCGCCCGCGGGCGCGGTCCGCAAGCGCTTCGGCCTGTACGGCAACCTGCGGCCCTCGCGCACCGTCGAGGGCGTGCGGTCGACGGTGGCGCAGATGGATCTGCTGATCGTGCGTGAGAACAGCGAGGGGCTCTACGCCGACCGCAACATGTTCGCCGGGTCCGGCGAGTTCAAGCCGACCCCGGACGTGGCGATGGCGGTGGGCCTGTTCACCCGCGCGGCGATCGAGCGGATCGCGCGCGCCGCGTTCGAGAACGCGGCCGCCCGCGGCAAGCGCGTCACCATCGTGCACAAGGCCAACGTGCTGCCCATGTCCATGGGACTGTTCCGGGACGTGTGCTACGAGATCGCGGCGGCGGAGTTCCCCGATCTCGAGGTCAGCGACGAGCACGTGGACGCCGCGGCGGCGCATCTGGTGCGCGCGCCGCAGGACTACGACGTCATCGTCACCGAGAACATGTTCGGCGACATCCTGTCCGACCTGGCGGGGGAGCTGAGCGGTTCGCTCGGGATGGCGCCCTCGCTGAACTGTTCCGACGAGCAGGCCATGGCGCAGGCCGTGCACGGCGCGGCCCCGGCCATCGCCGGTCGCAACCGGGCGAACCCGGTGGCCCTGCAGCTCTCGGCCGCGCTGCTGCTGCGCTGGCTCGCGACACGCACCGCGCACAGCGCGCTGCAGCGGGTGGCGGAACGCATCGAACATGCGGTAGCCGATACGTTGCGGGCTGGTGTAGCAACATCCGATTTGGGTGGGTTAGCATCAACGACCGAATTCACCGAGCAGGTGCGGGCCCGGCTGCATCGCTGGTGAGCGCACTGCCGGAACCGGTCGTGTAACGAGCACCTGTCGGCGTGTCGCCGATTAATGTTCGGTTACCGGCCCGCACGAAATGTACGACTCGCCTACATTTCAAACGGCGGGCGACGTCCGGTTGTCGCGTGACCGAACTGTGGAGGACTGCTGTGTCTCGTATCGATTTCCGCGGGCGTGCCCTGCGGGCCGCCTGCGTCCTAGCGGGTGGCGCTCTCGTAGTGACCGCCTGTACCAGCACCACCGAGACCGACTCGCCCGAGGTGGCCAAGGTCGAGGTGGCCAAGGTGGACGCCATCGCCGCCAAGGTGCCCGCGGACATCGCGAGCTCGGGCAAGCTGATCGTCGGCGTGAACATTCCCTACGCGCCGAACGAGTACAAGGATCCCAACTCGGGCAAGATCATCGGCTTCGACGTCGACCTGGTCGACGCGGTCGCCAAGGTCCTCGGCCTGACCGCGGACTACAAGGAATCGGACTTCGAGAAGATCATCCCGGCCATCGAGGCCGGGACCTACAACCTCGGCATGTCCTCGATGACCGACAACGCCGAGCGCGAGAAGACCGCCGACTTCGTCACCTACTTCAACGCGGGCAGCCAGTGGGCCCAGCAGAAGGGCAAGTCGGTCGACCCGAACAACGCCTGCGGCAAGCGGGTCGCGGTGCAGCGCACCACCATTCAGGACACCGACGAGATCCCGGCCAAGAGCGCGGCGTGCGTCGCCGCCGGCAAGCCCGAGATCACCAAGGTCGCCTACGACGAGCAGAGCGCTGCGGCCACCGCGCTGGTGAACGGCCAGGTCGACGCCATGTCCGCCGACTCCCCGGTCACCGCGTACGCCATCAAGCAGGCGCAGGACAGCATCGAGTCCGCCGGTCCGCTCTTCGACGCCGCGCCGTACGGCTGGCCGGTCAAGAAGGGTTCGGCGCTCGCGCCCGTGCTGCAGGAGGCCGTCCAGTACCTCATGGACAACGGCCAGTACCGCTCGATCACCGAGAACTGGGGCGTCCAGGAGGGCGCGATCACCAAGTCGGTCATCAACGGCGCACAGGGCTGATCGCCGGCCATGTCGCAGGACGAGAAGGACCCCGCCGCTTCGGCTCCGGGGCCCGATTCCACCGCCGCGACCGTGACATCCACCGAACCCGAGCCGATCAAAGCGATTCCGCTGCGTCGGCCGGGCCGGTGGCTCGCGGCGGCGATCATCCTGGTGCTGCTGGGGCTGTTCCTCTACGGGGCCGCGACCAACCCGGCCTATCACTGGGACACGTACCGATTGTACCTGCGCGACAGCAAGATCGCCTCCGGCGCGCTGGTCACCCTCGAGCTCACCGTGCTGGCCATGGCGATCGGCGTGGTGCTGGGCGTGCTGCTCGCGGTCATGCGGCTGTCGCCGAATCCGGTGCTGCGCTCGGTGGCGTGGGTGTACCTGTGGATCTTCCGCGGCACGCCGGTGTACGTGCAGCTGGTGTTCTGGGGTCTGTTCCCGTCGCTGTACAAAACCATCACCCTCGGCGTGCCGTTCGGCCCGACGCTGGCGAACTGGAACGTGCAGGACTTCTCGGCGCCGTTCGTGTTCGCGGTCATCGGCCTGGGTCTCAACGAGGCCGCCTACATGGCCGAAATCGTCCGCGCCGGAATCGGTTCGGTGGGTGAGGGGCAGCGCGAGGCGTCGACCGCCCTGGGCATGTCGTGGTCGCAGACCATGACCCGCACGGTGCTGCCGCAGGCCATGCGCGTGATCATCCCGCCGACCGGCAACGAGCTGATCTCCATGCTCAAGACCACCTCGCTGGTCACCGCCATTCCGCTCACCACCGACCTGTACGGGCGGGCGCGCGACATCTACGGCATCAACTTCCAGCCGATCCCGCTGCTGCTGGTCGCGGCCACCTGGTACCTGGCCATCACCAGCGTGCTGATGGTGGGCCAGTTCTACCTGGAGCGGTACTACTCGCGCGGATCCTCGCGCAAGATGACCGCGAAACAGTTGCGGGCCTTGGCTTCCATGCAGCGTTCGGGGGTGGAGGGTCAGTGAGCCTCGAGAAGAAGAGCCTCGACCAGGATCCGGTCGCCGCGGCCACGCCGATGGTGCGCGCGGATCGGGTGTGCAAGAGCTTCGGCACGCTGCAGGTGCTCAAGGGCATCTCGCTGGAGGTGAAGCGCGGTGAGGTGCTGTGCCTGATCGGCCCGTCCGGCTCGGGCAAGTCCACCTTCCTGCGCTGCATCAATCACCTGGAGCAGGTGAACGCCGGCAGGCTGTACGTGGACGGTGAACTCGTGGGCTACCGCGAGAAGGGCGACAAGCTCTACGAACTGCATCCGCGCGAGGCCGCCCGCCAGCGCCGCGACATCGGCATGGTGTTCCAGCACTTCAACCTGTTCCCGCACCGGACCGTCCTCGAGAACATCATCGAGGCGCCGACCCGGGTGAAGAAGGTGCGCAAGGCCGACGCGATCACGCGCGCGAAGGAGCTGCTGGCCCGAGTCGGCTTGGCGGACAAGGCCGATTCGTATCCGGCGCAGCTGTCCGGCGGGCAGCAGCAGCGGGTGGCGATCGCCCGGGCGCTGGCCATGGATCCCAAGCTGATGCTGTTCGACGAGCCCACCTCGGCGCTGGATCCGGAACTCGTCGGCGAGGTGCTCGGCGTCATGCGCGAACTCGCCGCCTCGGGCATGACGATGGTGGTCGTGACGCACGAGATGGGCTTCGCCCGCGAGGTGGCCGATCAGCTGGCGTTCATGGACGGCGGTGTGGTCGTGGAGGCCGGGGATCCGCGCGAGCTGCTGGCCAATCCCCAGCACGAGCGCACCAAGGCGTTCCTGTCCCGCATCCTCTGACCGCTCAGTCGCGAGACACGGTGCGGCCCTTCGATAGTGGGTCGCCACCGGGCCGATCCGGTCGCGCTGCTGCTGCGCTGGCTCGCGACACGCAGCGCGCCGCAGCGGGTGGCCGAACGCATCGACGACCGAATTCGCCGAGCAGGTGCGGGCCGATTGATGTTCGGTTTCCGGCCCGCACCTGGGCGAGATCGGCTCAGATTCCGATGTAGACGGCCTTGGTGTTGAAGTAGGCATCGATGCCCTTGCGGCCGCGTTCGCCGCCCCAGCCGGACTGCTTCTGCCCGCAGATCGGCATCGACGGGTCGGCTGCCAGCGCGGTGTTCACCCAGATCTGCCCGGCGCGCAGCTCGTTGACGACGCGGTGCGCGCGGCCCAGGTTCTCGGTCCAGATCGAGCCGGCCAGACCGTACTCGGTGTCGTTGGCGGCGGCGATCACCTCGTCCTCGTCGTCGAACGGGATTACCGAGCCGACCGGACCGAAGATCTCTTCGCGGATGAGCCGCATGTCGGGGGTGGTGTTGGTGATGATCGTGGCCTCGTAGAAGTAGCCGCGCCGATCCAGGTGTTTACCGCCGGTGATCACCTGCGCGCCCGCGGCCACGCCCTCGTCCACGATGCCGGTCACCCGCTGTCGCTGCTTCTCGCTGATCAGCGGGCCCAGCACCGAGGTCGGATCGTCGCTGCCGCCCATCGGCAGCATCTTGGCGAAGGCGGCGAGCCCGTCCACGACCCGGTCGTAGATGCCGCGCTGCACGTAGATGCGGGAGGTGCACGAGCAGTTCTGCCCCGAGCCGGCGAGCAGGCCGATTCCGGCGCCCATGATCGCCTTGTCCAGGTTGGCGTCGTCGAACATGATCAGCGGCGATTTGCCGCCCAGTTCGAGGGTGAGGCGCTTGAGGTTGCCCGCGGCGGCCTTGACGATCAGTCGGCCGACCTCGGTCGAACCGGTGAACGAGATCTTGTCCACGCCCGGGTGCGCGGTGAGCGCGGCGCCGGTGGTCTCGCCGTAGCCGGTGACGACATTGAGCACGCCCTCGGGCAGGCCCGCGTCGCGGAAGATCTTCTCGAGCTCGAGCGCACTGAGCGGGGTCTCCTCGGCGGGCTTGAGTACCGCGCTGCACCCCGCTGCCAGGGCGGGCGCGACCTTGAGCATGGCGACGAAGAACGGCCCGTTCCACGGCACGATGAGCCCGACGACGCCGACCGGCTCGAGCTGGGTGAAGGTGTGAAAGGTCTCGAACTCGCCCAGCAGGCCGTCGGAGACCAGGTTGCTCGATTCGCCGTGGATCTTGCCGACCCAGCCGGCGTAGTAGACCAGCATGTCGTAGGCGACCTTGATGATCTGCTTCGCGGCCATCGCGTTCATGCCGTTGTCGCGGGCCTCGATCGCGGCGAGCTCGTCGGTGCGCTCGCGCACGAGGGCGGCGGCTCGGAATAGCACATCGGCGCGGTGCGCGGCGGGCAGCTTGCGCCAGATACCGGACTCGAACGTCTCCCGGGCCCGCGCCACGGCCTCGTCGACGGCCTTCCGATCGGAATCGACGACCTGCGCGATCTGCTCCTCGGTGGAGGGGTCGAAGACCGGAATGATGCCCGAGCTGGGGCTTTCGACCACAGGTTCGACGTCGATGGTGCTACTCACTGTCTCATCCTTTCGCCGAGCCCCTCCGGTCCGGAGAAGCGCGGTGCCTTCGGTTGTCGAGAACTCTGTGCCCTGCGCACGTCGTGTGCGCGGCAGCGCGTTCGAGCGCTCGAGTGCTCCCGCGCGCGCCGCGTCGAGCGTCACAGGCGGACGGTTGCCGTACCCCGCGGTCGCGGGAGGATGGCATCTTCGCGGCCGGGAGCGATAGGAGAATAGCACTCTCTCGAAATCGAAATAAGACTCTCGTTGCGTGAGAGGGTAAATCTGTAAGTCGCGGGTGGGGCTGCGGGGGTGGAGGGGGAGCGCCCTCCGGTCCGCATGATCGGCCGGCCGCCGCAGCTCTCGGACCGGCCCGGCGGCCAACCCCGCCTACCTCTGGGACGCCGCGATCCGCGCGGATTCAGGCGGGCGGAGCGTCCGCGCGCAGAAACCCCAGGATGCGGTCGGTCTGGCCGAGGATGGCGTGGCCGACGCCGGGCAGAACCTCGACGGTCGCGTTCGGGACCTCCGAGCGCACACGGCGCGCGGTGGTGGCGGAGTCGAACATGACGTCGTCCGCGCCCACGATGGCGAGAACCGGCATGGTGAGCGAACGCAACTGGTCATCGGTGAAGCCGGGCAGGCGTTCGGTGCGCGGGTTGAAATGCGTGAAGGTCAGGGTCACGTCGTCCAGCACCGGCTCGAGTTCGGGGCCGGTCAGGCCGGTCACCAGGGCGGCCGAGCTGCGCACGTCGTGGCGGCCGAAGAGCTTGGCCACAACGGTTTTGGCGACCCAGCCGAAGCGCTGCCTGCCGATCCCGCCGGGGCACAGCAGGGCCAGCCGCGCGATCCGGCCGGGCCGGCGAACGGCGTAGTCGAGGGCCGTCCAGCCGCCGAGCGATATGCCGACCATCGACGTGTCCGAAATCCCAAGTCCCGCAAGCACATCGTCGAGCCACAGCGCGACTTCCTCGGACGCCAGCTCCGGCCGGGTGGGCGCGCTGCCGCCGGGTTCGCCGACCAGATCCACCGAGTAGACGCGGAACTCCCGCGCCCAGGCGGCGACATCACCGCGCCACATCGAGGAGTTCGCCCCCGAACCGTGCAGCAGCACCAGTGGAGGCGCGTTCACCGAGCCGGAGGCCAGCACGAAGGTCTCGCCCGCGCGGGTGGGTATCCGCAACTGTTCGGCGGGAATAGGCCACTCGCGCAGCACTTCCCGGTAGCGCGCGGCGATGGCGGCCGCGCCGGCGGCGGACTTGTAGATGGGGGCGACGGCGTCGGTGGTGCTTCGCGTGCTCATGGGACGAGCACTCCTTCCAGGTATTCGAGCAGTCGCGCGGTATCGGCGAGACCGCCCACGATGATGATCTTGAGCCGGGCGCGTTCGGGGTCGTGAAAGGTCTGGAAGCGCAGGGGATCGTCGCCGAGCCGGCGATTGCCCGTCGCGCCGGTGAGCAGCGAGGCCACCCGGTCGACGGTGGCCGGGTCCACGGCGTCGACCTCGACGATCGTCGAGGCTTCGGCGTGCCGACGCCGGGCGACGCTCTCGCTCGGGGAGGCGGGCACCGGCAGGCCGGTGAACGCCTCCAGATCCGCGTGCGCGATGCGGTACTGCTTACCGATCCGCACGGCGGTGAGCTTTCCGTCGCGGACATAGCCGCGCACGGTGCGCACGTGCAGTCCGAGTCGTTCGGCGACTTCCTCCACCGAGTACAGACGATCGTTCATGCAAACGACTGTAAACAACCCTATGAGAATGCGCAATAAGGTTGTTTAGGGAAGTTTAGGGAAGCTTCTTGCCGAAGTCTTCCGTGTGATGCCGCTCGACAGCTACGCTGTGTAGTAGATCCAACTACGACATGTAGTAGATATTGTGTCGAATGCGATGGGGGCATTGGCGATGGCTGCGCACACTTCCGACCGACTCCGAATCACCCTGTCCCGGTGGAGCTTTCTGCAATGGGCGACCGCCGTCGTCGGGCTGGTGCACATCGTGTGGGCCATCGCGGGCTGGATCGCCGAACCGAGCTTCGCCCTCGGGGAGCACGCACCAGCCACGCCGGTGCTCGGCATGGACTACAACGGCTGGCACGCCGTCGCCGGCCTGCTGCTGTTCACGCCGGCGCTGGCGGCCGCCACCCGCGAACACTGGTCCGCGTGGTACTGCGTCATCGCCGCGCTCGGCGGCGGTTTCGGGGTCGGCGTCTGGGCGCTGTTCTCCCATCGGGTGCTGGTCTTCAGCTTCCCGAACCACACCGCCGACGCCGTTCAACACATCGCGACCGGCGTCCTGCTGCTCGCCCTGGTCGCCGTGCAGGCGGTGCTGGACGGCGGTCTGCGCGCGGTCTTCACTCCGGCGCGCTGACGAACATGGCCGCGGGGTCCTTCCAGACCGACACGGCGATGCGCAGCTGGCCGAGCAGCACCTTCGCGGCCGGGCTCAGCGGCTGCGCGGTACTCCAGGCCAGGGCCAGGCGGCCGCGCATCGGCGGGTCGATGTCGAGCAGGCGCACCCCGAGCGCCGCGGCGGCGTCCGGGGGAATCGGCGGCACGATCGCGACACCGAGATCGTAGGACGCCAGCCGCATGAGCAGCGGGGGAGCGGCCGCCTCGAACGCCACGTTCGGAACCAGACCCGCTGCCGCACAGCTCTTTTCCAGCACACCCCGAATCCCGGCGCCCGCGGGGAGGCAGACCAGCGGATGGGTGCACAGTTCGGCCAGTCCGATGCGATCATCGAAACCGGTCGCGGTCGCCGCGACCGCCGCGACGATCGGGGACTCGTACACCGTCTCCAGCGCGATATCGGGATCGGAATCCGCGCCGGAGAGACTGATCAGGCAGATATCGAGGGCGCCGTGCCGCAGCGCCTCGTACATGGCCTCGGAGGTGTCCTCGGTCAGGGTGATCGCGATCTGCGGATGATCGCGGTGGTACTCCGACAGCACGCGCGCGATGTCGACCTCGCCGTCGGCCGCGCCGGAGATCATCCCCACCCGCACCCGGCCCCGCAACAATCCGGTGAACTCGTCGACGGTGTGGCTCACCCGCTCGGCCGCGGCGAGTGCGGCCCGGGCGTGCGGGAGTACCGCCGCGCCGACGGGCGTCACGGTGACGGTGCGCGACGACCGGTCCAGAAGCCGCTGTCCCAGTTCACGTTCCAGCTGCCGGATCTGCGCGCTCAGCCCCGGCTGCGACAGGTGCAGACGGGCCGCGGCCCGGGTGAAATTGGCTTCCTCGGCCACCGTGACGAAATAGCGCAGCTGCCGCAGTTCCATAACCATGGATTCTAGTAGTGAGAAGAACTATCTGTTGGAGTTATCAAACCCGGCTCGGCAGGCTGGCAGACATGGCACAGACAACGCGTTCGACAACAGATCTGCCCGACGTGACCGGCCCGGTGTTCCGCCCCGGCGACGCGGGCTACGACGACGAGATCGCCGGATTCCAAACCGCGTACACGCATCGGCCGGGGGTGGTCGTGGGTGCGCTGCACGCCGAGGATGTGCGCGCGGCGGTGGAATACGCCGCCCTGCGCGAGCTGCCGATCGCGGTGCAGGCCACCGGTCACGGCCTGTCGGCGCCGCTGTCCGGCGGAGTGCTGATCTCGACGCGGCGCATGACCGATATCCGCGTCGATCCCGTCACCCGGATCGCCCGCGTCGGCGCGGGGGTGCGCGCCGGGGCGCTCGTCGAGGCCGCGGCCGCGCACGGGCTCGCCCCGCTCAACGGATCCTCGCTGTCGGTCGGCGTGGTCGGCTACACCCTCGGCGGCGGCCTGGGACTGCTCGCCCGCGAATTCGGTTATGCCGCAGACCATGTGCGCGCCATCGACATCGTCACCGCGGACGGCCGCCCGCGCCGGCTGGCGCCGGGGGACGAGCTCTTCGGCGCGGTGCTGGGCACCGGCGGCAACTTCGGCGTCGTCACCGCCCTCGAACTCGAACTCCTGCCCGTCACCGCGGTGTACGGCGGTCAGCTCCAATTCGATACGCGCCTGGTCGAACCCGCGCTCGAGGGCTGGCGACTGTGGACCGCGGACCTGCCCGACGAGCTGACCTCGGCCGTCACCGTGCTCACCGTTCCGGATCATCCCGGGGTACCGGAGCCGCTGCGCGGGCGCTACACCGCGACGATCAACATCGCGTACACCGGGGGTCGTGAGGAAGGCGAGCGGCTGATCGCCCCGTTGCGTGCCATCGGACCTCGGCTCGCGGACGACCTGCGGGTCATGCCCTACACCGAATCCCATGCCATCTACCGTGATCCGGACTTCCCGCACGCCTACACCGCCACCAACGCGCTATTGCGCGAACTGCCCGCCGAGGCCACCGACACCTTCCTCGAGCACACCGGCCCGCGCTCGGGCAGTCCGGTGGTGGCGGGCCTGCGGCACCTGGGCGGCGCGCTGCGGCGTCCGGGGCCCGCCGGCATCGCGGTCGATCACCGCGACGCCGAGTACGTGGCCCGCGTCATCGCCATGCCGGACGGCGACGCCGGGCACGAGACCCGTGATCGCCTCGCCGACATCCGGGAAGCGTTGTCCCCCTGGACGATCGGGCACCATCTCAACTTCCTGTACGGCGGCGGCGCGGACGCCGGCGAGGCGCAGACCCGGGCGGGGTACGCCCCCGCCACCTACGACCGCCTGGCGGGCCTGAAGTCGAACCACGACCCCCGCAACCTCTTTCGGGCCAACCGCAACATTCGACCGCGCTGAATCGCCGCCGTGCGGTCGCACGTCGGCAATCACGAGACGTCTATATGCGCATCTACGCATGTAGTGCCGGCCTGTCGAAGGTGGGCCGATGGCACAGCCGTTGCCGCGGCCCGCGTTCACGTCCGCACATGCGCCGAGGTGAGAGGGTGAACCCTGTCGAACATATTGCTTGGCAACCCCGTCGTTCCGCGCTATCGTCGTGATATCACTTCGATATTTGGAGGGCACAGACATGGAGCTACGTCCGGCATTCCGGCGGAACGGTTTCCTCTTCCTTTTGCTCCTGGTCGCGGTCATCGTCGTGGCCATCGTGGCGGCGGTGGCCTGCCTGGCGGCCGCGGGTGACGGCGGCGGCGCGGGCTGGATCGCCGGCGCCGTTCTCGGCTTCACCATCGCGACGCTGGCCGTGCTCGGCCTGTCCGGGCTGCTGGTGGTCAACCCGAACGAGGCCCGCGTCATCCAGTTCTTCGGCCGTTACATCGGCTCGGTCAGCGACCCCGGGTTCTTCTGGGTGGTGCCGCTGACCGACCGGCGCCGAATCTCGTTGCGCGTGCGCAACTTCGAGACCCAGAAGCTGAAGGTCAACGACGCCGACGGCAACCCGGTCGAGATCGGCGCGGTCGTGGTCTACCGCGTGGTCGACAGCTTCAAGGCCGCCTTCTCGGTCGACGACTACGAGCAGTACGTGGAGACCCAGTCCGAGGCCGCGGTCCGGCACCTGGCCACCATCCACCCGTACGACGCGCACGACGACGCCCGCACCAGCCTGCGCGACGGCGCCGAGATCGCCGAGGAGCTCACCACCGAGCTGCGCGAGCGCACGGATCTGGCCGGCATCGAGGTGCTCGAGGCCCGCATCACCCACCTCGCGTACGCCCCAGAGATCGCCCAGGCGATGCTGGTGCGCCAGCAGGCATCCCAGGTCGTGGCGGCCCGCAGCCGCATCGTCGAGGGCGCTGTCGGTATGGTCGGCATGGCCCTCGAGCGTCTCGCGGCACAGGGCATGGTCGAACTCGATGAGGAGCGCAAAGCCACCATGGTCTCCAACCTGCTGGTCGTGCTCTGTGGTGACCGCCCCGCCCAGCCCGTCGTGAACACCGGCTCCCTCTACTCGTAATGGTCAAGCGCGAGCCGAAAAAGGTGCTGCTCCGGCTCGACCCGGCCGTTCACGAAGCCGTGGCCAAGTGGGCCGCCGACGACCTGCGCAGCATCAACGCCCAAATCGAGTACGCCCTGCGCCTGGCCCTCAAACAGGCCGGCCGCGATCCCAAATCCCCGTAGTTCCACCGCTGTTCGTCGAACGCCCGCGACCCCGCGTCGCGGGCGTTCGACGTGCCGGCGAGCGCTTCCCGCCGTGTCCCGCGCGACCGCTCGCCGCCTCCGGTCGGCCCGCTCGCAGGTCGAGGCGTTGGTCGACGCCGGTGTAGAACTCGATGTTCATCACGTCCTGCCCGGACCTGCATCACGGGGGTGCCCCGCGACGACGATCCGGCATTTCCGGCATCGTCCGTTTAGGGTGACCGGGTGCCAATCTCGTTCGATACAGGCGGTTTTCAGCAGGCGGACGCCACCCGCTGGGTCGATCCCGGCACCGGCGACATGGCGGGGGTGCAGTACTTCGATCTGCCGCCCGACCTGCCCGCGTCACTGGAGGACGTCGCGACCCTGCGTGCCCGGCTGACCGCGATCCACGCGTCCACCGGCGGGCTCATCGAAGCCTGGGTCATCGGCGTGGACGGGCAGCCCGCGCTGCTGCGCATCGAGAAGATGCGGCATCGCGACCAGCCGACCGGGCTGGTCTTCGCCGCGTCGATCGTGGTGCCCAAGGACCGGTGCAGCGCCGTGCTCATGCTCTTCTGCGAGGAGACCGGCATCACCGGCATGCGGGAGGCGATGACCATGGCGCGGCTGGGATTCGAGTCCATGTACCCGCCGCACCCCTACGCGCCCGAGGTGCGCGGCGACCTCCCGTACAACCGCGCCGACGCCGCCGAATTCGACGCCGACTTCCCGGATCATCCGCTGAGCCGGGTCCGGGCGTGGCTGACGCGGACGGTGCCGACGATCCGCCTCGACCCGGCCTTCGCCGCCCTGCCGCCGTTCCGCGGCTGAATCGCGGCGTCCGCGCGATCCTCAGGCGGGCTTCTCGGTGACGAAAATGGCTGTGCCCGGGAAGATCTCGCCGCGCAGCGGACTCCACTGGCCCCATTCACGGTCCAGCCACTCCGGCCAGTCGGGCTCGATGATGTCCACCAGGGTCAGGCCCGCGGCAACTATCTCGCGAACTCTGTCGCCCACCGTGCGGTGGTGCTCGACGTAGGTCGCCTCGCCGTCGGCGTCGTGTTCGACGTAGGGCGTGCGATCGAAATACGGGATCGTGGCGCGCAGGCCCTCGGGGCCCGGATCGTCCGGAAAGATCCAGCGCATGGGGTGATTCACCGAGAACACCCACCGGCCGCCGGGGCGCAGGACCCGGGCGACCTCGCGCATCACCTGCGCCGAATCCGCCACGAAGGGGACCGCGCCGAAGGCCGAGCACGCCAGGTCGAAGGAGGCGTCGGCGAAGGGCAGCGCCTCGGCGCCCGCCTGCACCAGCGGGACGCGCGGCCCGCCCGCCGCCATGGCCGCCACACCGCGGTCGAGCATGCTGCGCGAGATGTCCAGGCCCACCGGATGCGCGCCGTGCGCGGCGAGCCAGCGCGAACACGGCGCCGAACCGCACCCGATCTCGAGGATCGTCTTGTCCACGACGTCCCCGAGCAGCCGCCAATCGCCCTCGTGCAAACCCTCGGGGCACCAGACGAATTCGCCGGCGGGGGAGTCGACGCCCAGGAAATCGGCGTGCGTCTCGTGATAGGCCGCCGCGTCCGCGTCCCACCAGCGCCGGTTCGCGCGCTCGCTGACCGCCGAGTCGACCTTGGCGCGGGCCACGCCCACCGTGCCGAGCAGTGCGTTCGCCTCGGCATGCCGGGTATCGTCGGGGGAATCGGGGTGATCTTCGGCCATGGCCGCACTCTATCGACTCGCGTTGCGGCACCCGTGTTTGCTTGGTACAACGACAGTCGCGTACGCTGTTTTCCGCGAGTGTCTTCTGTACTCGTTCCTCCAGGGGGGTCCGGACCGGAACTTCACGGGGCGATCGAGCAGAGCAGACGTTCGTGCTGTGAGTCCGCATGCTTCTGGCAGCGTTGTGCTCCGCCACAGCGATGTGCTGTCGCATGACCAACGTAGTTCCATCGCTGTGTGTTCGCAGCAATACCGAAAGCCCACATGTCCACTACCGACCACAATCCGTCCGGAGCCTCCCAACACATGCCCACCACCGTGACCTCGCCGCAGGTAGCCATCAACGACATTGGCTCTGCCGAGGACTTCCTCGCCGCTATCGACAAGACGATCAAGTACTTCAACGACGGCGATATCGTCGAAGGCACCATCGTCAAGGTCGACCGTGACGAGGTTCTTCTCGACATCGGTTACAAGACCGAAGGCGTCATCCCTTCCCGCGAACTCTCCATCAAGCACGATGTCGACCCTTCCGAGGTCGTTTCCGTGGGCGATGAGGTCGAGGCCCTCGTTCTCACCAAGGAGGACAAGGAAGGCCGCCTGATCCTGTCGAAGAAGCGGGCTCAGTACGAGCGCGCCTGGGGCACGATCGAGGAGCTCAAGGAGAAGGACGAGGCCGTCAAGGGCACCGTCATCGAGGTCGTCAAGGGTGGTCTGATCCTGGACATCGGCCTCCGCGGCTTCCTCCCCGCCTCGCTCGTCGAGATGCGCCGCGTCCGCGACCTCCAGCCGTACGTCGGCAAGGAGATCGAGGCCAAGATCATCGAGCTCGATAAGAACCGCAACAACGTGGTCCTGTCGCGTCGCGCCTGGCTCGAGCAGACCCAGTCCGAGGTCCGCAGCGAGTTCCTGCACCAGCTCCAGAAGGGCCAGGTCCGCAAGGGCGTCGTGTCCTCCATCGTCAACTTCGGTGCCTTCGTGGACCTGGGTGGCGTCGACGGCCTGGTGCACGTCTCCGAGCTGTCCTGGAAGCACATCGATCACCCGTCCGAGGTTGTCGAGGTCGGCAACGAGGTCACCGTCGAGGTTCTCGACGTCGATCTCGACCGCGAGCGCGTCTCCCTGTCGCTCAAGGCGACCCAGGAAGACCCGTGGCGTCAGTTCGCCCGCACCCACGCGATCGGCCAGATCGTCCCGGGCAAGGTCACCAAGCTCGTTCCGTTCGGCGCCTTCGTGCGTGTCGAAGAGGGCATCGAGGGCCTGGTGCACATCTCCGAGCTGGCCGAGCGCCACGTCGAGGTCCCGGACCAGGTTGTCGCCGTCGGCGACGACGCCATGGTCAAGGTCATCGACATCGACCTCGAGCGTCGCCGGATCTCGCTGTCGCTGAAGCAGGCGAACGAGGACTACAACGCCGAGTTCGACCCGTCGAAGTACGGCATGGCCGACAGCTACGACGACCAGGGCAACTACATCTTCCCCGAGGGCTTCGATCCCGAGACCAACGAATGGCTCGAGGGCTCGGACAAGGTCCGCGAGGAGTGGGAAGGCCGTTACGCCGAGGCCGAGCGTCGCCACAAGATGCACACCGCTCAGATGGAGAAGATGGCCGCTGACGCTGCCGCCGAGGCCGCCAACGGCGGTTCCTCGAACTACTCCTCCGAGAGTGGCTCGCAGGCCGCGTCCTCCTCGTCGTCTTCGTCCTCCACCGAGTCCGCCGGTGGCTCGCTGGCGAGCGACGCGCAGCTGGCCGCCCTCCGTGAGAAGCTGTCGGGCAACGCCTGATTCGCTGATGCGGTAGCGCGATAAGCTACACCGAAACCCCCGGGTCCGTCAGGATCCGGGGGTTTCGTATTGTGCGGGTTCGAATTGCGCATGCGAATCGGCCGATCGAATTCGGGTACGCGAATTAGAGCTGCCGCCTATTGATAGACGGCAGCTATTCGGACGGTGGAATGCCCGCACACAAAGGTGGCCCAGTCCGAAGGATCTGGGCCACGGCGGAAATGTGTTTCAGCCGGCGGTGGCCGGTACCCAGCGATTCGCCGCCGCAGCGGAGCGTTTTCGCATGGCCGCGAAACTGTGCCGGGCGGGATTTATCAGGGTGGAGAACCACGTGCGACGGTGCTCGGCAAGCGCTGCCCTGACCGCGGGGATCTCGATGCAGTGCATCATGCCCGGCAGTCCCAGACGGTGGCGACCCGCCTGGATGTTTCTGGTGCCCAATGATATTCCTTCTCTTGCGTGAACCGGCCTGCGATCGCCTGCGGCGAACCTTAGCCGAACAAAAGTGTCCGACACCGTATTTTGCGCGACATTCGCACCGGCGTGTCGGAATGTTGTCGCCGATCGCGCCGAATTCGCCGGAAAAGTTGCGAGTTGGTCTCGCGATTATCACGGAATGGGCAATATGGACGATTGATTGTGAAATTCGGGGAGTGAATGGGTATTCCGTACTTCCGGCAGGTGAGGGGTGCCGGATCGGCGTATTCGAGCGGATGCGAGACTGATCCGATGTTGCGAATCGGTCTCACCGGAGGCATGGGAGCGGGCAAATCCACCGTCGCCCGCATCCTCGTCGAACGCGGTGCGGTGCTCGTGGATAGTGATGTCATCGCGCGCGAGGTGGTGGCCCCGGGGACCGAGGGCCTGGCCGCCCTCGTCGCCGCGTTCGGGGACGAGATCCTCGCCGCGGACGGGAGCCTGGACCGGCCCGCCTTGGCCGCCAAGGCTTTTGTCAGCGACGAGGCCCGCGCCACCCTCAACGGCATCACCCATCCGCTGGTCGGGCAGCGCACCGCCGCGCTGATCGCCGCCGCGCCGGCGGACGCCATTGTGGTGCAGGACATTCCGCTGCTGGTGGAGAACGGGCTCGGGCCCTTCATGAACCTGGTCCTGGTGGTCGACGCCGAGCAGGAGACCCGGGTGCGCCGCCTGGTGGAGTTCCGCGGCATCGACGAGGCCGACGCCCGGGCGCGCATCGCCGCACAGGCCACCGACGCTCAGCGCCGGGCCGCGGCGGACGTGCTGCTGGACAACAATGGCGCCGACGGCGTCATAGGGGCCGAGGTGCACCGGCTCTGGGACGAGCGACTGGCGCCCTTCGAACGGAATCTGCGCGCCCGGACCCCGGCGCCGCGGCCGGCGGAATCGCCGGTGGTGCCCGCGAATCCGGAGTGGCCCGCCCAGGCGCAGCGGCTCATCGCGCGCCTGCACGTGGCGTGCGGCGCCGCGGCCGAGCGCATCGAGCACGTCGGCCCGACGGCGGTGCCGGGCAAGCCCGCCGAGGACATCCTCGATCTGCGGGTGACGGTCGCGGACGCGGCGACCGCCGCCGGACTGCGGGATCGGCTGGCGGACGCGGGTTTTCCGGCCGCGCCCGGCGTACCGGCCGATGCGAACGAGCTCGTGCACGGCAACGCGGATCCCGGCCGCGCGGTGAATGTGGTGCTGGCCCCGCGGGATTAGCCCCGGACAGCACGACGGCGCGGGTGCGCGCTCGCCTCGCCCCCGCGCCGTGATCGGCCGCGCTACTTCCAGGTCAGCGTGATGCCCTCGGATTCGAGCCAGCCCTCGAAGCTGTGCCCGTGCGCGGCGATGCCGTCGATGGCGGCGGTGGCGGACTCGATGGCGCGCTGGGCCTGCCCGAGCTCCACGTAGCCGGCGGCGTGCGCGGCCAGCAGTTCGTCGACGTCGAGGAGTTCGACCTCGCGCCCGGTGCGCACCACCAGATCGAGGTAGTGATCCACCGAGGTCCACTTCTGCGGGCTCACCCGGACGAACTCGCCGATATCGATATAGTAGTCCTGATCGCGCAGGTTTCCGGGAGTGAAATGGAAGATCGTGGCGCGAATGGACAACCGTGGCAGCAGCCAGGATTCGATGTAGTGGAACTCCGGATGGTCCGAGGGGCGTGCCATGTAAAGTCCCCAGGGTTCGGCGTGATAGCGCTCGACGTGGCGGACGAAGCCCTTCGGGTCGATATTGGTGAGCTCATCGACGTTGAAGTACTCCACCTTCGGTCGGTGCAGGTCTACGGTGGGCGCCTGGGTCATGCGAACAGCATCGCGCGTCGGGGGTTCGGCGTCCAGCGGAAGTGTGGTCGAATCGCGGGTCGATACCGTGAGATCAGCAATTTCCCGGGAAATTTTCCGGAAAAAGCCAATGTGAAACACCACCTTCCGTTACGGTGCGGCTACCCACGTTGACGTGGGGGAGTTCAACCAAAGGGAAGTACTACGCATGAATTCTCAGAGCGTCCGTGCTCGCCGGGCCGGGGTTGGCGTCACGGCCTTCGGTGCGATGGCTTGCACCGTCATTCTCACCGCGCCGCAGGCCAGCGCCTGGGTCGGGGATGTTGCGGTCTCCGGGTCCAACCACAAGGCCGGTTGCAGCTACACCGTGACCGCCTCGGTCGAGGTCGACCGTCTCTCGTCGGTGAAGTTCACCGACAACGGCAAGGACATTCCGGGCAGCCCGGTCTCGCCGTCGTTGCTCAGCAACAAGGTGACCATCAAGTGGACCCCGGACTCCGCGGGCGCCCACAAGATCGAGGCGCGGCAGCTGCTGATCAGCGACTCGATCACCGTCCAGGTGGCCGCGGGCACCGGCACCGGCAGCCTCGGCTGCGGCGGCGGCCTCGGCGATCTGCTGCCGAGCCTGTCGGCGGGCTAGACCGCACGCTGACCCGAGTCGAGAGCCACCCGAGCACGGACTTGCGCCGAGCCGGGTGGCTTTTCGCTGCCGCCACCCGGTCAGAGCCAGGTGAGCCGGAGCCCCCGCGCCCCGAACCAGCGGTTCACGTCGTGGCCGTGCGCCGCGATGCCGTCCACCACCCGCGTGGCCTGTTCGATGACCCGGTGGGTGTACGCGGTGTCGAAGTACCCCGCCGCGTGCGCGGTCAGCAGTTCGTCGATGCCGAGCAGTTCGGGTTCCCGGCCCGGCCGGGCCACCACGTGCAGGTAGTGCCCCTCGGCCCGCCATCGTTTGGGTCCGATCGGGCCGTAGTCCCCGATGTCGAGGTGGTAGGTCTGGCCGCGATCGTGGCCCGGGCGCAGGTGATAGACCGTGGCCCGCAGCGAAAGATCCGGCAGCAGCCAGGATTCGATGTACCGGTACCGCGGATTGTTCACGATCCGCTCCATGTACAGCCCCCACGGCTCGGCGTGCAGCCGCTCGACCGGGTGCACGTAGCCGTGGTGATCGGTCCAGGACAGGTGCGCGAGATTGAAGAACTCGAGTCTGGGCCGGTGCGCCGGCGCACCGGGCGGGACACGTCTCGCTCCCCGGGGATCCGACCCGTTGGTGGAATTCCCCTGTGGCGTTTGCAGACTGGTCATCTCGCCTCGCCTCGTCTCGACCTGCCGGAACCAGACCAGGTTACGCCCGCCGCCCCCCGCCGCAACCCCCGTGAGAAGACCGGAATCCGAGCGCAACAATTCCGGAACTCCTCTCGAACTCCGTTGTGAGACCGCACATTTCAGACATCCAACCCGAACCCCAAGTCAATACAAACCCCGACCCACCCGAAGGTAATCAACCCCCCACCCCCGACCAATCCCCACCCCCGCAAACCCCAACGGCAAGCAATGCCATCCCCGCAAAGTCCCCCGCCCGCAAGCAATGCCTGATTTCGCAAGGATCGGGGTAACTCCGGGGGCACGCCCAAAATGGTGTCCTCTCCCACCCGAGTCGCGCGTCCCCAACGGCCAACGGCTCCCAGGCCGTGCGCCAAAGTCCCGGAGAGGCGGGACAGTCTGTCGGTGGGGGGCTCTAGGCTGGTGAACATGGCTTTCGCAACCGAGATCCCGGAAGATCGGCCGCTGGCACACTCCGAACATCGGCCCATCGGCGATATCGAGCGGACCGAAGGCCGGTTCCAGGTGGTCTCCGAACACAAACCCGCCGGTGACCAGCCCGCCGCCATCGCCGAACTCGAGAAGCGCATCAACTCGGGCGAGCGCGATGTGGTGCTGCTGGGCGCCACCGGTACCGGTAAGTCGGCCACCACGGCCTGGCTCATCGAGAAGCTGCAGCGCCCGACCCTGGTGATGGCGCCGAACAAGACCCTGGCCGCGCAGTTGGCGAACGAGCTGCGCGAGATGCTGCCGAACAACGCCGTCGAGTACTTCGTCTCGTACTACGACTACTACCAGCCCGAGGCGTACATCGCGCAGACCGATACGTACATCGAGAAGGACAGCTCGATCAACGACGACGTCGAGCGGCTGCGGCATTCGGCGACCTCGAGCCTGCTCTCGCGCCGCGACGTGGTGGTGGTCGCGTCGGTGTCGTGCATCTACGGCCTCGGCACCCCGCAGTCCTACCTCGATCGCTCGGTGCAGCTCGACGTCGGTTCCGAGGTCGATCGCGACAAACTACTGCGGCTGCTGGTCGACGTGCAGTACACCCGCAACGACATGTCCTTCACGCGCGGCAGTTTCCGCGTGCGCGGCGACACCGTCGAGATCATTCCCTCGTACGAGGAGCTGGCGATCCGCATCGAGTTCTTCGGTGACGAGATCGAGGCGCTGTATTACCTGCACCCGCTCACCGGCGACGTGGTGCGCAAGGTGGATATGGTCCGCATCTTCCCGGCGACCCACTATGTCGCGGGGCCCGAGCGGATGGAACGCGCCGTCGCCGATATCGAGACCGAACTCGAGCAGCGGCTCGCCGAATTGGAGAAGCAGGGCAAACTTCTGGAAGCGCAGCGTTTGCGCATGCGTACCCAATACGACCTGGAAATGATCAGGCAGGTCGGCTTCTGCTCCGGCATCGAGAATTATTCGCGGCATATCGACGGTCGCGGCGCGGGTACCGCGCCGGCGACGCTCATCGATTACTTCCCCGATGATTTCCTGCTCGTCATCGACGAATCGCACGTGACGGTGCCGCAGATCGGCAGCATGTACGAGGGCGATATGTCGCGGAAACGGAATCTGGTGGAATTCGGTTTCCGGCTGCCGTCCGCGGTCGACAACCGCCCGCTCACCTGGGAGGAATTCGCCGACCGCATCGGGCAGACCGTCTATCTGTCGGCGACCCCGGGCAAATACGAATTGGGCCAGAGCGGCGGCGAATTCGTCGAGCAGGTCATTCGCCCGACCGGCCTGGTCGACCCGCACGTGGTGGTCAAGCCGACCAAGGGGCAGATCGACGATCTGGTGCACGAGATCCGCCAGCGGACCGAGCGCGACGAGCGCGTCCTGGTCACCACCCTGACCAAGAAGATGTCCGAGGATCTCACCGACTATCTGCTCGGGCTCGGCATCCGGGTGCGCTACCTGCACTCGGAGATCGACACGCTGCGCCGCGTGGAGTTGCTGCGGCAGTTGCGGCTCGGCGAGTACGACGTCCTGATCGGCATCAACCTGCTGCGCGAGGGCCTGGACCTTCCCGAGGTGTCACTGGTCGCGATCCTGGACGCTGACAAGGAGGGGTTCCTGCGCAGCGGCACCAGCCTGATCCAGACGATCGGCCGCGCGGCCCGCAATGTGTCCGGCGAGGTGCACATGTACGCGGACAAGATCACCGATTCGATGCAGCACGCGATCAGCGAGACCGAACGCCGACGCGCGAAGCAGATCGCGTACAACGAGGAACGCGGCATCGATCCCAAGCCGCTGCGCAAGAAGATCGCCGACATCCTCGACACCGTCTATCGCGAGGCCGAGGATTCCGAGGCCGTCGAGATCGGTGGTTCGGGTCGGAACTCGAGCCGTGGCCGCCGGGCACAGGGTGAGCCCGGCCGCGCGGTCAGCGCGGGGGTGTACGAGGGCCGCGATATCAAGGCCATGCCGCGCGCCGAACTCGCCGACCTGGTCAAGGACATGACCGCGCAGATGATGAACGCCGCCCGCGAACTGCAGTTCGAGCTCGCGGGCCGGTTGCGCGACGAGATCGCCGACCTGAAGAAGGAACTGCGCGGGATGGACGCCGCTGGGCTGCAGTGAACGCCGAATCGCGGGCCCCGGATCCGGTGGGGAGCAAGCACTTCCCGGCCGCCGCAGGCCCGCGGCCGGTTCCGCCGCCGGAATCCGCGAAGGGCATTCTGCGACCGCGGGAGCAGGCGGCGGTCAACAACCACGCCCGGCTCGCCGCGGGGGAGCGGGTGTCCCGCTACGTCGAGTGGTACTGGGCGGTGCGCTGGGATCGGCGCGGGCTCGCGCCGTACTACGCCGAGGTGCTGCCGTTCCCGGCGGTGAACGTGACCTTCGAGCACACCCACGAGCGGCGCGGCGGGTTCGTCTCCGGGGTCTGGACCACCAAGTACGTGCGCGAATTGGCCGGGGCGGGCGAGACTTTCGGGGTGAAGTTCCTGGCGGGCGGTTTCGGCGCCTTCACGGGTATGGACGTGGGCGCGCTGCGCGATCGGGCGGTGCCCCTGACCGAGGTCTTCCCGGAGGCGGCGGGCCTGACCGACGCGGTGCTGGCGGCCACCTCGCTCGAGCGGCGCCGCACGCTGGTGGAGGACTTCCTGGCCGAGATCGCCGACCGGCGCGCGGTCACCGACGACGCGCCGTACCGCCAGGTCCTGGAGATCATCGACGCCATGGCCGGCGACCGCGCGCTGACCCGGGTCGACCAGGTCACCGCGCGTTTCGACATCCCGGCCCGGACCCTGCAGCGGCTGTTCCGCCGCTACGTGGGGGTCGGCCCGAAGGCGGTGCTGCGCCGCTATCGGCTGCAGGACGGCGCGCATCTGCTGGCGCAGGGCCGCACCTCGGACCTGGCCGCGCTGGCGCTCGACCTGGGCTACTTCGATCAGGCGCACTTTTCCCGCGAGTTCGGGCAGGAGATCGGAATTTCTCCGCTCGAATACGCCCGCTCCGCGCTCCTGTCCTGAGATATTGGGAATAAGGAAATCGCACAGTCAGTTGGTTGCCATGTCACCCAATGGCATAAGTCGATCAACCGAGGAGTGAGCCATGGTGGATGTGCTGGTTTTGATCGGGCGGATCCTGTTCGCCGCGTTGTTCCTGGGCTCAGCGATGGGCCATCTCACCAAAGCCGACGCGATGGCGCAGTACGCGCAGTTCCGCGGGGTGCCCTCGCCCAAGCTCGCGGTCATCGGCTCGGGTGTGCTGCTGCTGGTCGGCGGTCTGAGCGTGTTGTTCGGCGTCTGGGCCGATCTCGGCGCGCTGCTGCTGGTGATCTTCCTGCTGCCGACGGCCTTCCTGATGCACCCGTTCTGGAAGGAGACCGATCCCGAGGCGAAGCAGACCGAGATGATCAGCTTCAACAAGGACGTCGCGCTCGCGGGCGCGGCGCTCATGCTCTTCGCCTTCTTCGCCGCGGCGGGCCACTGCCTCGGATTGACGCTCACCGGACCGCTTTTCAACCTCTGACCGATCGGCGCGCTAGTATTGCGCGTCATTGTGATCGGCCACAACGAAGAGGAGCGCATGAACATCATGAGCGTGATTCTCGGCTGGTTCTGGGCCGACTATCACCAGCGGTGAGTGGGTAGCGGTTGTATTTCCCGGCCCATCCGGTGCGTGCCGAGCGCCGGATGGGCCGGACCGTTTCATCCCGCCGATTCCGGGTAGAAACGCCGCTTGTGACCAATATCCCAGGGGCGCAATAGGGTTGACGTTTTACGCCGTCTCCCGAGGGGCATTGGAAATTCGCAGGTAGTCGGGGTTCGTTCGGTAACCGCGTGCGGAATGTGTGCTGCGACCGATGCGGCACGCGAGTGTGATGTGTTGCCATATCGAAAATTTCCGTCGGATATGCCGCTATTGTCAGGCGCAGTCGCCGCCGACTCATCCGCAGCACGCGGGCGTCGCGGCCCCGACCCTTGTACTTGGAGGAGAGAATGACCGCCTACCGGACGATCGTCGTCGGTACCGATGGCTCGGACTCGTCGTATGTCGCCGTCGAGCGGGCTGCGGCGCTGGCCGGCGAGGGCTCGACGTTGTACATCGCCTGCGCCTACTACCCGACCGACGACCGCGACATCGCCGCGGCCGCCGACGTACTCAAGGAAGAGGCCTACCAGGTCCGCGGTTCCGCGCCGACGAGCGAGATCCTGCGCGTGGCCCGGGATCGCGCCGCCGCCGCGGGCGCCGCGAACATCGTGGAGAAGGCGGTGGTCGGCGAACCCGTCGAGTCGCTGCTGCACCTGCTCAAAGAACTGGACGCCGATCTGCTCGTGGTCGGCAACCGCGGCCTCAACACCCTCGCGGGTCGTCTGCTCGGCTCCGTGCCGTCGGACGTGGCGCGCAAGTCGCGCAGCGATGTGCTGATCGTGCACACCGTGCGCTGAGTCCCCGGACTCCCGATACCGGAGCGGCCGTGACCAATTGGTCACGGCCGTTCTCGCGTCGGCGGGGCCGGCCCGCCGCGGCGCCGTTCGCGAGCACGAGCGCGGGCGGTCACCGGCCCCGCCCGCGCGACTTCGGGTGCCGGACCCCGCTGCTACGCGGTGGTTCCGGTGTCCGAGAGCCTGCCCAGTACCGGCGGCAGGTCGGCGGTGTGCACGACTGTCAGGCGCTGGGTGGCACGGGTCAGGGCCACGTAGAGATCGTTCATCCCGCGCGGGGACTCGGCCAGCAGGCGCTGCGGCTCGACCAGGATCACCGCGTCGAACTCCAGGCCCTTGACGTCGTGCACGGTCATGACGCGCGCCGAATCATCGGCCAGGTCAGCCAGTTCCGGGGCCAGATCGTGCGGCACGATGATCGCGGTGGTGCCCGGATGCGTGGCCTCGGCCGCGACGTGCCGGGCGACCTCGGCGGCCACACCGCCGGCGGTCACGCGGTGGGCGGCGGGGGTGAAACCGGACTCGCGGATCGAGCGCGGGATCGCCATGCCCGGGTCGATCTCGGCCAGCACGTCGGCGGCGATGGCCATGATCTCGGCGGGGGTGCGGTAGTTCACGGTCAGCTCGGTGAGCTTCCAGCGTTTGGCCACATACGGTTCGAGCACCTGCTGCCAGGACGCCGCGCCGGCCGGGTCGCCGGTCTGGGCGACGTCGCCGACGGCGGTGATCCAGCGGTTGGGGATGCGGCGCATGACCATTCGCCACGCCATCTCCGAGAGTTCCTGCGCCTCATCGACGATGACGTGCCCGTAGGTCCAGGTCCGGTCCCCGGCCGCGCGCTCGGCGGTGGTCTGGCTGGTGCGGACCTGCTGGCGTTCGGCGAGCTGGCTCGCGTCGATGAGGTCGTAGGCCATGAGCAGTTCGGGATCGAGGTCGTCCTCGAGATCCTGTGGCGCGGAACCGGTCAGGATGTCCAGCGCGTCCTGGGCCTCGGCGAGCTGGGCGCGCCAGCGGCGGCGCGAGCGTTCACGCTCCTCGCTGTCGTCGATGCCGAGCAGCTCGGCCAGCTCGTCCAGCAGGGGTGCGTCGGCGTCGGAGAACTCGCCGTTGTCGGGGCGCCGGAGTTCGGCGCGGTCCTCGGCGCCGAGGTCACCGGCGGCGTTGTTCAGGCGGCGGGCATCGGCCCAGAGTCCGCCGAGCACGTCCTGCGGGGTGAGCAGCGGCCACAGCCCGGCGATGGCGCGCTGGATCTCGGCGTCGGCGCGCATCTCGTCGCGGATCTCGGTGAGGTCGGCCTGGCTCAACAGGTTTCGCCCGCCGAGCGGGTCGGCGCCGATGAGCTGGGCCAGCTGGTCGGTGAGCGCGTCCACGACACCGGCGGCGAAGATGGGCCGGGCCAGGTTGTGCGGCCGCCGCGAGGAGCGGGCGCGCCCGCGCGCCTTGGTGGCGACGCGGCGGTCCAGGGTCAGTTCGCGGCCGTCGAAGTGCAGGCGGATCGGTTCGCGCGGCACCTCCTGCCAGTCGCGGACCGCCTTCTTGAGCACCTCGATCATGTCGAGCGAGCCCTTGAGCTCACCGGCGCGCAGCGAATCCTGCAGTGTCGCGCGCACTCCCGGGTACAGGTTGCCGATGGTGGACAGCAGCACGCCGGTCTCGCCCAGCGAGGGCAGCACCTGGCCGATGTAGTCCAGGAAGGTCGAGTTCGGCCCGATGATGAGCACGCCGGCCTTTTCCAGCTGCTGGCGGTAGGTGTAGAGCAGGTAGGCGGCGCGGTGCAGTGCCACCGCGGTCTTGCCGGTGCCGGGCCCGCCCTGCACCACGAGCACGCTCTTGTGCTCGGAGCGAATGATCGAATCCTGTTCGCTCTGGATGGTTTCCACGATGTCGTTCATGTGACCGGTGCGGGCGGCGTTGAGCGCGGACAGCAGCGCGCTCTCGCTGCCGACGCCGCCGTCGCCGTCGATCACGCCGTCCCGGCGCGCGGCCTCGAGGTCGAGGTACTCGTCGTTGACCGCGGTGACCTTGCGATTACGGGAGCGAATGTGCCTGCGCCGGGTCACCCCGTCCGGGGCGGCGGTGGTCGCCAGGTAGAACGGCCGCGCCATGGGCGCGCGCCAGTCCAGCAGCAGGGTCTCGTAGTCGGATTCCTCGTCCAGGATGCCGATGCGGCCGATGTAGCGGCGCTCACCCTCGCCGTCGGCGCCCGCCTGGCCGTCACCGTTGCCGGCGGCCGGGTCCCCGTCGGCGCTCTCGGCCAGATCGATTCGCCCGAAACACAATCCGTGCTCGGCGGCGTCGTACTTCGATAGGTCCTCGGAGTAGAGCTGGGTGAACGACTCGCGTTCGCTGCGGGCCTGCGGGGTGCCGCCCGTCTCGAGCAGCACGGTGCGCAGGCGGCGCTGGGCGTATTCGCGCATGCCGTCGAGCCGTTCGTACAGCAGGGTCAGGTGCCGCTGTTCGCGTTCCAGGTCGGCCGTGGGTTCGGCACCGGATCCGGAAACGGATCGCTCCTGCGTGAGGTCGGGCAAAACGGAACTCCTTGTCACCACACCGGTCGCCGGGCAGGGCGCGCGCACCATCGAGAACAGAGTTGTCGAGTCTAGTTCGCGTTCGCCCGGCGCGCCGTACCGCCCGGTCGTGGCGGGATGTGACGGCCCGGTCGTGGCGGGCCGACGGCGCCCGGCCGTGACGTGACGCGTGGCTCAGGACGCGTGCGTGGAGTCGCTGCGCCTGCTCAGCGCGCTGTCCCGGTGGCCCGGCGGTTTGGCCCGGTACATGGCGATGTCGGCGTCGTGCAGCACGGCCTCGGGGGTGCGTCCGTCGCCCGGGTGCAGCGGGGTGATGCCGATCGAGGCGTTGACCTGGATGCGGTGCCCGCGCGCGATGATGGGTTCGGCCATGGTGGTGCGCAGCCGGGTGACCAGGGTTTCCAGGTCCTCGCCCAGGGTGCGCCCGGACAGCAGCACCAGGAACTCGTCGCCGCCGATGCGACCGACGATGTCGTCCGAGCGCAGTCCGCGCTGGAGCCGCTGGGCCACGATCTGCAGCACGGTGTCGCCGATGGCGTGCCCGAGCGTGTCGTTGATGGCCTTGAAGCCGTCCAGGTCGATGAACAGCACCGTGGACACCGGCAGATCCTCGCTGGTGCCCAGGGCCGCGGCGAGCCGGGACAGCACCAGCGCGCGGTTGGCCAGCCCGGTCAGCGGGTCGTGGGTGGCCTGGTACTCCAATTGCCTTCGGCTGGCCCGGAATTCGGTGATGTCGTTGAACGAGGACACGGCCGCGGAGTTGGGGTCCTCCGGATTGAGCAGCCGGCTGCTGGCCGAGAGCCAGCGGCGCTGCCCGTCCGGGCGGTCGACGCCGAACACGAAGCGGGTCACGGTCTCCCCGGTGGCCAGGGTCCGCATGACGGGGTACCAGGACTGCGGCATAGGCTGGGCGTTGGCATCGAGCAGCGCGAGCGGGATGTCGTCGATGCGGGTGCCGATGAGATCGTCGGCGTCGTAGCCGAAGATACGGCGCGCGGCCGGGTTGGCCGATTCGATGCGGCCGTCCCGGTCGATCACCACCACACCCTCCTCGAGCTGGGAGACGACCGTGGCGAAGAACTGTTCGGCGCGTTCCTGCGCGGCCTCGGCGGCGCGCTGCGGGGTCAGATCGTGCAGGACCACCTGGTAGGCGAGGTGTTCGTGCCAGGCGGTGAGTACCGAGACGGTTTCCACGTCCACGGTGCGGCCGTCCATGCGCAGCAGTGTCATCTCGGCGGGTACCGAGGCGGTGCCGGCGATGGTGAGGGTGCGAATGCGCTCGAGCATCGGCGTGAGCGAGGCCGGATGGACGAACCGGGTGATGGGCTGGCCGACTATCTCGTCGGTGGTCTGGGCGGCGAGCAGCCGCACGGTGGCCGGATTGGCGTAGACGATGGTCCCGCGCTCGTGGACGACCACCGCGTCGGGGCTGTATTCCACCAGGGTCCGGTACCGCTGGGCCAACTGTTCGGCATCGGTCGGAGCGGTTGCCCGATCGTTACCCGCCACCTCTTGCACCCCCTGATCGTCGTTGTGAAGCGTCGATGGAGCCCGGCACCACTATGTTGTCGGCGAGGTTGCTGCGACACCCTGCCGACCTGTATTGAATCAATCACAGTCCAGCACAGCATCGGGCTGCGTTTGACGATCATTACAGGCACCGGCTCTGGAAGGAGCGATGCTCATGGCTGGCACCATCCCCGACCCGAATACCGAAGAACAGCACCAAGATCATATGACCATCGCCGGAATCGGTGCGGTGACCGGGTACGGCTGGGGTCGTGAAGCTCTGTGGGAAGGTTTGCTGAGCGGTAAGCCCGCCGCTCGGCTCTTTCCAGGGTACGGCCCCGAACGCGATAGGCACGGTTGGGTTGCCCGCGTGCCGGACGGCGGTGACCCGGAATTGGGTCCGAGTCGCTACGCGCGGGCCGCGCAGCAGTCGGTGCGCGAGGCCGTGGCCGACGCGACGGCGCGGGGCTGGCGGCCGGGCGGGACGGTCGGTCTCCTGCACGCCATCGTGCTGGGGGATGTGTCCGAATGGCGAGATTTCTACCTGGTCGACGGCGGCAGAAGACGCTCCCGCGACTACATGCGATTACTCCCCTCGACACCGGTGTCGATGCTCATGCAGGAGTTCGGTTTTCACGGCCCGTCCATGAACGTCTCGGCCGCGTGCTCCTCGGCCAACGTCGCGGTGATCACCGCGCAACTGTGGCTGGCACAGGGTTTCGCCGACGATGTGATCGTGGTCGCCACCGATCTGTCCGCGACCCCGGACATGGTCGAGCACTTCGTGGCCCTGGGCGCGGCGGTCACCGACGACGAACCGCTCAGCGCGTGCCGGCCCTTCCAGCAGGGCAGTCGCGGCTTCAGCATGGGCGAGGCCGCGACCGCGTTCGTGGTGACCCGCACGGCCGATCGGCCCTACGCCGCGGTTCTGGGCGGGGCGATGTCGAACGACGGCTATCACGTGGTGTCGGTGGAACCCGGCCACGAACAGATCTTCGACTGCGTGCGGCGCGCGCTGGCCCGGGCCGATGTGCGGCCCGAGGAAGTCGCCTATCTGAACGCGCACGGGTCGGGCACCAGGCAGTGCGACGACGCCGAAACGGCCCTGCTGGCCGACCTGTTCGCGGATCGGCCGCTGGTGTGCGCGACGAAACCGCTGACCGGGCACTGCCAGGGCGCGGCCGCCGGCGTGGAAGTGGCGGCGATCGCCCTGGGTTACGAACGCGGCCTGGTGGTCTCGTCCCCGATCGTGGCGCCCGCGCATCCGCGGCTGCTGGACGGCGTGGCCGTGGGCACCGACGGCATCACCCTCAAGACCTCGCTCGGTATGGGCGGGCACAATTCGGCGCTGGTGCTCGGGCCCGTCGGCTGACCCGACGACCCGCGGCCGGTCAGTGCAGCGGCACGGACCAGTGCAGTTTGGTGCCGGTCTCCTCGCCGTCGCGGCGCGGATAGACCGCGAGCCTGCCCCCGGATTCCTCGGCCCGGGTGGCGAGATTGGTGAGCCCGCTGGGGGTGATGTCGTCGGCGATGCCGCACCCGTTGTCGGCCACCACGATGGTCAGATCGTCCGCCACCCCGATGTCGATGGTGATGGTGGTGGCTCCCGAATGCCGCACCGCGTTGCTGACCGCCTCGCGCACGACCGCCTCGGCGTGATCGGCGAGCCCGGGCTCGACCACCGAGAGCGGTCCGGTGACGTGCATGAGCGCGCGGATCTCGCTGTCGGTGGTCTGCTGCTTGACCGCGCGTTCGATGCGCTGGCGCAACCGGGTGCTGTGCCCGTTGCCGCCGTGCAGATCGAAGATCGAGGTGCGGATCTCCTCGACCACGTCCTGCAGATCGTTGATGGTGTCGGTCAGGCGCTGGCGCACCTCGGGGACGCGGGCGCGCGGCACGGTGCCCTGCAGCGAGAGGCCGATCGCGAACAGTCGCTGGATGACGTGGTCGTGCAGGTCGCGGGCGATGCGATCGCGGTCGGTGAGGATGTCGAGTTCGCGCATGCGCCGCTGGGCCACCGCCAACTGCATCGCGACCGCGGCCTGATCGGTGAAGGCCGCGATCAGTTCCACCACTTCGTCGGCGTAGGGCGCGGATTCGGCCGAGCGCACGATGATGAGCACGCCCATGGTGGAATCGGGGGTGTGCAGCGGCAGTACCAGGGCCGGGCCGATGTCCTCGATGGGTATGCCGAGATCGATGTGCCGGGCGTCGTCGAAACGCAGCGGGGTGCGCGAGATCAGGGCCTGCCCGACCGCCGCGTCGACGGTGCGCACGGTCGCCGCGTCCGGTTCGGTCGCCCGCGCGGGCGGCCCGGACCATTGCGCCACAACGAGTTCGGTGACTTCCTCGGGCGGGGTGTCGGTGTCGGCGACCACGGCCAGCAGCGCGCGCTGGGAGGCGGTGAGTTCGCGGGCGTGCTCGACCACGTGCGCGAGCACCTGATTGGGGTCGGTGTCGGCCAGGAACTCGGTGGCGATGTCCCGGGTGGCCTCGATCCAGGCCTGGCGGGTGCGCGCGGATTCGTACAGCCGGGCGTTGTCCACCGCGATACCGGCCGCGGCCGCCAGGGCCTGCATGAGGACCTCGTCGTCCTCGGTGAAGGGGTGCCCGCCGGATTTCTCGGTGAGATACAGATTTCCGAACAGCTCGCCGCGAATGCGCACGGGCACACCGAGAAAGGTGTGCATGGGCGGATGCTCGGGCGGGAAGCCGACCGAGGCGGGATGGCGGGTGAGATCGTCCAGCCGGACCGGCTGGGCCTTGCTCAGCACCAGGCCGAGCACGCCGTGGCCCTCGGGCAGATCGCCGATGAGCATGCGGGTCTGATCGTCGATGCCGTGATAGATGAACTGGTTGAACTGCTGGTCGTGCCCGCGGACCCCGAGCGCGCCGTACCGGGCGTCGACCAGGCTGGTCGCCGCGCGCACGATGGTGCGCAGCGTTTGATCCAGGTCGAGCCCGGAGGTAACCGCGAGCATGGCCTCGACCAGTCCGTCGATGCGATCACGCGCGTCGATGATCTGCTCCACGCGGTCTTTGACCTCGGTGAGCAATTCTCGTAATCGCAACTGCGACAACGTGTCACGTACCGAATAGGGTCCGGTGCGAGGGGTGTCGTGCATGGTAGTCCTGGTGTCGGCGGGCGCGCACACAGCACGGTGGATACTACGCTCGGCAGGGTTGCCGACGGGTTGTTACGCCGAACGTGACCGTCTCGAACGGAGTTTCGGCGTTCGCGCGGTATCCGCGACGACTCCCCACGCGCGCCGGCGCGCCAGCAGCGCGGCCCCGGCGCGGTTGTCCAGCAGCGAGCGCCCGGCGCCGATTTCCCTGATGGCCGAAGCCAATTCCATGCCCTTGATGTCCTTGACCACGTATCCGCTGGCCCCGGCGTCCATGGCCGCCATCATGGCCTGCTCGTCGGGATAGGACGCCAGGATCAGGCAGCGCAGTTTGTCGATGCCCGCCAGCAGTTCCCGGCACAGTTCGATGCCGTCGCCGTCGGGCAGGCGCGCGTCCAGCACCGCGACATCGGGGCGCAGCGCCGGTATTCGCGAGCGCGCCTGGGCGATGTCGCCGGCGCCGCCCACCACGGTGAGCGAGTTGTCCTGCTCCAGCATTTCGGTGAGCCCGCGTCGGACGGTTCCCGGTGCGGTGACGAGGAAGACGGTGATCAAGGCTGCCTCCGAGCTCTCGGTGAAACCAGGGTGCGCACTGACTCTTCGAACGTAACCCCTGATGGCTCAGGTGAATACGGGCGAAGGTCACTTGTTATCTCGGTGGGGACTTTCGACCCTGTTTCGTGTCGTGAGGACCGTGATGCCATGAATGCGGGTTGCCGGGTCGGATACGGGAAAGGTGGTCGGCTATGGGTGGGTCGGAAGTGTGGTCCAGTGGTGTGGATCCGGATTTCGTGGTGACCACGCACGGTCCCGTCCCCGCCGCGGAGGTCACGCGGGCGGTGCGCGGGCTCGGCCGGATCCTGCGCAGGCACGGGCTGGAGGGGCAGGTGCGGGTGCGGCTGCGCTGGCCGGCGGTCGAGGACGGTCCCACCCTGGTGCAGGTGTCGGTCCGGGCGCTGGGGAAGGCGTTCCGGGTGCAGGTCGCCGGGCCGGGGCGATTCGCCACGACCTTCGCGCTGGAACGGCTGGACCTGCGGCTCGGGTGTCCGGCGGAGACCGCGTCGCGGCCGTGGCCGGATCCGGCGCGGCCGGTGCTCGGCGCGGTCAGCGAGCCGCGCGCGATCGTCCGGCGCAAGGACTGCCGGCTGCGGGTCGCCACCGCGGCGAACGCGGCGCTGGTGCTGGACGCCATGGACTACGACGCCTACCTGTACACCGACGCCGACACCGGCGCGGACGCGGTCGTGTGCTGGAGCGGGCCGCTGGGCGCGCGGGCACAGCGGCAGTACCGCGACGTGGTGCCGGCGCTGCTCGAGGACGAAGCCGCGGCGCGACTGTGCCTGGGCGGGCTGCCGTACCTGTTCTTCACCGATCCCGACACCCGCCGGGGCAGGCTGCTGTACCGCCGGTTCGACGGCGATCTCACCCTGGTCGCGGCGATCGGCAGCGACGAGCGCCCGCGCGATCGCGGGCTGCAGCCGCGGGTGCTCAGCACCACCTGCGTGCGCCGCACCCAGACCGAGGCGCTCACCGAATGGTTCGCGGCCGGGGTGATCGCGGACCGGTGAAAACCGCCCGCGACCGGCCGGGGAATCTTGACACCAACACAGCGGTTGACCAGCGTCGTAGCCCGCTCGACAGAACTTGTCGGTGGGCACGCCTAGCATGGCGTCGGGGGTAATTCTGGATACCGAACGTTGGAAGGATGGCCGGTGGCGGATCGCCTTACGGTGCGCGGAGCACGGGAACACAACCTCAAAGGGGTCGATCTCGACCTACCCCGTGACAGCCTCATCGTATTCACCGGGTTGTCCGGCTCCGGCAAATCGTCCCTCGCGTTCGACACCATCTTCGCCGAGGGGCAGCGCCGTTACGTGGAGTCGCTCTCCGCGTACGCGCGCCAGTTCCTGGGCCAGATGGACAAACCGGATGTGGATTTCATCGAGGGGCTGTCGCCCGCGGTCTCCATCGACCAGAAGTCGACCAACCGCAACCCGCGGTCCACGGTCGGCACCATCACCGAGGTCTACGACTACCTGCGCCTGCTGTTCGCGCGCGCGGGCACCCCGCACTGCCCGACCTGCGGTCACCTGATCGAGAAGCAGTCGCCGCAGCAGATCGTGGACCAGGTGCTGGCGATGGCCGAGGGCATCAAGTTCCAGGTGCTCGCGCCCGTGGTGCGCACGCGCAAGGGCGAATTCGTCGATCTCTTCGAATCGCTGCACGGGCAGGGCTATTCGCGCGTGCGGGTCGACGGCGTGGTGTATCCGCTGACCGAGCCGCCGAAGCTGAAGAAGCAGGAGAAGCACGACGTCGAGGTGGTCGTCGACCGGCTCTCGGTCAAGCCCAGCTCCAAGCAGCGCCTCACCGACTCGATCGAGACGGCGCTGCGCCTGGCCGACGGCATCGTCGTGCTGGACTTCGTCGATCGCGACGAGCACGCCCACGATCGTGAGCGCCGGTTCTCCGAGCGCCTGGCCTGCCCGAACGGGCATCCCCTCGACATCGAGGATCTGGAACCGCGCTCGTTCTCGTTCAACTCCCCGTACGGCGCCTGCCCGGATTGCACGGGTCTGGGTATCCGCAAGGAGGTCGATCCGGATCTGGTCGTCCCGGATCCGGAGTTGAGCCTGGCCGAGGGCGCGATCGCGCCGTGGTCGCGCGGGCAGACCGCCGAATACTTCACCCGCCTGCTGTCGGGTCTGGCCGAGGCCGTCGGCTTCTCCATGGACACCGCCTGGCAGGACCTGCCGGCCAAGGCGCGAAAAGCGGTGCTGGAGGGCAGTTCCGAACAGGTACACGTCTCCTACGTCAACCGGTACGGCCGCAAGCGTTCGTACTACGCCGATTTCGAGGGCGTGATGCCGTTCCTGCAGCGGCGCATGGAGAACACCGAGTCCGAGGCGATGAAGGAGCACTACGACGGGTACATGCGGGATATCCCGTGCCCGGTCTGCAACGGTGCGCGCCTGCGGCCGGAGATCCTCGCCGTTACCCTGAGCGCGGGCGGGCAGGACAAGTCGATCGCCGACATCGCCGACCTGTCCATCGGTGACGCCGCGGAGTTCCTGCTGTCGCTGACCCTGGACGATCGCCAGGCCGCCATCGCGGCGCAGGTGGTCAAGGAGATTCAGGCGCGGCTGGGCTTCCTGCTCGATGTCGGGCTGGCGTATCTGAGTCTGGGGCGCGCCGCGGCCACGCTGTCCGGCGGTGAGGCGCAGCGCATTCGGCTCGCCACGCAGATCGGCTCGGGTCTGGTGGGTGTGCTGTACGTGCTGGACGAGCCGTCCATCGGCCTGCACCAGCGCGACAACCGCCGCCTCATCGAGACGCTGACCAGGCTCAAGAGCCTGGGCAACACGCTGATCGTCGTCGAGCACGACGAGGACACCATCCACGCGTCGGACTGGGTGGTGGACATCGGCCCGCTGGCGGGCGAGCACGGCGGCGAGGTGGTGTACTCGGGGCCGTATCCGGGTCTGCTCGAGGATCGGCGATCGCTCACCGGCGCTTACCTTTCCGGGCGCGAGCGCATCGAGGTCCCGCTCATCCGGCGGCCGATCGACAAGAAGAAGCAGCTCACCGTGGTGGGCGCCGTCGAGCACAACCTGCGCGACATTCAGGTGAACTTCCCGCTCGGGGTCCTCACGGCGGTGACGGGTGTGTCCGGGTCGGGTAAGTCGACGCTGGTCAACGATATTCTCGCGACCGTGCTGGCCAACAAGCTCAACGGTGCGCGGCAGGTGCCCGGGCGGCACACGCGCATCAACGGTTTGGACCATCTGGACAAGCTGGTGCAGGTGGACCAGTCGCCGATCGGCCGCACGCCGCGCTCGAACCCGGCGACCTACACGGGCGTGTTCGACAAGATCCGCACCCTGTTCGCGGCCACCACCGAGGCCAAGGTGCGCGGTTACCAGCCCGGCCGGTTCTCGTTCAACGTCAAGGGCGGGCGCTGCGAAGCGTGCTCGGGCGACGGCACGTTGAAGATCGAGATGAACTTCCTGCCGGATGTGTACGTCCCGTGCGAGGTGTGCGGCGGTGCGCGGTACAACCGCGAGACGCTCGAGGTGCACTACAAGGGCAAGACGATCGCCGAGGTGCTCGACATGCCGATCGAGGAGGCCGCGGAGTTCTTCGAGCCGGTGACCTCGATCCACCGCTACCTCAAGACCCTGGTCGAGGTCGGCCTGGGCTACGTGCGCCTGGGCCAGTCCGCCCCGACCCTGTCCGGCGGTGAGGCGCAGCGCGTGAAGCTGGCCGCCGAGCTGCAGAAGCGGTCGACCGGCCGCACCGTCTACATCCTGGACGAGCCGACCACGGGTCTGCACTTCGAGGACATCCGCAAGCTGCTCAAGGTCATCAACGGCCTTGTCGACAAGGGCAATTCGGTCATCGTGATCGAGCACAACCTCGATGTCATCAAGACCTCCGACTGGGTGATCGACATGGGGCCCGAGGGTGGTTCGGGCGGCGGCATGGTGATCGCCCAGGGCACCCCGGAGGACGTCGCGGCCGAACCCGACAGCTACACCGGCCAGTTCCTGAAGGAGGTCCTGGAGGCGCCGCCGGCCTCGGCCCCGCGCGCGGTGGCGGCGAAGAAGGCGCCGGCCAAGAAGGCTGCGGCGAAGAAGGCCGCGCCCGAGGCAGCGACCGCGAAGAAGTCGACGGCGGCGAAGAAGACGGCGGCGCCCGCCGACGCCGCCGCGAAGAAGGCCGCCGCGGCGCGTCGCAAGGCGGCGGCGCTGCGCTGAGAGTTACCCGTTCCCCGGCCGCGGCGTGCGTGGCCCGGCCGGGGAACGGTTTGTATCCCTGACCCACCTGTTCCACGGCCGCGGCGTGCGTGGCCCCGGCCGGGAAACGGTTCGAATCCTTTGGGCTGCAAGGTGTTCGGTGAATGTTGTCCGTTGCCGTTGCCGTTGCCGTTGCCGTTGCCGTTGCCTTCTGTCCGCAGCCGCTGCTCGCGGGCGGTCGAGACGGGCCGCCCGCCCCTGCGGTGTGGCTTCGTGGGCTGATCGGATCCGGCACCCGCAAGCGATTTGGTCCGTCCGGAAGCCTCGAGGCAGTTCGTCGCGGAGCGGGCGGTTAGCCGATCTCGCGGAACCGGGCGTCGAGGAACGCGAAGGCCGCGTACGCGGCCAGGCCGACCGCCACGACGATCAGCAGCGCGGTGCCGTACGGCTGTGCCGCAAGCGTTCTGAGCGCCACGTCCAGCCCGGTCGCCTTGTCCGGCCGACTCTGTACGGCGGCCACGACGACGAGCACCCCGGCGCCCGCGTACACGCCGCCGAGTGCCGCGTATCCGATCTGCCCGAGCCGGACGACGAGCTTTTCCGTGGCCGGGCTCGCGCCGCGGAAGTCCTGCTCCGTGCGGAACCGCTTCGACCATCCGTGGTGGGCGATGAACAGTCCGGCGACGATGATCGCGAGCCCGATGCCGACGACGACCGGTTTGCCCCACTCCTTGCCGAGCAGGCTGCCGACGAGACCGAGTTGTGCCTGGTCGGTGGAGTTGGCCGGCTTCCCCTTCGCGAGCTTGGCCGCGCTGTAGGCGAGGTACCCGAACAGGATCGCCTCCCCGACGTTCATGACGCGCAGCGCCGTGTCCCTACGGCTGTTCCGGGCGCCGGTGACCGCCTCGAGCACCTGCCACACCGCCGCGACCCCCAGTCCGCCGGCGATGAGCCAGAGCGCGATCGCGCCCCCGGCGTTCTCCGCCAGGCTCTGCAGCGCCCCTGTCTTGTCCGCCCTCCCGATCCCGTCGCCGTCGAGGTCGCCGACCGCGATCTGCACACAGACCCACCCCACGAGCAGGTGCACGACCCCGTACGCCACCAGCCCAGCCCGCGCCACGACCTGAAACACCCTGCTCCGCGCCACTTCCCGATGAACCCGGTTGTTCATAGCCCACCACGCGCTTTCTCCTCGAGCCCGGGCCCGCCGATGTTCCGCACGCGCCACGCTGCGACGTAGGGTTCCCCCGAGCACCGGTCCGTAACGGCCCTTCCCCTAGGGGTTTTCGTGACAGGTTCGCGTGGTCCGATGGCAGCGGATCCCAGTGGCCGCGACGTGTCTCGAGCACGGAGGATCGGGAGAGTCCGGGCCGCGTGCGCCGCCGCTGGCGTCAGCGCGATCAGATTCGTGAGCGCCGAGTCCGGCGTGCTGAGGCAGAAACCCTGCTTACCCCAATGGAATGCGAGCCGCTCTTGCATCTGGCGCGGCGAAGGCGCACGGTTCTGGCCCGCGAGCGCCTGCTCACCGTGCGGGTGTGGTCGAGCTCGATATCGCTGTGGCTCAGCAGACCTCGACGCCGAGTGCCTTCGATCGGAAGACGAGCATGCTGGTCGCCCAGCGTATTCCGGGCTTCGGCTCCTGCCCCGAGCAGTCGAGCACCACCTGCACCGCTTGGATGCGCCGGCCCTCCCGCACCAATCGATCGAACTCGGCCCGGGTTCGCGCCGGCAGTAGCGGCCATTCGCCCCGCACTGTGCAATCGGTACAGATGTCGGAGAACGCGGACCTCAGCATGGTTCGCGGCACACCGCATTCGGTGCACCGGGCCGAGACGTACTCGCGTGCGCACTCCGAACACAGCACGGGCCCTTCGGGTTCGGTCGCGGCCGCAGCCGCTCCGCACATTCGGCACGCGAGTTCCACGCCCCCAGTCTTCCCCGCCGGGCAGAAAGTCGCACGGCTGAATTTCGTCCGGGATTTCGCAAGCGTCCTTCCATGCAAACCGTCGGTCCGGGGGCGGGGCGTCGGGCGGGGTCGTATGCTTCGGCTCTGTTCGTTTGCCGCGCGAAGAAGTTCGGTGCGGGATGGAAAGGGAGGTCCGCCGTGTCTCCAGGGCTCGGGGCGTTGAGCGCGGACGCGAACGCGCGGTCGGCCCGGCTCACCGGGGAGGCGGTGTTCCGGCCCGTCTCCATCAACCCGACGCCGTTGCCGGTGCGGCTGGTTGCGCGGGCGCACCCGCGGGACGCTGTCACCGCCACGGCGGCGGAGGTTGTTCGGCGGCGGACCCCGATCATGCGGAATCAGTGGGTAGGCGTTGTGCCGAAGTATGTTTCGGTCGACCCGGACGTGTATGCCGAGTTGGACGAGCGGGGACGGGACGCACTGCTGGCGGTCGAGCTGTCCCGCGCGGGGCTGGGGTCGCGCTACCTTGCGGACTATCCGTCGCGGACCGCGACATGGGACCGCTGGTTCGAACGCACGGCGAACGGCATGCCCGCGATCGCGTTCTTCGGTGTGCTGGCGCTGGCCGCGGGTGCGATCGTGGCATCGGGGTCGGTGTTCTCTGTCGCGGGTCTGCCGGGGTTCGTGCTGCTGGTCGCCGGGTACTGGGCGATGTCGGCCAACGAGGCGCGCGGCGAGTATCTCCAGGCCGACGCGAACGCGGCCCAGTGGGTGGGCGCCGACGCGGTGCGCGCGATGCTGCTGGCGCTGCGCTCGGGCGAACAGCCGCGGTCGAGGGCCGCGGCCCTGCGCCACCGGTGGTGGGGGTTCCGCCCCGCCGCCGCCCACCGCCTCAAGTCCCTGGACAAGACCTTCCCGCCGCTTACCGGCTCGGCTACAGATCCCATCCCGAGGTCAGGAATTCAGCTGTAGCGCCGCCTGATTCGTCGCAGTGATCCGCGCCGAAATCGGTGGCCGGCACCCTGCCCCGTTGGAGGAGTCAACGCGGGGCACCGTCCTGTGGCTGGGGTGTGCCCTGGTGGAAGTAGATCTTCCAGTCGCCGGCGCCCCCGAGCCAGATCGAGCTGCGCGCGGCCGTTCCCCTCGAATCGCGTGACCGGTAGGTCACCTGGATTACGTTGGGGCCCAGCCGAACCGCCGCGACGTCGTCGATCGCGGGAGCCGCCGCGCTCTCCGCAGCCATCAGGGCGAGGATCGACGCCCTGTCCCAGACCCGCCCGGACGCGCCGAACTCGCGGAACTGCGAGTGGATCAGGGCGGCGGCCGCTTCCCCGGAGCCGCGCCGCGTGCGCTGCGCCAGTTCTATCTCGGCCGCCACGACATACTCGATCTCGGGATCGTCGCTCGTGAACCGCATGACCCGAGCCTGCGCACTCGAACCCGGAGCGGCAATGGGTTTTTCGTGCGCATGGGCTCCTGTGGCTCCGATACGTCTACAGCATTGCGGCCGGGGTCGCGGCCACCAGGCCGCCGTCGACGACCAGGTCCTGGCCGTTGATGTAGGACGCCTCGGGGGAGGCGAGGAAGGCCACCGCGGCGGCCACGTCGTCGGCGGTGCCCAGGCGGGCCGCGGCCACGGTCGCGACCACCTCGGCATGGGCTGCGGGAGAGACGTTCTCGTGGAACATGGGGGTTTCGATGTAGCCGGGGCTGACCGAGTTCACCCGGATCCGGCGGGGAGCCAGGTCGGCGGCGAGGGTGTGGGCCAGGTTGTGGACGGCGGCCTTGGTGGCGGAGTAGACGGTCGCGCCGGGGATGCCCCGGTGCAGCGTCCACGAGGCGTTGATGACGATGGATCCGCCGTCGCTCAGCAGCGGAAGTGCCTGCTGGACGGTGAAATACACGCCCTTGAAATTGATCCCGACGATGTGGTCGAAGTTCTCCTCGGTCACCGCCTCGACGGGGTCGAACACACCGACCCCGGCGTTCGCGAAGACCACGTCGAGCCTGCCGAAGCGCGCGGCGATCGCCGCGAACAGCGCGGTCCGGTCGGCACTGCTTCCGATGTCTCCGGCCACGGCGAGAACGGATTCCGCGGCACCGGTCCCCGTCAGTTCCGCCACCGCGTCGTCGAGCCGGGCCTTGTCCCGCCCGGTGATCACCACCCGCGCGCCCTCGGCGAGCAGTCGCCGCGCGGTCGCGAGCCCCATACCGCTGCTGCCGCCGGTGACGAGGGCGACGCGGTCCTGGAATCGAGAAGTGCTGTCTGTCATGCCATCCAGATTCGCGCCTCCGCGCGCCGGCAAACAGTGTCCGGTCATCCCGGGTGTGTCACCACCAGGCTGAGCCCGTGGGCACCGGCGCCGCGCAGCCTCCGCCGCCGCGCCTGAGTGCCGACAGGTATCCGAACACGATGCGGTGCAACGTATTTCGACAGAATCGCTGTCGCCCCGTCCGCTCAGGCGGTAGCCGTGCTCAGCGCGAGGGTGGCGAGCCGGTCGGCGGTGCCGGTGCCGGGCCGGGGGTTGTAGAGCTCGAGGTACCAGGTCGGGTGATCCGCCGGGGTCAGCGTGGTGGTGTCGAACTGCAGCTCCCCGGCCTCGGGATGGGTGATCGCCTTCACGGCCTGGCGCGGTGCGGCTACCTCGTGCCGGGCCCAGATCTCACCGAAATCCTTACTGGCGGTGTGCAGGTCGCTGATCACCCGCTCGAACTCCGGGTCGCCGGGCAGCTGCGCGGCGTCGGCGCGGAACGCCGCGACCACCGCGGGCGCGATCGCCGCCCACTGCGGATGCGCGGCCCGGTAGCGATCGTTGGTGAAGAACGAGATCAGGCAGTTGTGGTCGGTCTCGTCGTAGCCGAAGACCGCGCGGGTGGTGGCGTTGATCGCGAGGATGTTCCAGTAGCGGTCGCGCAGCAGCGCCGGCCCCGCCGTCCATGCGTCGATCACCCGGCGCAATTCCGGGCCGACGGGCCCGGATCCGTGGCGCACCGCGGCCGGCGGAGTGAGCCCCGCGAGGGTGAACAAATGCGCCAGCTCGGGTTCGTCCAGTTGCAGCGCCCGCCCGATCGCCCGCAGCACCGACGCCGACACGTTGATGTCGCGCCCCTGCTCGAGCCAGGTGTACCAGGAGACCCCCACCCCCGCGAGCAGCGCGACCTCCTCGCGCCGCAACCCCGGCGTCCGGCGGGTACCGGTCGACACCAGTCCGACCTCGGCGGGCGTCAGCCGTGCCCGGCGGGTGCGCAGGAAGTCCCGCAGTTGTTCCCGGCGCAGCTCGCGCGCCGCCTTCGATGTGCCAGCCATATCGGGCGCAACAATAGTGGCCCGGCGCTTACTCCGGCCCACCACGCACGACCTCCCTGCGACGCGACAGCGCCCGGCCGGTGGATACCGGCCGGGCGCTGTCGGAAGGGGGTTGCGAGCCTCAGGACACCGCGACGGTGTCGCTCTCGGCGACGACCTTGCCGAAATCGAGCTTGACGATCTGGTCGGCGAGGTGGAAGTAGCGGTCGTCGTGGGTGATGACGATGACCGTCTTACCGCGCGCCTTGAGCTCGGCGATGATCTCGGTGTAGAACACCTCGCGGAACTTCGGATCCTGATCGGCGGCCCACTCGTCGAACAGGTAGATGGCGCGATCCTCCAGCAGCGCGGTCAGCAGGGCGAGACGCTTGCGCTGGCCCTGGGACAGATCGATGGTCGAGAGCTTGCCGTTCTCGACGGTCACCTTGTGCGCGATCTGCAGTTCCTCGAGGTAGTGCCGCACCTCGTCGTCGATGCCCGGCCGATCGAATCCCAGGTAGTCCTCGAAGAGGTGGAAGTCGGTGAAAATGGCCGAGGCGTGCTGGCGGAACCATTCGACGTTGTCGTGATCGATGCGTTCGCCGTTGAGGGTCATCGTCCCGATGCGCGGCACGTAGAGCCCGGTGAGCAGTTTGGCGAGCGTGGACTTGCCACTGCCGTTGCCGCCCACGATGAACGACACCTGCCCGGGTTCGAAGACCAGGTCGATCGGCCCCAGCGCGAACCCCTCGCCGTTCCCCTCGAGCGGCGGATGACCGAGCGGCGCCGGCCGCGCGTCGTGTCCGCTGTGCTCGACGAACCGGTGCCCGTTCACATCCGGCCCGGCCGGATGCCCACCGCGATGCGGCGGCCGCCCGCCCGGATGCCCGGGATGACCCTCGGGCCCCGCGGGATGCCCGCCCGGACCGTGCGCGCCCGCCGGATGCGCGGGAGCGCCCGCCGGATGCGCCGGAGCCCCGGCCGGGTGCGCGGGAGCCTGACCCGGATGGTGCTGTGCGCCAACGGGATGCGCGCCACCGTCGCCGGGATGCGCTGCCGCGCCGCCCTTTTCACGCCGGGGCTGGGCTCCCGGCCGCGGCGGCCTGCCACCCGGATGCGGTCCGGTGCCGTCGGGCGCGCCCGGTGTCGGGAACGGCGCGGGCGCCTCGGACCGATACGTGTACCCGACCCCGGCGAGCTCGAGCCGCGCCGAATCGACCAGCGGCCGATCGGAGTACGGCAGCTCGTTCTCGTTGTGCATGGTCTCCATGGACAGGTTCATGCCGCGGATCTTGGCCAGCGCCACGTCACCGCGCAGCAGGTCCGGAATCCGGTGCATGAAGTTCTGCATCGGCATCGACAGGAAGGTCGTGACCAGCACGTACCCGAACATGACCGGCCCGGGCACGTTCAGCGCCTTGGCGATCACGAACAGGATCAAGCCCATCGTGGCCAGCTGCAGCAGCTGCCCGAGGCCCTGCCCGATCGAGAACTTCGACGCCGCTTCGATGTTCTGCCCGCGCAGGGTCGCCGCCGAGCCGAGCAGATGCCGGTCCATGAAGTCCCGGCGCCGGCCGCGGTGCAGCTTGAGCTCCTTGATGCCCAGGGTCACGGCCTGGAAGGACCGCAGCAGCACGTCCTCGTTCTCGCGCGCCTCCTGGTAGAGCCGGCGCACCCGCTTGAGGAAGATCTCGACGCAGGCGATGCCGATCAGGGTGCCCGCCACCGTGATGGCGAAGATCGGACCCGACAGCACCAGCAGGAAGACGAAGCAGCCGACGATGGTGGCGACGTCGACCACGATGCTCGGAATCGCCGTCACCGCTTGCGACAGCGCCCGCACGTCCTCGGTCAGGGTGGCCATGAGCCGGTGCATGCCGAGCCGTTCGAGGTGCTCCAGCGGAGCCGAGACGATGCTCGAGCTCAGCTCCGCGCGCAGCCGGTAGATGGCGTCCTGCGCCAGCCGGATCAGCAGCACCTGCGACAGCACGCCGCTCACCAGGATCACCACCGCCGTGAGGGCGAAGTTCCCGACGTGCACGTACGGCGGCGGTTCGGGCGAGACGATGCCGCGGATCAGCATCACCAGGAAGGTGTTGGCGATGCCGCATACCAGGCCCGTGGCGGTGACCGCCGCGATCCGTACCCACGAAATCGAGATGAGGAATCTGATGAGTTGCATTGTTACTGCGCTCTTTCGGAACGAATGTTCGCGTCGATGCCGGCGGTTCAGTGCCGGACGATGTCGAACAGGATGCCCTCGAGCGTGACGCCGGGGGCGAAGGAGAACGCGACGCCGGTGGAGATGGGCTTGTCGGTCTCGGCCTGGGCCACCATCTGCTCGAGCACGAAGATGAGCGAGACGCTGAGCATGTTGCCGTAGCGCGCCAGCACATCCCAGCTCACCGCGGCGGCCTGTTCGGCGTCGATGCCGAGCGACTTGGCCGACTCCTCGATGATCTTCGGGCCGCCCGGGTGGATGGCCCACAGATCGACGTCGGACTTGCGTAGCCCGTGCGCGCGCAGCATCTCGGTGATGACCGGATCCACGCCGCGGTAGATGTACTGCGGCAGGTTCTCCGACAGCTCGCAGGTGATGCCGTTGTCGTTGACACCCAGGACGATTCCGTCCTCCGCGTCGTCGAACAGGTGGCTGAAGCCGCCGCGGATGACGATCTTGCCGGGGGCCAGCTGCTGGTGCACCTGGCCGGCGCCGATCACGACCGCGCCGCAGCCGTCGCCGAAGAGGCTGTGCGTGATGACGTCGTTGATGTCGTCGTCGAAGACCGCGTTCACCGAGCTGAGCTCGAGGCAGATCACCATGGCCTTCTTGTCCGGGTGCGCCCGAACGTAATCCACCGCGGCGCGCATGCCGTTCATGGCGGCGGCGCAGCCCATGAAATTGATGACCATCCGGTTCACGGTGGGGGACAGCCCGAGCTGCTTGACGACCGCGACGTCGACGCCCGGCGCGATGAACCCGGTGCTGGTGACGAAGATCAGCATTCCGAGATCGGTTGCGGGGTCATCGATTCCGGCGATGGCCCGGCCCGCGACGTCGACCGCGAGCGGTACCGCGTGCTCGTAGAACAGGTTCATGCGCTCGCGGATGGTGGCCGGCCGCCGGCTGAACGGCAGGAACTGCGGGTCCAGCGGGTCGATGGCCAGGCGGCGGGTGGTGATCCGGGTCTTCTGGTAGACCCGCGGGATGCGTGCCTGCTGAGCGGGATCGGTGAATCGCTCGGCCACCCGGCGAGCGGCCTCGGCCTGATCTACACTCGGGGCGGGCGAACCCGTTGCGATGCTTTCGATTACGCCGACGGTGGACGGCGGTGCGGGCGGCAGGACCCGCTCGACCAGCCCCTCGACCCGGTCGTAACGCTCGCTCGAGCCGTGGTGGCGGTTCAGCGCGGTGGGACGCAGGGCGCCCTCGTCAATGGTGATAGACACGAAATTACTCCCCTTCTTTCGATAAAGATATTGCGCTGCTGCGCTATTGCGTTAACGACCGGCGAAATCGATTCAGACAGTGCCGATTCCGGAGAATCCCTGCGCGGTGTAGACGACACAGGTCTTCAAGGCCGATGGCGCGAAATGCTCGCGGAAGAAGCCCCACTCCCGTTCTTTCGCTTCATCCGATGCCGAGAGAATGTACGTTCGGATCTGCTTCGGAAAGCGATCCGTGAAGAAACTCTTCGCCGGCAGCCATTCGACATCGAATTTGGCTGCCTCTTCGCGCAATACGTCCTCGGTCGCGATATTGGCGAAGCCACTGCGCTGATAGGGCAGCACATGGTGGACTCGGTGCGAGCTCAGGCCCGCGGACAGGAAGCAGTCGACGTAGCGATTGCCGATGACCTTGAGGTCGTAGGCCTGCTCGAGCTGGTTGATGCCCCAGTCCTCGGTATTGGTCTCGATGTGCTCGGTCTCCACCTCGAAGTCGTGGCTGGCCACGACGAGGAAGGTGCTGATCCACATGGTGAGCACGAATTGCAGTGCCCAGGCCCAGAAGTCGCCCGCCAGGGTGAACACGACGAGCTCGCCCACGAGCAGGAAGCGCACGCCGAACGATCCGATGAAGTGCGGCAGCGCGCCGCCCCAGGTGCCGTACATGTCCTTGATGCCCACCTTGCGGGTGAGCCGGCAGACGTCCAGCAGGCGCATGATCATGCCGGTCACGGTGTGCCCGAACTTGTGCATGGTGTGCACCGGGACCCGGTACAGCCTGGGGATTCGCATCATCATGGTGAAGACGTTCTTCTTGATGTCGACTTCACTCTGGGTGTGCGGGTGGTGCAGCAGCGCGTGACCGTCGGCGGTCACGAAAGCCAGTGCGACGTAATTGAGGTCGAAGGCGTTGACCCAGATCTTGTTCATGCCCTTCTGGGCACGGTGGATCGCGTAGTGGCCGAAGCCCGCCAGCGAGCTGCGCAGCAGGACCATCGCGATCACGAAGACCGGCAACGGCATCCAGCTGGTGTCCCACAGGCGCAGGCCCTGCACCGCGAAGTACAGCACCGCGAGCGTCGCGACCACGACGTTGAAGATGGTGTCCATGCGCTTGACGCGCGCGGCCAGCACCGGATCCTTGAGCCGCTTCTTCACCTGGTGCAGCAGGTCGTCTTTATTGTCGAACTGGTACTTGGGGGTATCGCGCCAGCTGTCGAAGCCTTCCTTGAAAAGGAAGTCGGGCGCGTTCGCCTTGGGGTGAATGTCCTCCGGCAGCGCCTGCCGATTGAGCGCGTATCGCTCGATCAGCTTCGCGATGCCTTCCGGATTCTTGTGGTACGAACCGATAATCGAGGTGATGTCCCGGTTCTTGGTGCGGCCGATGAAGAACTCGCCGCCGGGATGCTTGGAGATCCAGTCGCTCAGGTCGTAGGCTTTGCCGTTGTAGACCCAGACGTTCGACACCGGCGGTGGCCCCGAGGGCGGAGGTGGACGGAGTTCCCGCTCCTGCGTATCCGGGCGGTCGTTCGTCATCTCATTCCTCCATGTCTGACCGGCTGCCTGTCGGGCCGATCAGGGTTCCTAGCTACCCCTGATGCCTAACGCACACACCGCTTTCGAGCGTTGTGTGGTTATCGTGCGTGTAGCGCCTTGCATTTCACTGAATAAACGCTTGCGCCGCCGTCGAGCGGCCGTGCGATCTTGCCGGCCGGCGGGCCGTGATCTTGCCGGGCCGTGCGGGGCCGGACGCCACCGCGGCCCGAGACGACAGCCGGTCCGGGACCGCGCTCGGCAGTCGTTGCCGCCGTGGCGCTTTCCCGGACCGGTGCTCCCAGGGGGAGCGGGCAGCTAGGGCCTAGCCCGCGGGCTTGACGACGTTGACGTCCTTGCCCCAGCCGGACAGCGTCAGCTTGATGTTGCCCGAATCCTTGGTGACGACGGCGCGAACCAGGTTCGGGCCGGTGCCGGGGGAGGCCTCCTCGGAGGGACGGGCCGCGACCGAGGTGGTCGGCGGCGCGACATCGGCGATCCACAGGGTGATCGGCAGGACGCCGGCCTGCTGGCCGATGCGCGGGACGACCGGGTCGATGACCGAGGCGTCGATGGTGCCGGTGACGCGGACGGTGTTCACGCCGTCGATGGTCTCGCGGGCCTCCACCTTCGGGTTCTGCACCTGCGCGATGACGTGGGCGATGCCCTTGTCCTTGTCCAGGATCACGCCCGGATCGTAGATCTTCTCGGCGGGGCCGACGGGGGCGTACTTGGAGCCGTCACCGGCGTACAGGGTCTTGTCCACCACGAGGAACTTGGTCTCGGTCCAGTTGGTGTCGCCTTCCTTGACCCGGACCTTGGCCTCGCCGACCGCCTGGCCCTCACCCTGCGGCTGGTTGGTGATGTCGGCCTTGACGTAGTCCACCGGCAGGTTGGGGATGTCGGTGACCTTCAGGTCCAGGTGGACCGACTGCAGGGTCTGGGTGGTGCGCGAGCACTCGGCCACCAGCTGGCCGCCCTCGGGGAGCGGGCCCGTGGCGGGAGCCGAAGAGGTGGTGCTGGATTCGGAGTCCGAGGTGCAGCCCGTCACCAGTGCGCCGAACAGGGCCGCTGCCGCGACCATGGCCGGGACGAGTGCCCGGCGGCGCCGATGGGAGGCGGTCCCGCGGGAAATGGAGTCAATCATGTACAACCCCCGAAGAGTTCGTGATCTCGGTATGCGGGCGGCTGCCGCCACCCGCGTCGTAGTATGCAGCACCCGAGATGCATTCCGCATGATCGGGCGGCACACCGGCATCCAACCAGGGTGGTCGCGAACGCGCCAAGGCTTTTGTCGCGGGTGTCGCGAAACCCATTCCCGGATGCTTACTTTGACGCGTCGGCGGGAATTCGGCTATCGGCTGGCAATAGCGATTTTCCAGCGCTGTCGATCGCGCCGCATTGTCGAACAGGGGCACTCCCCGGTTTGCAGGCAACTGTTCGGCAATCACCATGTATCCGGACCCTCCGTTGCGTTCGCGGAAGGGGATGCGTGGGTCATGGCTCGAGCATGGCACGGCCCACCGACAGGATCGTGACGCGCGCCGCGGCGGCGCGAATGCTCTTGTGACCGAACACGTGTCCATGCTTGCGGCCGGTCCGCCCGGCGAGTAACCTGCGTCACAATCAAACTGAAACCGAATCGTACCACTTTAATTCCGGAACGAGCGACGAAGACGAGGGAACGACAATGACGACGACCCGCCGAAACCCTTGGCGCCGAGGCGCACTCGCGGCCGGACTGTGCGCCCTCGCCGCCGCCGCGTACCCCGCGCCCGCCCTCGCCGCCCCGGCCGGCGGCGGCGCCGAGTACGTGGCCCTCGGTGACTCGGGCGCCGCCACGACCGGTGTGCAGAAGTTCGACGCGGGCGCGCCGCTGCAGTGCATCCGGTCGACCGCCAACACCCCGAAGCTGGTCGCCGCCGCCCTCGGTGTGAACCTGGACGACCGCAGCTGCAGCTCGGCGAAGATTCCGCATCTCACGACCTCGCAGGGCGCGGGCATCGCGCCGCAGTTCGACGCGCTAGGCCCGGCGACGAAGCTGGTTACCGTGCACATCGGCGCGAACGACGCCGCCATGACGACCTACATCCTGAGCTGCCACCTGGCCGGTGCGAAGCAGTGCGCCGATCCGGCGTGGGACACGAGCATCGACGCCATCGCGGGCTCGTATGCCACCGCGCTGCAACAGATCTCGGCGCTGGCGCCGAACGCGAAGATCTACGTCGACGGCTGGCCGACCTATGTCCGCGACGGCGGCTGCGCCGAACTGCCCGGCCTGCGCCCGCAGGACGCGGCCGTGGTGCAGCGGGCCTTCGATCGCCTCAACACCGTCGTCGCGCGCGAGGCCGCGGCCAACGGGGCGACCTACATCGACACCCGCGCGGGGTCCATCGGCCACGACATGTGCGCCGCCCCCGGCGAGCGCTGGTTCGACCCGCTGCTCGCGACCCAGACCCTGATCCCGTACCACCCCACCCTGGAAGGGATGAGCGGCGTCGCGGACATCATCGTCCGGGCCATCCGCGCGGACGCGAACTAGCGGGCGGGAGTATCAGTAGACCGGGCCGGTGTACTTCTCGCCCGGCCCCTGGCCCGGCGCGTCCGGATGCGCCGACGCCTCACGGAACGCGCGCTGCAGCGACTGCAGACCTTCGCGGATCGGACCGGCGTGCGGGCCCAGGTACTCCACCGACGCGGTGACCAGACCGGCCAGCGCGGTGATGACCCGGCGCGCCTCGTCCAGATCCAGGTGCGGGCTGGTGGACGGGTCGGCCTCGCCGAGCCCGAGCTTCTCGGCCGCGGAACTCATCAGCATGACGGCCGCGCGGCTGATAACCTCGACCGCCGGGATCTCGGCCAGCTCACGCACGGCCTCGCCCTCGATGAGGTCCGATTCCCGCTCGTTCAAAGACGCCTCGCTCATGGGTAGAGCATGGCATCGAGCGGGTTGTCAATGGTCGAGGGGGCGGCCGATTCGGCGGTTCGGCCGCGGGCTGTTAGACTCTCCTGCGACGACCGCCCCGGACTCCGGTTCAGGGCATCAAGTGGAGCCCGACTCCCACCGTCTGCCGGTCTCGAACCAGGTTGGCGGTCCGGTCGCTCACCATTTTCTGGTGAGTCATCTGTGAGGGTTTGCCCTGTACAGACGTGATGCGAGTAGTTTGCGTCGCGGACCGGTCGACTCGGGCCCCGTGTTGGAGAAATACCAACCCGGGGCTTTCGTGTTGAAATTGGGGTTGCAGTTATTGCTTGCGGTCGTTGACGAACCGCTTGACCTAGGAGGCCCCATCAGCACTGAGACTCGCATCAACGATCGCATCCGCGTACCCGAGGTCCGCCTCATCGGACCGGGTGGTGAGCAGGTCGGGATCGTGCGTGTTGAAGATGCACTACGCGTCGCCATGGAGGCCGACCTCGACCTGGTCGAGGTGGCACCGGACGCGCGTCCACCCGTTTGCAAGATCATGGACTACGGCAAGTTCAAGTACGAGACCGCGCAGAAGGCGCGTGAGTCCCGGAAGAACCAGGTCCAGACCGTGATCAAGGAGCAGAAGCTCCGACCGAAGATCGACGATCACGACTACGAGACCAAGAAGCGCAACGTCGTTCGCTTCCTCGAGGCCGGATCCAAGGTCAAGGTCACGATCATGTTCCGTGGTCGTGAGCAGTCCCGGCCGGAACTCGGTTTCCGGCTGCTGCAGCGGCTGGCCTCCGACGTCGCCGATCTCGGTTTCGTCGAAACCTCGGCCAAGCAGGACGGCCGAAACATGACCATGGTCCTCGCCCCGCACAAGGGCGCGAAGACGCGGGTGAAGGCTCAGAACGAGGCCAGCTCGGCACCGCAGCGCAGCAGTGCGCCGGCGCCCGCGGCCCCGGCGCAGGCCCCGGCTCCCGAGGCCGCTCCGGCTCCGGCTGCCACCCCGCCGCAGTAATAACGAACAGCATTGGCGGAAGCGCGCTTCGGCGCGCCTCCGGCACGAGACAGATTGAGGATTCCATGCCGAAGATGAAGAAGCACAGCGGCGCCTCGAAGCGATTCAAGGTGTCCGGTGCGGGCAAGCTGCTGCGTCAGCAGGCGAACCGTCGCCACCTGCTCGAGCACAAGCCGTCCACCCGGACTCGTCGTCTGGACGGCACGGAGGTCGTCGCGAAGGCGGACGTCCCGCGCGTCAAGAAGCTGCTCGGCCTCTAAGGCCGCGTAAGCACCTCGCGTTCTCGAACGCCATCCCCGACTAACTTCGGGCGCGTATTCTGCGCCCGCCCAATCGATCAAGGACTGACAAGTGGCACGCGTCAAAAGGGCCGTCAACGCTCAGAAGAAGCGCCGTTCCGTTCTCGAGGCCTCCAAGGGCTACCGCGGCCAGCGCTCGCGGCTGTACCGCAAGGCCAAGGAACAGCAGCTGCACTCGCTCACCTACGCCTACCGCGACCGCCGCGCGCGCAAGGGTGACTTCCGCAAGCTGTGGATCGCTCGTATCAACGCCGGCGCGCGTCTGAACGACATGACCTACAACCGCTTCATCCAGGGCCTCAAGGCCGCGGGTGTCGAGGTCGACCGCAAGATCCTCGCCGAGCTGGCTGTCTCCGACGCCGCCGCGTTCGCCGGTCTGGTCGCCATCGCGAAGGCCGCGCTGCCGGCCGACGTCAACGCCCCGGCTGCGTAAGCTGCCGCTGCGTGACAACGCAACAGCATTCGGAACGACCCGTGGAAGCGCTCTCCGAGCGCAATCCGCGGGTCGTTTCCGCTGTCAAGCTGCATCGGGCGCCGGTGCGGCGCAAATCCGGCCTGTTCCTGGCCGAGGGGCCCAATTCCGTTGCGTCCGCGCTGGATACGGGTCATGTCGAGGAACTGTTCTACTCGCTGAAGGCCGCCGGTCGCGAGACCGAACTGGTCGCGGGCGCGGCCGCCATGGGCGTGCGCACCACGCTGGTGAGCGATCGGGCCGCGGAAGCGCTCGGCGAGACGGTGACCCCGCCCGGCCTGGTCGCGGTCTGCAAGCAGATCGACGTGCCGGTGCGCGACATCCTGGCCACCGCGCCGCGGCTGCTCGCGGTTCCGGTCGCCATGTCCGACCCGGGCAACGCGGGCACGCTGATCCGCGTCGCCGACGCGGTGGGCGCGAACGGTGTCGTGCTGGCCGGTGATTCGGTCGATCCGCACAACGGCAAGAGCGTGCGCGCGGCGGCCGGGAGTCTGTTCCACGTGCCGATCGCCCGGGACCGCGATATCGAGGCCGTCCTGCACGCGCTGCGCGCGGCGGGCATCACGGTGCTGGCCACCGCGGCCAAGGGGGAGGTCGACCTCGACGAGGCCGACGACATCCTGCGCGGTCCGGTCGCCTGGCTCTTCGGCAACGAGGCGCACGGGCTCGATCCCGAGGTCGCCCGGCAGGCGGATCATCGCATCCGCATTCCTATTCGCGGCCGGGCCGAGAGTCTGAACCTGGCCGCGGCCGCGTCGATCTGCCTCTACGCGAGCTCGCGCGTGCAACACGCGAAGTAAGTCACACCTCGGACGGAATCCGCTCGCCGGTGGATACCGTTCGAGGGATTCACCATGGTCGTGGGCTCGGGAGGGGAGCAGGCATGCGGGTGGGACGTGGGCGTTCGCTGGTGTCGGGCGGACGAGGTGTGGCGCTGACCGCGCTGCTGGGCGCCGCGGCGCTGTTGCCGGGCGCGCCGGCCGGTGCGGAGCCGGCTCCGGGGCTGGAGTGGGTCGCGTGCCCGGCCGGGTCCGGCGCCGAAAAGGCTTCGTGCGCAACGGTATCGGTGCCGAGGGACTACGCCGATCCGGACGGTCCGCGGATCGAGGTCACGGTCAGCCGGATACCGGCGCTGGACCCGGCCCGCAGCCGGGGCATGCTGTTCGGCAATCCCGGCGGCCCCGGCGGTGACGCGCTGAGTTTCTGGACCGGCGCCGCCACGCGGGTGCCGCAGCTGCGGGAGTGGGATCTGATCGCGGTGCAGCCGCGCGGCCTGCGCTGGTCCACGCCGCTGCACTGCACCTCCGCGCTGGACGTCGTGCTGGTGACCGATCGGGCCGCGTGCGAGCTGGATCGGCCCGGCTATCCCGCGACCGTCACCACCGAGTCCGTCGCCCGGGACATGGACCAGGTCCGCCGGGCGCTCGCGGTGGATCGGATCGACTTCCTCGGTATCTCCTGGGGCACCTACCTCGGCGCGGTGTACGCGACCCTTTTCCCCGAGCACGTCGGCCGGATGGTGCTGGACTCCAACGTGGATCCGGACGTGAGCTGGGTCGACCAGGTGGCGGATGTGCCCGTCGGCGTGTACGAGCGGCTCGACGCGATCTTCGACTGGATCGCGGCCAACGACGCGATCTACGGGCTCGGCCCGACGCGGGCGGATGTGCTCGCGGAGTGGAAGCGTCAGTCCGCGGCGCAATCGGGCGGCTGGGGGTCGGCCACCGTCGCGGCCACCACCTTCGCCGCGTACTCCCGCAGCCAGTGGCCGTACCTGGCGCAGGGGATGCGCGAGTACCGCGACGACCCGGGTGAGACCCGGTTCCTCGATTTCCTCGCCCGCCCGCCCATCGTCGGTGATCCGACGTCCGCGTGGATGCGGGACGCCACGCGCTGCAACGAGGACAGCGGGCTGAACCTCGCCGCGCTGACCGCGACCGCCGCCACCCTGCTGACCGAGACGAACCCCTACCTCCAACAGGCGGCGGTGGTGCGGTCCGGAATCACCTGTGCCGCATGGCCGCAGACCACCCGCCGCGTGCATGTCGACGGCACTCGCCTGGCGGTACGCCCCCTGCTGGTGCAGAGCCGCCACGACCCGGCCACCTCCGGCGCCCCCGGCCTCGCCGCGGCCCTCGGCGGCGACATCATCTGGGTGGAGGGCGGCGACCACGGCAACTTCACCCGCCCCAATCCCGTGCTCAACACCGCTGTCCTGCGGTACCTCCGGACCGGCGAAGTCACGATCGACACGGCCCCCGAGGCCCCCATCACCTCCCCGAATCCGCCGACGGAGGTGCCCGCCTCCCGCTGACCTCCCCGGCCCGCGCCCGATCTCGGGAACCGTGATGGCGGGGCGATCGCACCGCCGCCACGGTGTGGGTCAGTTGCCGGGCTCGATCAGCTGGATGTCGAGCTCGATCTCGATGGTGTCGCTCACCAGCATGGTCGGGATGCCGGGGGCGATCCCGAACGCGCTGCGGTCGATCGTGCCCCGGGCGGCGAAGCCGGCGTGGTTCTTGTTGTCGAGCGGGAACAGTTGCACCCCACCCCATTCCACGTGCAGGGTGACCGGCTTGCTGACGTCGCCGATCGTGCTGAGGCCGGTGACGTCGAACTCGTCGGTGATGGCCACCGGTTCGGGCACCCGGAAGGTCAGGTGCGGGATCTTGGTGACATCGAGGATGTCGGCGCCGCGCACGTAGTTGTCGCGGAACTCGTTGCCGGTGTCGAAGGAGTCGAAGTAGACGGTGGCCTCGATCGCGGCGGCGCCGTCCTGGTCCACCACGAAGGCGGCGTCGAAATGGTTGAACCGGCCCCGGACCTTCGAGATGCCGAGATGCTTGACGGTGAAGTGCACCGCCGAATGCGCGGTGTCCAGGGTCCAGGCGCCGGGGGCGATGAGTGTCTGCTGGGAGGTCGTCATGGCGCACAGACTAGGCGGCGTCCATACCCCTGCCCCGCAACGTATCCCGCGTGTTTCCGCAGCTCGTCGGGTATGTCCGGGTCTGCGGGTGCCCCGTCGGCCGTCCGCCTCGGCGCGGGCCTGACCTACTCGCGGGTAGGGTACTGCGGTGAGTGATTCAACGCGTGTCTACACCAGAATCTTCGTCCGGACGGCCCCGCTGTTCGGTGTTCTCATGGCCGGCTACACCGCGATACTCGGGGTCGGGCTCGGCGGAGCCGTCGTGGTGGGCGTGGTGGGCGGACTGCTGTTCGGGGCGATCATGTCGCTGCTGCTGGGCACGATCAGCATTCGATCGGCGCGCCGGATCGGCGGCGAGGCCGCCACGAACGCGCCGGTCCGCCAGCAGGTCTCGACGGTTCTGAGCGCGGAACCGCCCGCGGTGTTCGAAGCCGTGGACCATCTCATCCAGGGCTCCGGCGCGCGGGTCACCCGGCGCGACACGATCGCGGGCCGGATCGAGGCCCGCACGGGGTTCTCCTGGAAGAGCTGGGGGGAACGGCTTTCCGCGACCGTGTTGTCCCTGGGCGACGGCCGCACCGAGGTGCGTATCGAGAGCCGGCCGGCCTTCCCGGGCACGGTCGTCGACTACGGCAAGAACCTGCAGAACGTCCGGCAGCTCGAGCAGGGACTGCGGGGGCTGTTCCCGGGAGACTGAGCGAGTGCGAGCGGGACCCGGAAAGCTCAGTCCCCGTTCGATTCCAGATCGGACAGCATCTCCTGTGCCCAGGGCGCGGGCACCGCGTCGGGGCCGACCACCTGCATGGCGGTCAGGTCGGTGAGCAGCATCCCGGTGGCGATGAACCGGCGTACCTCGGCCACCGACGCCCCGGTCGCCTCGCGCGCGAGGTCGTAGATGCGCCCGAAGCGCGCCCGCACCTCGTTGCCGATCTCCGGGTCCGCGCTGGCCGCGAACCCGTGCAACAGCATGAGCGGCCGGGTCCGGTCGGTGAGGAAGATGTTGTAGCTCTGCCCCATGGCGTACAGCTTCTCCTCGGGCGTCGCGGAGGCCGGCGCCTGCTCGACCGCCGTCCGGAAGACCTCCTCGATCCGGTCGCAACTGAGCCGCAGCGCGGCCAGGAACAGCTGCTGCTTGGTCCCGAACAGCCGGATCACGTACGGCTGCGACACTCCCGCCCGCCGCGCGATCTCGTCGGTTTTCGTTGCGGCGTAACCGGATTCGGCGAACGCGGACAGGGCGGCCTCGAGCACCTGCTCGCCGCGCTCACTGGCGGTCATTCGCGTTCGGGTGGTCCTCATGGCCGGCCGGGCTCCTCGTCACTGGGGTTGGTCCTCGCCCGACCATGTTATCAGTCAATGCATACTTGCCGGTCGAGGCCGCCGTCACCGCTCGAGCGAGGTAGCCCCATTACCGCGCCGCTCGGTTAGCGCTCGGGTTTGGTGATCAGCAGGAAGCGGCCGTTGGCTCGGCGCTCGCTGTGTTCGGAGACCCGGACGTCCAGGAGGGCGGGCGGGGTCACGGCCTCCAGGTCGATGGCCAGGGTGTCGTCGGGCAGGTCGGTGAAGTGTTGGCGCTCTTCGGGATCCAGGTCGCCTACCAGGTCGGTGACGGGGACCGGCTTGGCCTCGGAGTGGCGGTGGTCCCAGGGGTAGAGGGCGGCGGCCAGGTGGGGGTTCTCGTTGTCCAGGACGTCGTCGAACTCGTAGTCCTCGTCGGGGGGAGTGGCGTCGATCCCGGCGGCCAGGGCCGTCCACCACTCGACCAGGGAGCGGGCCTGCAGGGCCAGGGTGGCGTCGAAGTCGGGGGAGCTGCCCAGGATCGGGCCCCAGTGGCCGGTCTCGCGGTCGATGTCCACGAAGTAGTGGTCGCCCGAGCCGCGAGCCATATACAGCTGCAGCGCCGAACCTTTCGGTCCGGTGTCGGACTCCCCGCCGACCGCGCCCTCCCAGCTCGGCGGCTCGTCCAGCGCCCGCCGCTCGTGCCCCGGCCCGAAGTACTCGCCCTCCACCAGTAACCCGCCGACCTGCCGTAGCAGCGACCGCTCCGGCTCGGCCACCGGCACCGGAAACGCGTCGAGCTCACTGTCGCTGAACCCGGAGAACAACTGCACCACGTCGGACCGCTGCTCGGCCAGTGCCCGCAGTTTGGTTACGAGTTCTTCGACGACGGTGGTCATTGGAATCACCCCAAACATGTTCGTGGACTTGTGGTTGCCGAGCCTATCGGGTGCGGACGGGGGATGTGGGGCGAGTCGCGGGTGTAGGGAGTCCCGCGCTCGGGTGTGGCGCGGGGAAGCGAGCGACCGTTTCGAAGCCGGGTCCGGGCACCGGTTGCCTGTTGACTTGTTATCAGTGGATGCATACTCTCTAGTTATCAGTCGATAACAACAAGGGTTGGTCATGACTTCGACACTCGAAAAGTCCTCGGGGGCAACGGCGGACGGCAAGCCGCCGCGGTCCCTGGCCGCGGTGCTGGTCGCCGTGGGTATTCCGATGTTCATGGTGACGCTGGACAACCTGGTGGTCACCAACGCGCTGCCGGTGATCCGGACCGAGCTCGGCGCCTCGCTGTCGGACCTGCAGTGGTTCGTCAACGCCTACACGCTCTCGTTCGCCTCGCTGATCCTGACCGCGTCGGCGCTCGGCGACCGCATCGGGCGGCGGCGGCTGTTCCTGATCGGGATCGCGGTGTTCACCGCGGCGTCGGCGGCCTGCGCGGTGGCCAGCGAGCCGTGGATGCTGATCGCGGCGCGGGCGGTGCAGGGGCTGGGGGCGGCGGCGGTGCTGCCGCTGTCACTGCCGCTGCTGTCCGCGGCGGTGCCGGAGAAGATCCGCAGCGCGGCCATCGGCATCTGGGGCGGCATCGCCGGACTCGGCGTCGCGCTCGGCCCGGTCGTGGGCGGCGCGGTCGTGGACGGGCTGAGCTGGCAGTGGATCTTCTGGCTGAACGTGCCCATCGGCATTCTGGCGCTCCCGTTCGTCGCCCGGGTGCTCGGTGAATCCTTCGGCAGCACAAGGCGTTTGGACATCGCCGGCCTGCTGCTGTCGGCCGGCGGCGTGCTCGCGGTGGTGTGGGGCGTCATTCACGGCGCGGACGACGGCTGGACCTCGGCCCCGGTGCTCGGCGGATTGCTCGGCGGCGCGGCGCTTTTCGCGGCCTTCATCGTGTGGGAGCGCCGTACCCCGGACCCGATGCTGCCGCTGCGCCTGTTCGCCGATCGCGGCTTCAGCCTGATCAACACCACCATGCTCACCTTCTCGGTCGGTGTCTTCGGATCGATCTTCCTGCTGGCCCAGTTCTTCCAGGTCGTCAAGGGCTACAGCCCCTTCGAGGCCGGGGTGCGCACCATGCCCTGGACGATGGCCCCGATGGTGGTGGCCCCGCTCGCCGGACTGTTCGTCGACCGGGTCGGCCCGCGCGTGCTGGTCGCCACCGGCCAGGTCCTGCTCGCCGGTGCGCTCGGCTGGATGGCGCTGATCACGAGCACCGATGTCGCCTACGGCTCGCTGGTGCTGCCGTTCATCATGGGTGGCGTCGGCATGGGCCTGACCTTCGCGCCCGCCGCGACGGTCGTCATGTCCAGCGCGAGCGCGGCCGATCAGGGGATGGCCTCGGGCACCAACAGCACGATTCGCGAAGTGGGCGTGGCCCTGGGCGTGGCGATCCTGGCCTCGGTGTTCGCCTCGCACGGCTCCTACACCGACCCGCAGAGCTACGTCGACGGCCTGATCCCCGCGGTCTGGGTCGGCGCGAGCATCGTCGCCGTCGGCGCGGTCGTCGCGGCGTTCCTGCCCGGTCGCCGCGCGGCGGGTGAGAAGGCCGCGGGTACGGCGGCGTTCGCGCACTGATCCGGCAGCGGTGTGATTCGGCCCGCCCGGCATTCGCCG